>NZ_CP062500.1:2128722-2432825 GCF_014879975.1 Vibrio bathopelagicus | reverse complement strand
TTGAACAAAATCACTTTACGATCTTCAAGTGATACTTTGGGTTTTGCGCTAGTAGGCTTGCCCTTGTATCGGTGTTTACTTGAGTGCGGTTTCTTGTGTGAATTGCCAGTGTTATTTTTATCACTGTTGCGGCCCGGTCTATTACCGTTTTGTTTTAATGTTGTACCAGAACGAGCTGGTTTGTCTGAGCTAGATGCGCCTCGAGAGCGAGTAGACATGTTAACTACCTTGCAAAAATGTAAACGAAGTGTGCCGAAAAGTTTTCACTGAAACGGAATTGAGCTATCATTTGCGCGCCTAAAAGACACAAAATAGAACAAGTTGATGGACTCTTAAGCCTGATTTGTTTAATTATACCTACGTGTTTTATTATAACAACGCACTCACGGATTTGGTTCATGCTGTCATCAAGATTGCATGAAAAATAAGATAGAGTACGACTATCGAGTAAGCAGTTTTCACTCTTAGAGTGGCTTACTGGTCAATTTATAACATGCTCACTACTTTAAATGAGCTTGTAAGAACTATAGGGAAATTTCATGCCTACTGAAAAACCAACGATCATCTATACCATTACAGACGAAGCTCCGGCGCTAGCAACTTACTCTCTGCTGCCAATCATTCAATCTTTTACAGCTTCTTCTGGTATTAACGTTGATACTCGCGACATTTCACTTGCAGGGCGCATTATTGCCAACTTCCCTGACTATTTGAACGAAGAGCAACGTATCGGTGATGCATTAGCAGAACTAGGTGAATTGGCTAAGACACCAGAAGCAAACATTATCAAGCTTCCAAATATCTCGGCATCTGTACCTCAACTTCAAGCAACGATTAAAGAACTTCAGTCAAAAGGTTACGCACTTCCTAACTACCCAGAAGAAGCAAACACTGACGAAGAGAAAGCTGTTAAAGCGACTTACGATAAAATCAAAGGCAGTGCGGTAAACCCAGTACTGCGTGAAGGTAACTCAGATCGTCGTGCTCCGCTTTCAGTGAAGAACTACGCGAAGAAAAACCCACATTCGATGGGTGCTTGGTCTGCAGACTCTAAGTCGCACGTTTCAAGCATGGAAGATAAAGACTTCTTCGGTAGCGAAAAGTCAGTGACAATTGAAGGTGCTACTAAAGTCAGCATCGAATTCGTAGGTAAAGATGGCGCGAAGAAAACATTGAAACCAGCTTTTGCTCTACAAGATCAAGAGATCATCGATGCGTCTGTAATGAACAAAGCTGCATTGGTTGCATTCTTTGAAAAAGAGATCGCATCAGCTAAAGAGCAAGGCGTTCTGCTTTCACTTCACATGAAAGCTACCATGATGAAAGTATCTGACCCAGTGATTTTTGGTCATGCGGTCAAGGTTTACTACAAAGACGTATTCGCTAAACACGGTCAGCTATTTGAAGAGCTAGGTGTTGATGTTAACAACGGTATCGGCGATGTCTACGCGAAAATTGCTGCGCTTCCTCAAGATCAAAAAGCGGCAATCGAAGCTGACCTACAAGCGGTATACGAGACTCAACCACCACTAGCGATGGTCGATTCAGACCGCGGTATTACCAACCTGCACGTACCAAGCGATATTATTGTAGATGCATCTATGCCTGCGATGCTGCGTTCTTCAGGTCAAATGTGGGATCCAGAAGGTAAGCAAAAAGATACCAAAGCTATGATCCCAGATCGCAGCTACGCAAGCATCTACCAAGCTGTTATTGATTTCTGTAAAGAAAATGGTGCTTTTGATCCTACGACTATGGGTAGCGTACCAAACGTTGGCCTGATGGCTCAAAAAGCGGAAGAATACGGTTCTCACGATAAGACTTTCATCCTAGAAGCTGCTGGTCAGGTTCAAGTGGTTGACGATTCTGGTTCTGTTCTTCTTGAGCAAGACGTAGAGGAAGGTGATATCTTCCGTATGTGTCAGGTTAAAGATGCGCCAATTCAAGATTGGGTTAAACTTGCTGTAACTCGCGCGCGTGCTGCGGGTGTTCCAGCCGTATTCTGGTTAGATGCGGATCGAGCGCACGATGCGCAATTGATTAAGAAAGTAGAAGCTTATCTTCCTGAGTACGATACAGATGGTCTTGAAATCAAGATTCTGGCGCCATTAGAAGCCACTCAGTACTCGCTAGTTCGTATTAAAGAAGGTCTAGATACCATTTCTGTTACAGGTAACGTATTACGTGATTACCTAACAGATTTGTTCCCAATTCTAGAGCTTGGTACGTCGGCTAAAATGCTGTCGATTGTTCCACTAATGAATGGCGGCGGCCTGTTCGAAACAGGTGCTGGCGGTTCTGCTCCTAAGCACGTGCAACAAGTAGAGAAAGAAAACCATCTACGTTGGGATTCTTTAGGTGAATTCTTGGCATTAGCGGCATCACTAGAGCACTTAAGCGTAGTGACAGGCAACGCTAAAGCACAAGTTCTCGCTGATGCACTTGATAAAGCGACAGGTGAGTTCCTAGACAAAAACAAATCTCCTTCACGTCGAGTAGGCGAGCTTGATAACCGTGGTAGCCATTACTACCTAGCATCATACTGGGCTAAAGCGCTTGCTGAGCAAACAGCTGATGCTGACCTAGCTGCTGAGTTTGCAGGTGTTGCAAGTCAACTGGCTGAAAGCGAAGAAGTGATTGTTGCTGAGCTGAACAATGCTCAAGGTGTCGTTGGCGATTTAGGCGGTTATTACTTACTAGATGATGCACTAGTTTCAAAGCTAATGCGCCCGAGTGCTACATTGAACGCATTTATTGACGCATAGTGATTAGACGCACCGTTAGCAAGTCATGGAGTGGCTTGCTAACGAGTCGCTAGATCTGACAGTTAAGTCATAGATTAAGTCAAAACGAAAGACGCTTTAACGATAATGTTAAAGCGTCTTTTTTTCATGATGCTTTCCTAGACCTAGCTTGAAGTCGAACATCCTTGGATGAATTGTACTGTGAGCTACTTTATCGCCTCACAGATCGAAAAACCGCTCATTTAATCCTGTATTAAGGGGACCAAATGAGCGGTTTCAGTATTCTGCTTACCTGTCAGCCGTTAATTAACGCTGGTGGAGGTCAACATGATTTGGCAATCGCCTATTTAGCGGCGCTGCCTTCGACAGGAACAACGGAACTAGCATGGGAGCCTTTAGGTCCACTTTCTACTTCATAGTCGACTTGCTGACCCGCTTTTAAGGTTCGATAACCATCCATCTGTATTGTGGAATAGTGCGCAAAAATATCGCCGTCTTCACCTTCTGGACAAATAAAGCCAAACCCTTTGGCGTTGTTAAACCATTTTACTGTACCTGTAGCCATGCTATACATCCCTCATGCATTTTGTTACTAACGTTGTTATATCAATTGTCGTAAGTGCGATTGATATCATTCTTACCAGCTAACGGATTTCAGCTGATAACTTGAATCTCGTACATTGCTTACGGAAATTAACGCTACCTTGCGTAATAATTCCTTGTTGTTGCATCTTTTTGCTTATTGTTAAGGTTGCTTAAGAAAAACCTTTTAGCACCAATGTAGCTAATGATTGAGTCCAGTCAATAGTAAATTGGTATAAAAATGATCAATTTTAATAACAAATCACATTCGAGATTAACTACAAACTATTAACTAAATAGTAACTTAGTGGTGATCTTATGGTCAGTGCTAATAGTAATGGTGTCTTTTTAATCAATCACATATGTTAATCCTGTTAATAGACATCTTTTATTTGCAGCGATGGAAATGGTGGATTAGGCTCAGTATAGAGGAATATTTTTTGGTACTGTTTCTTGGTGCAGTTTCTTAGTACACCGTAAAGCGTGAATGTGGTAGATTTGAGTTAAGTAAGCACTCACGAATTCCGAAAAATAACCCTAGCAAAGCTGATATGAGCAGAAACTTCGAATGGGCAGCTCCAGGCTCAGATTTACTGGAGAAAGAAGCAACAAAAGTAAAGCCACCGGCTATGTATAACGTTGTATTGAACAACGATGATTACACGCCAATGGATTTCGTAATCGAGATCCTTGAGCGGTTTTTCTCACTAGATATCGAACAAGCAACGGAAGTGATGCTCAAGGTTCATTATGAAGGTAAAGCTATTTGCGGCACATACAGTGCTGAAATAGCGGAAACAAAGGTAGCGCAGGTAAGGATGTACTCAAAGGAAAATGAGCATCCGCTACTATGTACAATGGAGCAAGTATAAATTGCTCGAACAACACTGTTGTTCCCTTAGGAGGTACTTATGCTAAATAAAGAATTAGAGTCGAGTTTAAATGGCGCATTTGCTCGTGCGCGAGACAAGCGACATGAATTTATGACTGTCGAACACCTCCTACTAGCATTATTAGAAAATGATGCGGCCAAGGAAGCGCTCCAAGCTTGTCAGGCTGATCTCGATGCTCTTCGTAATGAGCTCGATATTTTTATTGATCAAACAACCCCGCTTATCCCAGAAAACGATGAAACTCGAGAAACCCAGCCAACACTGAGCTTCCAACGAGTACTTCAGCGCGCGGTTTTTCATGTCCAATCTTCAGGTCGCAGTGAAGTAACAGGTGCAAACGTGCTTGTGGCTATTTTTAGTGAGCAAGAATCTCACGCGGCATACCTACTCAAGAAAAACGACATCAGTCGCTTAGACATCGTTAACTTCATCTCACACGGTATTACTAAAGCAAGCAATGAAGGCGACAGCGCTTCATCCTCTGACTCATTCGGTGGTGCAGAAAATGCTGAAGAAGCAAATTCTGAAGACCGTTTAGAAAACTTTGCAACCAATCTTAATGAAGTGGCTAAGCAAGGTAATATCGACCCACTGATCGGCCGTGATAAAGAGCTTGAGCGAACAGTTCAAGTATTGTGTCGTCGTCGTAAAAATAATCCTCTGTTAGTCGGTGAAGCGGGTGTAGGTAAAACGGCCATTGCAGAAGGTCTTGCATGGCGTATCGTTGAAGGGCAAGTGCCTGAAATCATTCAGAGCAGCGTGATTTACTCTTTAGATATTGGTTCACTGCTTGCAGGTACTAAATATCGTGGTGACTTTGAGAAGCGCTTTAAAGCCATTCTTAAGCAACTGGAAAAAGAAGAAGACGCTATCTTGTTCATCGACGAAATTCACACCATCATAGGTGCGGGTGCCGCATCGGGTGGACAAGTTGATGCTGCAAACTTAATCAAACCGCTACTAAGCAGTGGTAAATTACGTTGCATCGGTTCAACCACTTACCAAGAGTACAGCAGTATTTTTGAGAAGGAACGTGCGTTATCTCGTCGCTTCCAAAAAATCGATATTGTTGAACCATCACTTGATGATACGACTAAGATACTGATTGGCTTGAAGCCAAAATACGAAGCTCACCACGAAGTGCGTTACACAAACAAAGCGTTACGTGCCGCCGTGGAGCTGTCTGCTAAGTATATCAATGAACGTCACCTTCCAGATAAGGCGATTGACGTTATTGATGAAGCGGGTGCTCGTAGTCGTTTGGCTCCAGCAAGTCGTCGTAAGAAGACAGTGAGCGTGGCTGATATCGAGTCGATGGTTGCGAAAATGGCTCGTATTCCTGAGAAGTCAGTTTCATCTTCAGACAAAGATACGCTGCAGAAACTGGATGACCGCATGAAAATGTTGGTATTCGGACAAGACCCAGCGATCGATGTATTGAGCGAAGCGATCAAGCTGACTCGTGCAGGTTTGGGTGCAGACAATAAACCTGTTGGTTCATTCCTATTTGCTGGTCCTACTGGTGTGGGTAAAACCGAGGTTACGGTTCAGCTTTCTAAACTGATGGGTATTGAGCTGCTGCGTTTTGATATGTCTGAGTACGGTGAACGTCACTCAGTGAGCCGTTTGATCGGTGCTCCTCCAGGTTATGTAGGATACGATCAAGGTGGTCTACTCACTGATGCAGTAATCAAGAATCCACACTCTGTTGTGTTACTTGATGAGATCGAGAAGGCTCACCCAGATATCTTTAACTTGTTATTACAAGTGATGGATAACGGTACTTTGACGGACAACAACGGTCGCAAAGCGGATTTCCGTAATGTGATTTTAGTTATGACAACCAATGCAGGTGTCGCGGAAACCGAGAAGAAATCGATCGGTCTGATCCAACAAGATCATGCGCCAGATGCAATGGGTGAGATTAAGAAAGTCTTCACTCCGGAGTTCCGTAACCGTCTTGATAATATCATTTGGTTCAACAGTTTAGACCCAAGTGTGATCAGCCAAGTTGTCGATAAGTTTATTGTAGAGCTTCAGGTTCAACTGGACGCGCGTGGTGTATCTTTGGAAGTATCTGAAGATGCTCGTCACTGGTTAGCACATCTAGGCTATGACAAGACTATGGGCGCACGTCCTATGGGCCGTGTTATTCAAGAGAAGCTTAAGAAACCGCTTGCGAATGAATTGTTGTTCGGTAGTTTGGTCGACGGCGGTACTGTGAAAGTGTCACTGAAGAAAGATGAACTGGACTTCGTTTACCTAGGTGCCAAAGAAGAAGTGATGCACTAAGAGTTAGAGACTAGCAGCTAATTACTATTAGTAACCAACGATGAGTAGACGCACTTAAACGCAATACTTTGATAAAAACGCATGACTTCGGTTGTGCGTTTTTTTGTATCTGGTGCTCGAAAAGACAACTAGGAATGCGTGTAGATGCAATTAAGGCGTAGTCGTGAGTAGTTACTTGGTGGTATAGAGTGGGGGGATAATATTGAAGGGTGAGGTTTTAGCTGAGTATGACGTGGGTTAGGAGCGCTACAGTAAGCAATAGAGCGTCTTATTAAAGCGTTTAGCTAATCAGTTTGCTTTTGTATAGGCGGTAAAAAACGGAGCATATAGCTCCGTTTCTTATCGTATTCGATAATTAAAAATTAACGAGCACGGAAGACGATGCGGCCTTTAGAAAGGTCGTATGGAGTCATCTCAACAGTTACTTTATCACCAGTAAGAATACGGATGTAGTTCTTACGCATTTTACCAGAGATGTGTGCTGTCACTACGTGACCATTTTCAAGCTCAACACGGAACATCGTGTTTGGTAGAGTATCAAGGACAGTGCCTTGCATCTCGATTACGTCTTCTTTAGCCATCTAATCCTCTTTCGAAACTTGGCGGTTTTCAACGGCTTGATTGTGCCGTTAAAATCAAAATATGTAAAGTTGTCGCGTATTCTACCCTTGCCACCGCTGATTTACTAGCCTTTGATGACGTTGAAATCGTACTTTATAGTTCATTGCAGGACATTCATCGATTTGATACCCCAAATAGAGCCATTGTTTTTGTTCTTTTTGGGCGTGTTGGATTTGAAAAAGAACACCTAGTGTTCCCATTGATATATCGATATCAGGGTCGAAGAAGGTATAAAACGCACTGGTGCAGTGAGACATAACATCGGTAACGGCGATGCCAACTAACTGGTTCTCATTGTAGATGTGCATGTATTGTGTAGTAAGCCACTCGTTTTTAGAGAACTGTAGGAACTCTTCCTTCTTTGGAGGATACATGGTTCCTGATTGATGACGAGCTGTAATGTATCGGCTGTATAAATCAAACCAGTTATCATCCATTGTGTCTTTAAATTCCCAGTGGAATGACTTGGCTTTGTTAAGGATTCGTCGTTGGCTTTTTGAAAACTTTATTTCAGGGATGGAAAGGCGAATAGCCTGACAAGCTGAACAATTGTCACAGTGTGGTTTGTAGATAGTGCTGCCACTGCGACGAAACCCATTCGCAAGCAGTACTTCGTAGTTCTCTGCAGTGTGCATAAATTCATCGAGCGTCACTGCTACACGTTCTTGGAGGTGTGGCAGATAGCTGCAAGCATGGTTATCGGTCAATCCAATTCTGATTTGTTGTAAATCTGAACTCATGAAGGCATTCCCTCTAGCCATTGTGATTTAAAACATCCATCGCCAAGTTGATTTTCTTTAAGTATTTTCAAAGCGCTAAGGAACTCATCTCTTTCTACTTCGATCGCGCCCAAGGATTCCAAATGAGGGTTCATGACTTGGCAATCGATGAGCTTTCCGCCAAATTGTTTAAAGTGTTTACAAAAATACCACAGTGCAATTTTAGAGGCATTGGTCTTCAGGCTAAACATCGATTCACCACAAAAGACCTGGCCTCTTTGTAAACCGTAAAGTCCGCCGATAAGCTCGTCGCCTTGCCAAACCTCAACGGAGTGGCAGAAGCCTAATGAAGCAAGTTCGAGGTACGCTGACTGCATGTCATCGTTTAGCCAAGTTTCTTCTTCGGGTCTTAGCGATGAGCAGTAGCCAATCACTTTGTCTGTCGCTTGGTTGATGCTGACACGGTAATTATGCTTTCTTTGAAATTTTTTAAGACTTTTTGACGGTTCGAATGTCTTAGGATTAAATACCGCTCGTGGTGCTGGACTCCACCAAAGTATAGGCTCCCCTGGGCCATACCATGGAAATATACCTTGGCTATAAGCGTTTAAAATTCGCATCGGTGACAAATCACCACCGAAGGCGAGCAGACCGTTAGGTTCATCAAGCGCGTCGAAAGGCGAAGGAAACTCTATACTAGTAGTATCAAGCTCGGTTAGGTATATAGTCATAAGTACCGCATTACAGATTAATCAATGACCAAGAGGTCTTCAGGAGTTTTACCATGAAAAAGTTGCTTTGGATTTTACTTGTTTTGCCCATGTTGGCAAATGCAGCTTACAACCGGAACGAAGCTCGTCCTGTTAACGAGGTCGTTTATGGTGAAATTGATACGGTCAGATATATCACGCAACAAGAAATCGTTGAATCGAAAGCTAATGGTTGGGAAACCTTATTAGGTGCAGCGATTGGTGGCTTGATCGGTAACCAATTTGGTGGTGGTACCGGCAAAGAAGTCGCAACGGCCGTCGGTGCTGTGGCGGGTGCCGGGATTGCTCGCAATCGAGGTAACACACAATACAAAGTGGAATATAAGCTCGTCGAACTATTGGTCAAAACTAAAGATGACAAATTGGTTAACATCATTCAAGACGTCGATAACTCGATGTTGTTTAACCGAGGTGATGATGTGCGAATTCTCTATTTTTCAGATGGTGTTCGAGTTGATCTCGCGTACTAGTATGTAAATATGTTTGGTTGGCTAATTAATCGCCTTTATCGAGGGGATTAGCTCTGGAGTTCATTGGAAAAGTTCGTTAGTCTGCAAGTACGAAGAATTATTCATCACCCGAAAATAAATACGCGCCAGTGACTTCGGGTGGTACAAGGACTATAAGATTTAATGGAAAGCCTTACGTTACAACCAATTCAAAAAGTGAGCGGGGAAGTTAACTTACCTGGCTCAAAAAGTGTTTCCAACCGTGCGCTTCTTTTGGCTGCACTTTCAACTGGAACCACGCGCCTAACAAATTTACTAGACAGTGATGATATTCGCCATATGCTGAATGCTTTGACGCAATTAGGTGTTGATTATCAGTTGTCTGCAGATAAAACCGTCTGTGAAGTGACGGGTGTGGGTGGTGCTTTCTCAAGTGACAAAGCCCTAGAGCTTTTCTTAGGCAATGCGGGTACGGCGATGCGCCCGCTGGCTGCTGCACTTTGTTTGGGTCGTGGTGAATATGTTCTGACTGGCGAGCCTCGCATGAAAGAGCGACCAATAGGTCACTTAGTGACTGCACTGCAAGAAGCTGGCGCCGACGTTGAATACCTAGAAAACGAAAACTACCCACCATTGAAGATCACGGGTACTGGCCTTAAAAGCGGTACTGTTTCAATCGATGGTTCTATTTCTAGTCAGTTTTTGACTGCATTTTTGATGGCTGCACCTTTAGCCGAAGGCGAAGTGACCATTAAAATTGATGGCGAATTAGTTTCGAAGCCTTACATCGATATCACGCTACACATTATGAAACAATTTGGTGTGGATGTGATCAATAACGATTACCAAGAGTTCATTATTCCTACGGGTCAATCGTACTCTGCACCGGGAGACTTCTTGGTCGAGGGCGACGCATCATCAGCATCTTACTTCCTTGCAGCTGCGGCGATTAAAGGCGGCGAGATTAAAGTGACGGGTATCGGTAAAAATAGTATCCAAGGTGATATCCAATTCGCTGATGCGCTTGAAAAAATGGGTGCTGAAATTGAATGGGGTGATGATTACGTTATCTCTCGTTGTGGTGAGCTGAAAGGCATTGATATGGATTACAACCATATCCCAGACGCAGCGATGACTATCGCAACGACAGCCTTGTTTGCTAAAGGTACAACGGCCATTCGTAATGTTTATAACTGGCGTGTGAAAGAGACCGATCGCTTAGCGGCGATGGCGACAGAGCTTCGTAAAGTTGGCGCTGAGGTCGAAGAGGGTGAAGACTACATCATCGTTAACCCTGTTGCTGAACTGACACATGCGGCGATCGATACCTATGATGATCACCGTATGGCGATGTGTTTCTCGCTGGTGGCGTTGAGTGATACACCTGTGACAATTAATGATCCAGGTTGTACTTCAAAGACTTTCCCTGATTACTTCGACAAGCTGAAAATGCTCAGCCAGTAGAGATTCAGGAAGTAAAAAAGCTTGCCTAAATGGCAAGCTTTTTCGTTATTGCTGAAGCGTAAATTCTTTTGAAAGATGGTGCGCTAAGTATTTAAACATGTTAAATACAGCGGTTGTATTCTCTGTTGGCAATCCGTTGCTGTCTAAGAAGTATTCACCTTTAAAGACGAGTACGTCGTCTTTTTCTACTACGCTGTTTGTGCGCATGCCTTCAATGTAGTCATCATGTGATTGGATAATTTGGTTTGCGATAAGCAGTAAATCAAATTCTGCTATTACTTTCTTTGTCATGAGTTTATCTCTGATAACTGAATATATCGTTGAGTTTATTGTGTAGCACTAGAAATTCAATGATTTCACAACCGAATAAGAGAGTCTTTTCGAATCTCCATCATTTATTTTGTGATTTATGACAAAAATAATTGAATGGGGCTCGCGTTAGATTCGCGGACAAGCTTAGTATGACCGCGTTTATACGTAATGCCTGATGAATAGGCTCTTGCAAGTATTCTTCGTGAGTACTTTATCGCTTTTTTACATTGTGACCCTTTTATCCGCTGAGTCGTCGATTTGTCGACCGATCAGATCCAATTTTGAAAAAAGCGGTTGATCTTCTAGTAATCTCGCACAATAGTAAAAAAAGAAGCAATGAATTTAGAATATCATGCGTAAAAGCCCACAAGTTGAATTGTTGGTGCTGAAGCATCGTGATTAAGGACGTTAGAGTCAATATGGGTAAATCGCTAGTTATAGTGGAGTCGCCGGCCAAGGCTAAAACCATCAATAAATATCTTGGCAAAGACTTTGTCGTTAAGTCGAGTGTAGGTCACGTACGTGATTTACCAACGGCAGGTCAAAGCACCGGTAAAAAGGCTACTGCAGTTTCAACCAAGGGTATGAGCCCAGAAGATAAAGCTCGTATCAAGAAAGAAAAAGATCGCAAAGCTCTTATTAAAAAGATGGGTATCAACCCATACAATGAGTGGGAAGCGAACTACCAAATTCTACCTGGTAAAGAAAAAGTCGTTGCTGAATTGCAAAAACTGGCTGAGAACGCAGACCATGTTTATCTCGCAACCGATTTGGATCGCGAAGGAGAAGCTATCGCATGGCACCTTCGTGAGATCATCGGTGGCGATGAAACGCGATACAAACGAGTGGTTTTTAACGAAATTACTAAGAATGCTATTCAGCAAGCTTTCGAAACTCCAGGTGAGCTAAATATCGATGGCGTAAACGCACAGCAAGCACGACGTTTCATGGACCGTGTTGTGGGCTTTATGGTGTCACCTCTGCTTTGGAAAAAAGTAGCAAGAGGCCTATCCGCTGGCCGTGTTCAATCAGTCGCTGTAAAACTGCTAGTTGAGCGTGAGCGCGAGATTAACGCCTTTATCCCAGAAGAGTTCTGGGATGTGCACGCTGATACTAAAACAACGGATAAAACAGATTTCAGACTGCAAGTTGCACAAAAAGATGGTGTTGCTTTCAGACCGGTAAGCGAAGCGCAAACTTTGGCTGCCGTCAGTGTTTTAGACAAAGCTCAATACGAAGTATGTAAACGTGAAGACCGCCCAACGAAGAGTAAGCCGTCTGCCCCTTACATCACGTCAACGTTGCAACAAGCTGCGAGTACGCGTCTTGGCTACGGCGTAAAGAAAACCATGATGCTGGCTCAGCGCCTCTATGAAGCGGGTTACATCACTTATATGCGTACTGACTCGACTAACTTGAGTTCAGAGGCTGTAGAGGCCGCACGTGAATACATCGGTTCTGAGTTTGGTGCGCAATATCTGCCAGCTAAAGCACTTGTTTACGGTAGCAAAGAGGGCGCACAAGAAGCCCACGAAGCGATTCGTCCTTCAAGTGTTGATGTGAAGTCTGAAGACTTAAATGGTGTTGATGTTGATGCTCACAAACTTTACTCACTGATTTGGAATCAATTCGTCGCGTGTCAAATGACGCCAGCGCAATACGATTCAACAACAGTAAGCGTTAAAGCGGATGAGTACACGCTGAAAGCAAAAGGTCGTATCCTTAAATTTGATGGTTGGACTCGCGTTCAACGTCCAATGGGTAAGAATGAAGATACTATTCTTCCTGCAGTTCAAATTGGCGATAAGCTTGACCTGATTGCTCTAGACCCTAAACAGCACTTCACTAAGCCACCAGCTCGTTTCACTGAAGCGGCGCTTGTAAAAGAGCTTGAGAAGCGTGGTATTGGTCGTCCTTCAACGTACGCATCAATCATCTCGACAATCCAAGATCGTGGCTATGTGAAAGTTGAACAGCGTCGTTTCTATGCTGAAAAAATGGGTGAAATTGTTACTGACCGTCTAGACGGCAGCTTCAATGACCTAATGAACTATGACTTTACAGCTCGTATGGAGCAAAAGTTAGACCAAATCGCAGAAGGTGAAGCGAGCTGGAAAGGCGTTCTAGATAATTTCTTCACAGACTTTACTGGCGACCTAGAGCAAGCGGATCTCGATGAAGATGCGGGTGGCATGAAGCCAAACCATATCGTTGAAACCGATATTGAGTGTCCAACTTGTAGCCGTAAAATGGGTATTCGTACTGCTTCAACAGGCGTATTCCTAGGTTGTTCTGGTTATGCGCTTTCACCAAAAGAACGTTGTAAGACAACGATCAACCTTGGTGATGAAGAAGGCATTATCAACGTTTTAGAAGAAGACGTTGAAACCGCAGCACTTCGAGCTAAAAAGCGTTGTCCTATCTGTGAAACGGCAATGGATGCTTATCTGATTGATGATAAGCGTAAGATGCACGTATGTGGTAACAACCCTAACTGTGAAGGTTATGTGGTTGAACACGGCGAGTTTAAAGTGAAGGGCTATGATGGTCCACTTGTTGAATGTGACAAGTGTGGTTCTGACATGGTTCTTAAGAACGGCCGTTTTGGTAAATACATGGATTGTACGAGTGAAGATTGTAAAAACACTCGTAAGATTCTGAAAAACGGCGAAGTTGCGCCACCTAAAGAAGATCCTGTGCATTTCCCTGAGCTTCCATGTGAAAACTCAGACGCGTACTTTGTTCTTCGTGATGGTGCTTCTGGCTTGTTTATGGCGGCGAGTAACTTCCCTAAATCACGTGAAACACGTGCACCATTGGTGGAAGAGCTTGTTCGTTTTAAAGACCGTATTTCTCCTAAATTCCAATACCTAGCATCAGCGCCTGCTGCTGATCCAGATGGTAAGCCAGCAGTAGTTCGTTTTAGTCGTAAGACAAAAGAAAACTATGTTCGAACTGAAGTAGACGGAAAACCTTCTGGTTGGACTGCTTTATATATCGATGGCAAATGGGAAGTAACGGATAAACGTAAAAAGCCCAAAGAAAAGTAATTGAACGTTATTGACTAAAAAAGCAGCCGTTAGGCTGCTTTTTTTGATCCAAATATGACTAACTATGCAACCGATTGAGCTTTCATCTCATTTGTGGAAATTTATTAAATTCACAGCGTAAAATAAATAAATGAATTAATAATATCTTCTTATGCAACCGTAACGAGAATGTAACTTAATTAAAATATTGTAAGTCACAGAACAGTGTTTAGTTGTATACCTGATGTGTGTCGGGTGTTAATGTAATGTTTCGCTCAGGCGGTGTAATGTGAGCTGCTTTAAGTCTTAGGAAAGCAATCAGCTTACGTAACACAGAATGGCGTATTAAAAATTGAAATCGGCAGGAAAGTCGATAACGTATATAAAACCAAGTGCAAAGAATAGTGCACATGTAACAACGTTTGGCTTAGGATACTGTCACTGTATGTGAATGGATATTCGTTAAGTACCGAAACAAGTGTTAGTGCTCATCCCCCAGAGGAAGATACCTCTACGAGTACTGACATCGACAAGCTATAAATATATGGAGAATAAAATGGCTGGTGTATTGGGAATGATTCTTGCTGGTGGTGAAGGCTCTCGCTTAAGACCTTTAACTGAATCTCGCAGCAAACCCTCGGTTCCTTTCGGTGGTAGTTACCGCTTAATTGATTTCGCTTTGAATAACTTCGTTAATGCTGATCTGATGAAGATCTATGTGTTAACACAATTCAAGTCACAATCACTGTTCCATCATATGAAAAAAGGATGGAATATCAGTGGTATAACAGATCGCTTCATTGACCCTATTCCTGCGCAAATGCGTAAAGGAAAGCGTTGGTACGAAGGCACAGCAGATGCTATCTACCAAAACATGGGCTTTATGGAGTTAGAAGAACCTGATCAAGTATGTATTTTCGGTTCTGACCATATCTATAAAATGGACATCAAACAGATGCTTGATTTCCATAAAGAAAAGAAAGCAGCGCTAACTGTTTCTGCACTGCGCATGCCTCTTGCTGAAGCATCAGAATTCGGTGTTATCGAGGTTGATGCTGAAGGCCGTATGATTGGCTTTGAAGAAAAACCTGAAAATCCGAAGCCGATTCCAGGCGACCCTGAATCTGCGCTCGTTTCAATGGGCAACTACGTGTTCGAAGCAAAAGAGCTTTTTGCCGAACTAACAGAAGACGCAGATAAGCCAGATTCTACTCATGATTTTGGTAAAGATATTATTCCAAACATGTTCCCACGTGGTGATGTGTTTGTTTATGACTTCAGCACTAACCGCATCACCGGTGAAAAAGAAGAAGTTTACTGGCGCGATGTAGGTACGATTGACGCGTACTGGCAAGCACATATGGACCTTCTTAAGAAAGATGCGCCATTCTCACTATACAACCGCAAATGGCCTCTACACACTTATTACCCGCCACTACCACCAGCTACCTTTACTGACTCGGCAAATGGTCGAATTCAGATTATTGATAGTCTTGTGTGTAGCGGTAGTTATGTTCGTGGTTCGCGCATTGAAAAGAGTGTATTGGGTTTCCGTAGCAATATCGCATCAGCGTGTGATATTAGCGAGAGCATCTTACTTGGTGATGTGAAGGTTGGCGAAGGTTGTATACTACGTCGCGTTATCATTGATAAAGATGCAGACATTGCACCAGGCACTCAAATTGGTGTAAACCTGACAGAAGATAAAAAGCATTACCACGTATCTGACGATGGTGTAGTCGTGATTTCTAAAGGAGCACGAGTTGGTTACTAAGACTCTCTCGGTACTTTTTGTAGCGTCTGAAGTTGAAGGCTTAATTAAAAGTGGTGGCTTGGCTGATGTAGCCAAGGCACTGCCTAAAGCGTTACAAACGCTCGAACAAGACGTTCGAGTGACCATCCCCGCTTATCGAAACATCCCAAACATTGATTCAGCAGAAGTCATCTTGGCTACCGAGCTGGATCATTGGCCTCACACCGCTTATCAAGTTAAGAAATTGAGCGTCGAAGGTGTTCAAGTTTTTGGTATTGAATACGCCAAGTATTTCGATCGCCCTGAAATGTACGCTGAAAATAATCATGCTTATGCCGATAACGGAGAGCGTTTCTCGTTCTTTAGTGCTGCGTGTTTGGATATGCTTCCTAAACTTGGTTTTCAGCCCGATGTCGTCCATGCCAATGATTGGCACACGGGTTTTGTTCCTTTCTTGCTTAAGTCTCGTTATCAACAGCACGACTTTTTTAAAAACACACGCAGCGTCATTTCGATTCACAATGCCGTTTTTAAAGGCGTGTTTTCTTACGAAGAGTTGCAATCCCTGCCTGAAATGCATAGTCATAATGTCCCGGAAGCTGCGGTAAGTGATACTCACGTGACCATGCTGAAAGCGGGTGTGTTGTGTGCAGATAAAGTGAATGCAGTCAGTCCAACTTATGCACAAGAGCTGAAGACGGAATTAGGCAGCCATGGTATGGCGGCTGAATTCCAACACAGATCTGACGACCTGTTCGGTATTTTGAATGGCTGTGATTATGGTGCCTGGAACCCGGAAACGGATGCTTTCCTGCCTCGTAAATACAAAGCGACCAAGCACAGTATGGTTCGTGGAAAATCGGCTTGTAAGCAAAAGCTGCAACAAGATGTCGGTCTACCCGTTATCGATTGTGCTGTGTACGGCATGGTTTGCCGACTGACCAATCAAAAAGGCGTTCATTACTTATTGCCAATCATCGAGCAATTCTTGAAGAACGACTTGCAGATTGTGATTGTGGGTACAGGTGACCCAGTATTGGCGAGTCAGCTAAAAGAGTTATCGGCACTTCATTCAGACAAGTTCTCGTTTGTTGAAGCGTATAACAACGAATTAGCGCATTTGGTCGAGGCCGGTTCAGATTTCTTCTTGATGCCTTCTGAGTTTGAGCCTTGTGGCTTAAACCAAATCTATAGCATGGCTTACGGCACGTTACCGATTGTTCGTTCTGTAGGTGGTTTAAAAGACAGTGTGAATGATTACGACCAGGATCCTGAGTTCGCGACTGGGTTTGCTTTTGATGAACCGACACCACAAGCGCTACTGGCTGTGTTACACCGTTCTTTGCTGCTTTACGCACAAAACCCATCTGAAATTAAGCGTGTTCAGCTTTATGCCATGCAGCAAGATTTTAGTTGGGAAGATGCGGCAAAAGAGTATCTTGCAATGTACCATTCAGCATTTTAACTCGCTGAAATAGCATCTAAATTAAGCTGACAGTTAGTAATGGTTTGTAATGAAAGAAGGCGCTCTGAGACTAGAGTGCCTTTTTGTTTTCTGGTCAGAACACATCACGTTTACGAAGACAAAACTTGCAAACTCATTTTAGTCAGGTAAAAAAGGTGAGGCAGGTATTCACATGACTAATGTTAGGTTTGACACTATTATCACTTAAAGTTCTTAATAGCGTGATATCCTTAGCCATCGCCTCGTGATGAGGCATAGCTCCATTATTATAATTAAAGCGATAGGTATGTCTGAGAGTTTATTATTTCATAAAACATTTACTCACCCTACGAGCGATGAATGGGTTGTGTTTGTGCATGGCGCGGGAGGCAGCTCCTCAATCTGGTTCAAGCAGATCAAAGCGTATAAACAACATTTCAACTTGCTTCTCATTGATCTGAGAGGGCACGGTAAGTCAGACAATATTTTAAAAGAGCTGATAGCGAACCGCTATACGTTCAAATCGGTCACACTCGATATCCTCAAAGTACTTGACCATCTAAAAATCCGCTCCGCGCATTTTGTTGGTATGTCTCTCGGGACGATTATTGTTCGCAACGTAGCAGAATTAGCCGCGGGACGTGTGCGTTCAATGGTACTTGGTGGGGCGGTGACTAAGCTCAATACTCGTTCTCAAGTATTAATAAAGTTGGGTAATTTAAGCAAGCACATCATTCCATACATGTGGTTATATAGTCTCTTTGCTTATGTTGTCATGCCGCAGAAGAGCCAAAAAGAATCTCGCCATCTATTTATCCGCGAAGCCAAAAAGCTGTGTCAAAAAGAGTTTAAACGCTGGTTTATCCTAACTGCTGATGTGAACCCTCTTATGAAGTACTTCAAAGATAGAGAGTTGCCGATCCCAACCCTTTATTTAATGGGAGAACGTGACTACATGTTCATCAAGCCCGTAAAGGAGATGGTTGAAGCACACGAGTCGAGTGAGTTAGTGGAAATAGCGAATTGCGGACATGTGTGTAATGTTGAAAACCCTGAAGAGTTTAATCAACGTTCTATCGCGTTTATTCAAAAACAAATCCAGTGATTCTCTTGGTTCGCTATCAGAACAGATGAATAGATTGAATTAAATAAAAACGGGAAGCTAATATTAGCTTCCCGTTTTTGTTTTAAGGGAGGGGTATCGTTCGTTATGTTCTTACTCTGGTGATGCAGCGCCACATTGCCAACAAGAACCGAATTGCGCTTCGTTGACTTCATGGCATTCACCACAACGCCACTCTTCATAGATGATCGAATCTTGCTGTTTTTGGTACTCATTGACGATCGTGCGGGCTTTACTGGCCAATTCTGGCTCATATAACCATACGTAAGGGTCAGTTTCCTCGGTGAATGGGATTTCCCCTTTCAAACCGAACAAACCCTCACCACGGACTTCACACGCAATATTCTCACTTTCTAACAATCCACAGATGATATGGGCTTCTGTAGGATTCGATGCACTGAAAATTTTCATTGAATAGAACCTTATTCGGCTTTAGGTGTTAGTCAGCCATATACGTTATTCAGCAACAGGTGCTGAACGAAACTTACTCATCAACCATTTAGCAATAATTGGGAATACCCCCAACAAAGCAAACGACAATAATACTGAAGGAGATACGATACCTGAAAGTGAATCAATTTCTGCGAGTTGAGTACCAGCATTCAAGAAAACCGCGGTACCTGGCAGCATGCCTATTTGGCTCGTGATGTAGTAACGAGTCACCGACATTGGGGCTAACCCCATTAACAGGTTGATAAGGAAAAATGGGAAGACAGGAATTAGACGTAGAGAAAATAAGTAAAATGCCCCGTCTTTTTCAACGCCTTTGTTAATCGTTGCTAACTTGTCGCCAAACTTGGTTTGGATCCAGTCACGTAACAGGTAACGGCTACTTAAGAAGGCGAGGGTTGCACCAATAGCACTCGCGAAAGACACTAGCAGTAAACTGTTCCAGAAACCAAATAGAGCAGCGCCTAAGAGTGTAACAACCGCAGCGCCGGGAATTGAGAAAGCCGTGATCATGACATAGGCGGCGAAGTAAATCGCAGCAGCAGCAATAAAATTGCTCTCGATGTAGTCATTCAAAACAGCTTGTTGAGCTTTCGCATTCTCAAGTGTTAGGTATTGGCCGAAATTGACGCCTAATAGGACGATGGTTACGACCAACACGATACCCAATATCATTTTCTTACTCATTGATACTTCCTCTAATTTTCAATGTATACCATTAGTATAGATAGACAGGCAAAGCATAGATTAACTTTCAACAGATATAAAAAAAGCCGCAAGAATGCGGCTTAGTTATGTAGATAGTTTGAACTGACAATATTAATTGACGCGACTGATAAGCTCTTCACGACGTTGCTGCGGTATAACAGACCAATGAGTACCATTGATCGCACCTTCTAGCGCCCAAAGCAGCTCAATGCTGACAGAGGATGCATGCGATTCCTTGATGGCGTTAAATGCGTTTACAGAGCCAGATTCATATAAACATTCTACGGAATCGATCCCCGCCTTTTTCAACATACGCTCGGTAGCCAATCGAAGGTTAGGGAGGTCCTTTAGTCGAGTTGGCTTAGCAGAAGACTGCTCCGCTTTCTCATCTTTAGCAAAACCCAGAGACGTCGTAGCAAGCTGCAAGATCTTTTCTTGGTCTTGCCACAAGCCTTCCGGCAATGCGAAATACTTAGTGACGACAGGGAAACCACGTTTTTTGTAGACGTATGGTTGAAACCCTTGTTGCTCGAATTGCTTTGTTGTGTCTTTGTCCGCTCTTATGTGCAGCTGGTCATTTACAACCAGAGCAAACATAGTGTCATCAGCAAAAAGCCCGAATCCACCAAACATTGAGCGTGATTTTATTTTTCCTAGGGGCTCAAATAATTTCATTGAGTCCTTTAGTATCGGTTTATCCATGTTATTTATCTCGGTGTATTTGAACTACGCCACCAAATAAGCAGGTCCGAGAGATTAGCAAAATGTTGCAATTAAATTGTCAACAAGCCGTAAATTACTAAATTGTTAGTAACTACTGCATTTTGCCATCGGTAACCCCGCTACCATACCAACGAGTGGTTTAGGCCGGAAGCTTTGCGTCTCACTCTTTCGAGTGGTTTGCCCTGTGCGTGACTGACTGAATAGAATAAAGTTTTTGTTGAATGAGGCTCACACCTGATATTTCAAAATGTGATATTGCTTCAATTAATGATCTTGGTGTTATGCAACTAGGTTTATTTTAGTTGCTTATAAAAAAAGCGCACCCAAAGGTGCGCTTAATGAAATTAAACTCGATTTATCAATCAATTTAACGTTTTAACTGTGCTTCGCTCAACAATTTCAGGGTGCATTTCGAAGACACGTTTTTCATGATCTTTATCTTTAATGCGTTCCAACAAAATTTCGAATGCATTTTTACCAACACGACGCTTAGGTTGGTGAACCGTCGTCAATGGTGGAGAGAAGTATTCTGCAAGTTCAATGTTGTCGTAACCGATAACCGAAATATCTTCAGGAATGCGAATGCCTTGCTGTTGTAGACGACTCATTAGGCCAAGCGCCATTGTGTCGTTAAAACAGAATACAGCAGTAGGACGATCTTCCATCTGAGCAATTTTATCAGCTGCAAGTACAGCGGTATCACACTCAAAGTTACCTTCAATGATGAGCTTTTCGTCGGTTGCGACCTTCGCTTCATTGAGTGCGCGTTTGTAACCCGCGATGCGTTCTACACATGCTGCTTTGTCTAAGTGGCCACTTAAACAAGCAATCTTTGTGTGACCACGTTCTAGCAGGTACTTGGTTGCTAGATAGCCGCCTTCTTCAGAGTTATCGATGATCTTATCAGCCTGAGAGGTTTCAGGACCCCAATCCATGACAACTTTTGGGATATCAGCATGGCGATCTAACATGCCACGAAGTTCTTCTGTTAAGTCAGAACACATAACCAAGATGCCATCTACACGCTTTTCTGCAAGCATTCGAATGTAGTCACGTTGCTTCTCATAGATACCACCCGTGTTACACAGAATCAAAGTGTAACCTTGACGGTAGCAGTAGCTTTCAACACCATCGATCACTTCAGAGAAGAAGAGGTTTGTTGATTGAGTCACAAGCATGCCGATAGTACGTGTTGAATTGCATTTCAAGCTACGAGCAACAGCACTTGGCGCGTAGTTTAATTCGTCTACGGCTTTGTTTACTTTCTCTTGAGTCGCTTCTGCAACAAAACGCGTTTTGTTGATTACGTGAGAAACGGTGGTAGTTGATACGCCTGCTAAGCGAGCGACATCTTTTATAGTGGCCATGGTTTTATCCTATTAGAAGCTACTTTCCCAAAGTACGGAATAAAGTAGCCGTTAAGCTACCTAACTAAGAGCTTAAATTTGTAGGGCTCTTTGGGGTATTAAAGTGCTAAAAAACAAAAAACCGCTATTGAGCGGCTTGTCTTAACACCGAAATGCTCTGAACTTAAATAAGCATAGCATTTCGTGAATGTTTCATATTTTATCGTTTGCGGTCACAATTTTAGACTGACTAGAAATTACTCGCAATAAAATTCACCCAGATTTCTGGGTGAATTGTCACATTCTATTGAATTTGTTTACTTAATCATCAGCGAATCTTATTCACCCGCTAAATACTGAGTGTCCAGATTGCAGAAGGCAACGAGAAGAGATGCAACCGATGCATAGAAACCGAATGAATCGATTTCACGACATTTAACGTTGAACTTTGGTACCCAAGTAAGAAGTTGTTGTTCAATAAATTGCTGTTGAACAGCGAACGATTTCTCTAATTCTTCTTCAAGTTCAGTTTCGTTTGAACGGATGATGAGATTACCCAAGAAATCGAGTTCGATAGCAATGTGGTCTGCTGGCTCTTTTAGATCTTTGTTAACCACCAAGTTGTGCTTAGCCATGATGTCTTCCATGTCTTTAGCTGGCTTGTCGTTTAACAGGCCCGTTTCGCCGATGTACATTGAAGCGTAAGGTAGAGCACCATGTTTATCTGTCTTTAAGAATAGATCGCAGAAGTCAGCAGACAGTTCTAGTTGGGCATCATCACGTGTTTGTAGACGGTTCAATGCGTCTACCAGTTTATCAATCGCAGGCTTAAGTGTTTCGTTTTCGCCTAAACCAGTCAGAAAAGAACGAATCTCAACAGAGTGGTAGTGATCGAGTTCTTCTTGTGTGAGCTCTTTAGCGAACAAGCTTGATAGCCACCAGTATATTTCAGCTCTTTGTTCGTTGAATGCTTTCGTATCTTTCATTTCATAGATCCTGATTTAGTCTTGTGATGTTTATATACCCAAGCATCGATAAGTCATTTGGGCATAAGCACACCAAGGCTCAATAACAAGGTTATTTGCTGAACGCAAAGTGACTCGTTAGTCGTAATGCCTATATTGAATTGCCATGGACGATAAATAGCAAGGTTTTAGATTGTCTTGTATCAAAAAAGGTTCATGTTTCTCGCTTTTATCTGCTGTACCACTAGAATTGTTACTAGTTATGAATAGAATGGTTACTGAAACTATTAAATAAGAAAAGTGGTGTAGATGAGCTATCACGTATTAGTCGTAGAAGATGATGTGGTAACCCGCAGTAAGCTGGTTGGATATTTCCAGAACGAAGGTTACACAGTGAGTGAAGCGGAAAGCGGTGCTCAGATGAGAAATGTGTTGGAAGAAAACAACGTTGACCTCATTATGCTAGACATCAACTTACCAGGCGAAGATGGATTGATGCTAACTCGCGAATTACGCAGTCAATCGGACATTGGGATTATTTTAGTTACTGGACGCACGGATAGCATCGACAAAATTGTAGGCCTAGAAATGGGCGCAGACGATTATGTTACTAAACCCTTCGAACTTCGCGAGTTATTAGTTCGAGTTAAAAACTTACTTTGGCGTATTGCTGCTGCTCGTAAAACAGCGGTTGGTGCGACTGTTGAAGTAGAAGACGAATCTGTGGTTCGTTTTGGTGAGTGGACGTTTGATATCCCTCGTCGTGCTTTAAGTAAAAATGGTGAGCCAGTTAAGCTGACTAAAGCGGAATATGAGCTGCTCGTTGCGCTTTCTTCTTACCCTAACCAAGTGTTAAGTCGCGAACGTATTTTGAACATGATCAGCCACCGAGTGGATGCTCCAAACGACCGAACCATTGACGTGTTAATCCGTCGTATGCGTGCGAAGATGGAGTTTGACCCTAAGAACCCACAAATCTTTGTGACGGTTCACGGTGAAGGTTACATGTTTGCTGGTGACTGATTCTCTTAGGGAGTTCTAGTTAGCAACAAAATTTGAACGTAAAAAAACCGAGACATCCTTGATGTCTCGGTTTTTTTTTGCGTTTCATTCTAGAGCTTATAGTTTTCTTGACGATTCATAAGTGACTCGAAAGTCGTTACATGAAAGCAGTGACACTAAAACAGCTACTTGAAACCAAGAACTATCATTAAGACTGCGCTGCAGAAGCTACACCATTATCCTCTTCTAAAATAGAAGGCTCAGGGATAACCACAGGTTCTTCAATATTGTCATTACTGGTGTCTAGCCAGTCACGTAGGCTCTGCCAAACCAATCCCATCGTTTCATGCCAGTAACGTTCTGTCTGTTCAAGATAGAGCGCTTTAGGCATGTACTTATTCCAAGGTTCAACAATGCCTTCTTGTGCAAGGTAGTTTGTTGGTGCTGCTAATGGCTTCATACCTGCCGCATTGAATTCATTCAGGGCGCGAGTCATGTGGCTCGCCGATGTGACTAACACCATCTTTTTGTTTTTAACAAACGCGGCAGCTTGGCGCGCTTCTTCCCACGTGTCTTTAGCGGTTTCAAGCAGAATGATATCGGGTTTTGCTACGCCGAGTGCTAACGCGACCTTAGCCATCATTCTTGCGTTGCTCACTTCAGTGCCAGCACCGTAGCCAGACAGAATGAGTTTTGCACCAGGATAGAGGCGCAGAATACGAATGCCTTCACTTAAACGCATTAGCCCTGTACGGCTAAGCTCTGAGGTTGGTGGAATTTGATCATCGACGACGTGACCACTTCCAAGAACCATAACGTAGTCGATGGTGTCGTCTACGGGTAAAAATGCGGTGTGTTGCCTTTCCATTGGCATTAAAAGTTGACTAGAAACTGGTTGGAAAGCGATTAGGAAAATACCACAGAGGGCTGAAAGGGTAATTAGGCAACCAGTCTTCCTTTTGGTAGTAAACATCACTAGGGCTAAACCCAGAAAAGCGAGAATTAACATTGCTGGCAGTGGCATCAATAGCGAAGACACTACTTTTTTCAGCTCAAACATATCCGAATAGTCCGAAAAAACATCACTTAGTAGTAAAAAGAGACATCGCCTCTTTATTCCTGAAATTCCTGTGACAGAATAGCAGGCACGATAGGACATAATAACTCAAGTAGCCGTGACTGAAGACCGTAATTTCGACGATATTGCCCACAAATTTGCAAAAAATATTTACGGCTCTGACAAAGGAGAGATCCGTCAGATCATCGTATGGGAAGATCTAGAACAAGCTTTGAGCAAATTTGAGCAATCAGCTTCACCTTTGCATGTTCTTGATGCTGGAGGTGGTCTTGCACAGATGTCGCAAAAAATTGCGGCGTTAGGGCATAACGTTTCTCTGTGCGATCTCTCTTCTGA
This sequence comes from Vibrio bathopelagicus, assembly GCF_014879975.1. Taxonomy (NCBI): domain Bacteria; kingdom Pseudomonadati; phylum Pseudomonadota; class Gammaproteobacteria; order Vibrionales; family Vibrionaceae; genus Vibrio; species Vibrio bathopelagicus. The sequence continues at coordinate 2,408,022 of NZ_CP062500.1, read as the reverse complement.
GATGCTTAAGCTTGCAGAAGGAAGTATCAGCGAAGCGGGTTTGTTAGAGCAGTATCGGTTTATTCATTCTCCGGTCCAAAAAGTAGCAGAGCACCTTGAAGGCCAAGTCGATTTTGTGATGTTTCATGCCGTAATGGAATGGCTCGCAGACCCTAAAGAGGCGCTTGATTTATTATTGGAACAAGTAAAACCCGGTGGCGTTGCCTCGATAATGTTTTACAACCACCACGGATTAGTCCTGAAAAATGTGATTTGTGGCAACATTCCTCATGTATTGAATGGGATGCCACATCGAAAACGGTTTAAGCTGCAACCACAAAAAGGCTTGAAGCCAGAAGAGGTTTATCAATGGATAGAAGACGCTGGTCTAGAAATCTGTGGTAAATCAGGCATTCGTTCCTTCAGTGACTACATAGGTAATATGGAGTACATGGGCGACTACCAATTTGAAGATGTATTGGAACTAGAAAAACAGCTATGTCGCCAAGAGCCATATCTGTCACTAGGCCGTTATATTCACGTTTGGGCTCAAAAACCTGCGCAATAACAGCGGTGAATGTGGTAAAAGAAGCCACAACATGCGCTATGCAATCGTAAGAAGCCCGCGTCATAAAGAAATAGACGTAATATCTAATACGTTCGATATTACGAAAAACAGTAACAGGAACCACAATGAGTGAAATGACTCAAACTGCCGAAGAGCAGCCAATTGATGAGTTGGTAGGCTGGGTCAAGCAGCATGACTTTTCATTAAACTTGCCGCCAGAGCGTTTAGCATTTTTGATTGCTATCGCTGTGCTAAGCAATGAAAGGTTCGATGAAGAGCTAGGTGAAGGTGAACTGCACGATGCATTTACCATTGTCACTCGTCTGTTTGAAGATACCGGCGAAGCGTCTGCATTCCGTGCAAACAACGCTATCAACGAGTTGGTTAAACAAAAACTGATTAGTCGTTTTACTAGTGAGATCACCGACGGTGCGAGTATTTACCGTCTTTCTCCACTTGCGATCGGAATTTCAGATTATTACTTACGTCACCGTCAATTCTCTAAGTTAAAACTGTCGATTCAACTTTCGATGGTTGCAGATGAGATGGCTAAAGCGATTGAAGCTGCGCAAAAAGGCGGAACACCTGGCCACTGGCAAAAGAACGTTTATGGCGTTTTGAAATATTCAGTGGGTGAGATCTTCGATCAGATCGATTTAAACCAGCGTGTGATGGACGAGCAGCAACAAACCGTCAAACAGCAAATTGCTGATCTTCTTAATAAAGATTGGCGAGAGGCGATCAATAACTGTGAGTCTTTGCTATCGGAAACCTCTGCTACGTTAAAAGAATTGCAAGACACCTTGCAAGCGGCCGGTGACGAACTGCAAACCCAGATCCTCGATATTCAAGAAATTGTGTACGGTGACGATGAACTCGAGTTCGTAGGCGAAACCTTGTTTGGTTTGCAAATGAAACTTGATCGAATCACAAGTTGGGGCCAACAAGCGATCGATTTATGGATCGGTTATGACCGTCACGTCCATAAGTTTATCCGTACCGCGATTGATATGGATAAAAACCGTGCCTTTAGTCAACGCTTGCGTCAGTCGGTTACCGACTACTTTGACGCGCCTTGGTTACTGACTTATGCCGATGCTGAAAAGCTGACCGATCTTCGTGACGAAGCTTTGGTGCTGCGTGATGATGAAGTGATGGGACAAGCGCCAATCGACGTAGAGTACGAAGAATTCGAGCAAGTGAACGACCTGCTTTCAGACCGAATTGCAGAGATGTTAAAAGCTCACAAACAGCAAGGTGCGCCAATTGATCTTGGTCTTGTGCTACGCGATTACCTCGCAGCACACCCTCGCACACACCATTTTGATTTAGCCAGAATTGTTGTCGACCAAGCCGTGCGCTTAGGTTACTCAGCGTCTGACTATCAGGCTATTCAGCCGGATTGGCAGGCAATCAACGATTTCGGTGCAAAGGTACAAGCAAATGTCATTAACAAGTACTGATGATTACATGCCAGAGAAACTGGTAAAAGCGATAGCGAACCCGTTGTTCCCTGCGCTAGACAGCATGCTGCGTTCAGGTAAGCATGTTTCAACAGAAGACCTAGACAACCACGCGTTGCTTTCTGATTTCGAAGTAGAACTTCAGCATTTTTACCAACGCTACAACACGGAACTCGTGAAAGCGCCTGAAGGTTTCTTCTATCTGCGCCCGCGTTCTACGTCTTTGATTAGTCGAAGCGTTTTGTCTGAGCTCGATATGCTCGTCGGTAAGGTATTGTGTTTCTTATACCTAAGTCCAGAGCGTTTGGCTCACGAAGGTATCTTTACCAATCAAGAGCTATTTGATGAACTGATTTCGCTAGCCGATGAGAAAAAACTCATGAAACTGGCGACGAACCGTGCGTCTGGTTCTGACTTGGATAAAGAAAAACTCTTTGAAAAAGTACGCACATCTTTACGTCGTTTACGTCGTATCGGCATGCTGATTGCGATTGGCGAGACGGGCAAATTCCGTATCAGCGAAGCGGTATTCCGCTTTGGTGCTGACGTACGTGTTGGCGATGATATGAAAGAAGCTCAACTGCGTCTTATCCGTGATGGTGAAGCTGTGGTGCATACTCAAGAGCCTAACCAAGGTAGCTTGTTGAATGAAGAACAAGCGGAAGCCGTATCAGAAATAGATGCTGACGTAGACGAAAACGGTCAGCAAGACATTTTTAACGATCAAGCCGGTTTTGATGATCAATCAAACCTTGGCGAACAGAATAAAGTAGAAGGTGATGCATGATTGAAAGAGGTAAGTATCAATCATTAACCATGATCAACTGGAACGGCTTCTTTGCTCGTACTTTTGATATTGATGGATTGGTTACAACGCTTTCTGGCGGTAATGGTGCGGGTAAGTCGACCACAATGGCGGCATTCATCACGGCGCTAATTCCTGACCAAAGTCTTCTGCACTTCCGTAATACAACGGAAGCGGGTAGCTCACAGTCTTCTCGTGATAAAGGCCTATACGGTAAGCTTCAGCCAGGCGCATGTTATGCCGCGTTAGATGTAGTGAACTCTCGTAACCAACGCCTATTGTTTGCGGTAAAACTGCAGCAAGTTGCGGGTCGTGATAAGAAAGTAGACATCAAACCGTTTGTTATCCAAGGCCTTCCAAGCCATGTTAAACCAACGGATGTTTTGATTCAGAACGTTTCAGACAGCCATGCACGCGTATGTCAGTTAAACGACGTAAAAGCCGCGGTTGCACAATACGAAGGCGCGCACTTTAAAGCCTTCTCTTCGATTGTAGATTACCACTCACAAATGTTTGAGTACGGTGTGGTACCGAAGAAACTGCGTAACAGCAGCGATCGTTCTAAATTCTACCGCCTGATTGAAGCATCGCTTTATGGTGGTATCTCAAGTGCGATTACGCGTTCACTGCGTGATTACCTTCTGCCACAAAATGGTGGTGTGAAGAAAGCATTCCAAGATATGGAATCAGCACTTCGCGAAAACCGCATGACACTCGAAGCGATCAAAACGACTCAGTCGGATCGTGATTTGTTCAAGCACTTGATCACCGAATCGACCAATTACGTGGCAGCAGATTACATGCGCCATGCGAATGATCGCCGTAATAAGCTTGATCAAACCATGAAATTCCGTGGTGAATTGTTTGGCTCACGTGAGACCTTGCTTAATCAAAACAACCTGTTGAATCGAGTTCAAGAAGAGTTGGAGCAGTTGGTTGATCAAGAATCGGCACTTGAGCAAGATTATCAAGCGGCTTCAGATCATCTTCAGTTAGTTCAAACTGCACTTCGTCAGCAAGAGAAAATTGCTCGCTACAGCGAAGATCTAGAAGAGCTTAATGAGCGTCTAGAAGAGCAGATGATGGTGGTTGAAGAAGCTCAAGAACGAGTACTTCTAGCGGAAGAGCAGGCAACCATTACTGAAGAAGAAGTGGATAGTCTGAAAACTCAGCTTGCTGACTACCAACAAGCGTTGGATGTTCAGCAGACTCGTGCGTTGCAATATCAGCAAGCGGTTCAAGCATTAGAAAAAACCAAGCAGCTACTTGGTGATGAATCGATTACCGCAGAAAGCGCATTAACTTTGGTTTCTGAGCTAAAAGCACAAGAAGAATTAAGCACTCAAACGCTACTGTCTACTAAACATAAGCTAGACATGTCTTCTGCTGCCTCTGCGCAGTTCGACAAAGCGCTATCTCTTGTTAAAAGCATTGTGGGTGATGTAGAGCGTAAAGACGCCTCTGACAGCGCTAAACAAGCGTTAGAGAAAGGCCGTAACGCAAAACACGTTGTCGAAAACGAACAGCAGTGGCGTGCCCAGCACCGCGACATAGCTCGTGATGTGGCACAACAGCGTCAAGCCAAAGAGCTAGCGACCGAATACCAAAAGCAACACAACGTTTTACTCACGGATGAAGCGATCTTTGATGAAGAACGCGAACGTCATGCTATGCAGATTGAGTCTCTTGAGTATGCTCAAGAAGATCTGCGTGAAGCGAAAAGTGAGCAACGTCGTGTTCAACAAAATTACGATCAAGAGATTCAAAAACTGGAGTCAATTGCTCCAGCATGGATCACTGCCAACGACGCGCTTGAGACATTACGAGATCAAACAGATGCTGATCTAGAAGATAGCCAAGCGGTGATGACTCAAATGCAGCAAGTGCTGGAAGACGAAAAATCTCAAGCGGTCGCGAAAGATCAATTGGCGACTCGCCGTGCGCAACTTGAACAAGAGATTGAGCGCTTGGCCTCACCGGGTGGTTCAAATGATCCTCGCCTGAAAGGCTTAGCGGATACTCTGGGTGGCGTGTTGCTTTCTGAAATTTACGACGACATCACCATTGGCGATGCACCGTATTTCAGCGCGATGTATGGCCCAGCGCGTCACGCGATTGTTGTGTCAGACCTTGACGGTATTAAAGAGAAGCTGGTGGATCTTGAAGATTGCCCAGACGACCTTTACATCCTTGAAGGCGATGTCGATGCCTTCGATGACAGCTCATTCAATGCTGACGAACTCGAAGGCGCGGTGTGTGTTCAGCTGAACGATCGCCAAATGCGTTATTCTCGTTTCCCTGAGATCCCACTGTTTGGACGTGCGGCTCGTGAGCAACGTTTAGAGAAATTACGTGAAGAGCGTGATGTGGTTGTTGAGAACCACGCGAAAGCAGCGTTCGATTCGCAGAAACTGAATCGCCTATACCAAGCATTCAACAGCTTTGTTGCTAAGCATCTGCACGTTGCGTTCAACGCTGATCCAGAGCAGGCGCTAGCGTCTATTCGCGATAAGCGTAACCAAATTGTACGTTCTCTGGCAGAGCTAGGCTCTAAAGAACAACAGCAACGTAGCCAACTTCTACAAAGCAAGCAGGCAATCGGTGCACTAGACAAATTAGCACCAATGGTTCGTATTTTAGAAGACGAAACATTGGTTGAACGTCTTGCTGAATTGGAAGCGCAACTAGAGCGTTTGAGTGAAGCGAAGTCGTATTTGAACAACCATGGCAAAGCACTGGCTTCGCTCGAGCAGATCGTTTCAGCACTAGATGCTGACCCAGAACAGTTCGAGGCACTAGAAGCGCAATACCAACAAGCAGACCAAGCTCTACAAAGCTTGAAAGGTAAAGTGTTTGCTCTTTCTGACTTAATCGAACGTCGTCACTACTTTGCTTACGCGGATTCTGTAGACCTGCTCAACAAGAGCAGCGAACTGAGTGAGCAATTGAAAGCGAAGTTGATTCAAGCAGAACAAGCAAGAACCAAAGGCCGTGATGGCTTGAAGCAAGCTCGTGAACAGATGAACCAGTACAACCAAGTATTGGCAGCACTGAAGAGCTCACATCAAGCGAAACAAGAAACGGTTCAAGAGTTCAAACAAGAGCTTCAAGAGTTTGGCGTAAATGCTGATGAAGGCGCTGAAGAACGTGCAGTACGCCGTCGTGACGAACTGCATGAACGTTTGCATACTTCTCGTGGCCGTAAGAGTGAATACGAGCGTACTATTACGTCAACTGAACTTGAGATGAAAGCACTGGCTAAGCGTCTTAAGAAAGTACAGAAAGAATACACCGAGCTTCGTACCTTCGTTGTTGCAGCGAAAGCGGGTTGGTGTTCAGTACTTCGTTTAGCACGTGAGAATGATGTTGAACGTCGTCTGCATAAACGTGAACTGGCTTATCTAACGGCAGGCGAGCTTCGCTCTATGTCGGATAAATCACTGGGTGCACTGCGTTTGGCTGTGTCAGACAATGAAGACCTTCGTGATTCGCTGCGTCTATCTGAAGACAACGCGCATCCAGAGCGTAAAGTTCTGTTCTACATTGCGGTTTACCAACACCTTCGTGAGCGCATTCGCCAAGACATCATTCATACGGATGATCCGGTTGAAGCAATTGAAGAGATGGAAGTTGAACTTGCTCGTCTAACAGAAGAACTGACGCAGCGTGAAAACCGTCTAGCGATCAGCTCTGAATCGGTAGCAAGCATCATCAAGAAGACGATTCAGCGTGAGCAGAACCGTATCCGTATGCTGAACCAAGGTCTATCGAATATCTTCTTTGGTCAGGTTAAGGGCGTGCGTTTGAACGTTAAGATTCGTGAAAGCCACGAGATCTTGCTATCGGGTCTAGCGACTCAACAGGAGCAGCACAAAGACTTGTTCGAAAGTACTCGTTTTACCTTCTCTGAAGCGATGGCGAAGTTGTTCCAACGCGTGAATCCACATATCGATATGGGTCAACGTTCTCCACAAGTTCTCGGTGAAGAGCTACTGGATTACCGTAACTACCTAGAGCTAAGTGTTGAAGTTAACCGTGGTTCAGATGGTTGGTTACAAGCGGAATCGGGTGCACTGTCTACGGGTGAGGCGATCGGTACTGGTCAGTCAATCCTATTGATGGTTATTCAGAGCTGGGAAGAGGAGTCTCGTCGACTTCGTAGCAAAGACATCGTTCCATGTCGTTTGTTGTTCCTTGATGAAGCAGCACGTCTGGATTCTAAGTCTATCTCTACGCTGTTTGAACTGTGTGACCGTCTAGGCATGCAGCTTCTGATTGCTGCGCCAGAGAACATTAGCCCAGAGAAAGGCACAACCTACAAACTGGTTCGTAAGGTCTTCAAAGACCACGAACATGTACACGTTGTTGGCTTAAGAGGCTTTGCTCAAAACAAACCGGTATCTCCGGTGCAAGAGCTTCTCGAAGAAACTGAGCAATAAGTTTAATAGTTGAGTTATAACCTTGATAGCTGAGCTATAAGCTCGAAAGCGACTCAATGATATTTATTCAAAGCCCCTAATCATTAGGGGCTTTTTTGTATCTCGAATCCGACGATCTCAAGCTGTGCTGATTCCCAACTCCCAATTCAGCCCCTTTATGTACTGATAAGACCACTCATACCTTGTGGTTATTATCAATGGAACTTGTTTGAGGTCACACGCACAAAACCACAATTAATGTATGGTAATGAATGGCAGTAGTGTCATCGCATTGCTGTGCCAATAATTATTTTTGAGCGTGACTGTTACGCAAACTGGAAGGTAGGACAAGCTATGATTCAAATCGTCATTGATGGAAAATTTCGAATCGTTGAACAAGGGCAAACCGTTCTTGAGGCAGCAAAAACATGTGGTTTAGAGATTCCATCGTTATGTGGTTTGAACAAAACAGCGGATAAAGTACCGTGTGACCTGTGTGTGGTTGAAGTGGATGGTGTGGGGATGACACGCTCTTGTGAACTAGAGGTGTCGAATGGATTGAACATCACTACTCAGTCAAAACAGCTAACGAATCATCGACAAGAAGCGTTGAATCGCATAATGACTGACCATTATGCTGACTGTGAGGCACCATGCCAAACCGCTTGCCCGGCGGGAGTAGATATCCAGTCTTACCTACATCACATTGCGCAAAATGATCATACCAAAGCTATTGAAGTGATTAAGAAAACACTGCCAATGCCGCTATCGATTGGTCGTGTATGTCCTGCTTTCTGTGAAACGGAATGTCGTCGAAACTTAGTCGATGATTCTATTGCGATTCGCCAACTCAAGCGACACGCAGCCGATGCCGATTTGGCTGCTCAAGAAAGCTACACGCCAGCGAAGAAACCCAGCAAAGGCAAGAGCATTGCGATTGTCGGTAGTGGCCCTGGAGGCCTTACGGCAGGCTATTACCTATCTAATGAAGGTTATGATGTCAGTGTTTATGAGTCGATGCCTAAAGCTGGTGGTTGGTTGCGTTATGGGATTCCTGAATATCGCTTACCGAAGTCGATTTTGGATAAAGAAATCGAGCTGATGTGTCGTAACGGGATGTCGGTAGAGTGTGAAAAAAAACTTGGTGTTGATTTTACACTGTCTGATTTGAGTAACGATTTTGATGCTGTTTGTTTAGCGGTTGGTGCATCGCAAGCGGTTGAAATGAACTATCCGGGTAGCGACCTTGGCGGTTGCTATTTGGGTGTCGATTACCTGAAAGATTATGTCACCGACAAACAGTTCACTACGGGCAAAAAAGTGGCGGTTATTGGCGGTGGTAATACGGCGATTGACTGTGCTCGAACCGCAGTGCGTGACGGTGCGGACACCACGCTGATTTATCGTCGCACGCGAGATGAGATGCCGGCGGAAGACTACGAAATCGAAGAAGCTGAACACGAAGGCGTCAAATTCCATTTCTTGACTAACCCTGCTGAAAATGTTGCTGATGAGAATGGTCATGTATCGGAAATTCGATTGGAGCGTATGGCACTTGGCCCTGCAGATGCATCGGGTCGTCGTAGTCCGAAACCTACGGGTGAGTTTTTTGTTGAGGCTTTCGATACCGTGATTGCTGCCGTGTCACAAAAGCCTGATCTTAGCTTTATGGACAATGAATCGCTAGAAATCCCGTTAACGCGTTGGAATACGGCTGATGCTGATCCACAAACCATGCACACGGGAACAGGTAATATCTTCAGTATTGGCGATTTTCGACGTGGCCCAGCAACCGCTGTCGAAGCGGTGGGGGATGGCCGAATTGCTGCGCAAGCGATCGACCGATTCTTTAATGGTGACATGAATCAGATCCCTGCTAAGCCTTTCAATTCAAGAAAGCAAAAGCAGCTAAAAGCTGTTGACCCAGAGCAATATAAATCGATACAGCGAATGGCTCGTAAGATCATGCCAGAGCTCACCCCAGAGCAGCGCGAGCAAAGTTTTGACGAAGTAGAAACTGGCTTTGATAATGCCGATGCGATAGCTGAAGCGGCAAGATGTTTAGAGTGTGGCTGCCAAGCTAATACCGATTGCGACCTGCGAGATTATTCGACTGAATACAAGGCAACGCAAACGCATCCAGAATACAAAATCAATGTGGCTTCTAACGACAGCTGGCAAGCGATTCGCGCTGAAGAAGCTAAGGTCGGTTTAACCAGACAAAAATTCGCGGTTGATGACAGTTCTGAATTCATCATTTTTGATGCCAATCGTTGCATCAGTTGCGGTCAGTGTATCCAAGCGTGTCGCGAACAGAATGTACATGGCGTTTTAAGCTTCATGAATCAGTCTGATGGTAAGCCTGCGTCAAGACCTGAATGTCGTCCTAACTTTGGCGCCGACAAAACCTTAATGGGCGATTCTAACTGTGTTCAATGTGGATCTTGTATTCAGGCATGTCCAACGGGCGCGATGGTGGATGCGAGAGACAAAAAGCAAGGCGACACAGGCGCACTCAAGAAAGTCGACACCATCTGCACCTATTGTGGTGTGGGTTGCAAGCTCACTATGCACGTTGATGAAGCTAAGAACAAGATCCGCTACATCGAGGGTGGTGATTCTCCGGTCAATGAAGGGATGTTGTGTGTGAAAGGGCGATTTGGCTTCGATTTTGTCGGCAGCGATGCGCGTCTGACCACGCCATTAATCCGCAAAGATGGCTGGCTACAACCCGCAAGTTGGGATGAAGCGATTAAATTGATCGCTGATAAATTTACTGCGATTAAACAAGGCTTTGGTAGTAATGCTCTAGCGGGTTTTTCATCGGCTAAAACCACCAACGAAGATAACTATGCGTTCCAAAAATTCATCCGCCGTGAGCTTGGAACCAACAACGTCGACCATTGTGCTCGCCTTTGCCACGCTTCAACCGTAACGGGTTTAGAGGCCTCTCTGGGCAGTGGAGCGATGACCAATGATATTCCAAGTATCAAGCACTCAGATGTGATCTTTATTATTGGATCAGACACCACTTCGGCGCACCCAATTATTGGTTCGCATATCAAGCAAGCGGTGAGACATGGTGGAGCGCGATTGATCGTTGCCGATCCAAAACGAATCGATATTGCAGACCATGCTGAACTTTACTTAGCGCACCGACCGGGTACCGATGTGATGCTGATTAATGGTGTGATGCAGCAGATCATCAAACACGGTTGGTATGACCAAGAGTATATCGAAGATCGCGTTGATGGTTTTGATACCTTGCTGCAAGAGGTCATGTCACCAAGCTATTCCTTAGACAAAGTGGAACTAGTGACAGGTGTGAAAGCGGAAGACATCTTCGCGATGGCGCGTTTGATTGGCACCGCAGAACGCACGGCGGTGTATTACTCAATGGGTATTACGCAACACACCACAGGGCACGATAACGTTCGCTCGATTGCTAACCTGCAACTCTTGTGTGGCAACATCGGTATTGAAGGTGGTGGTATCAACCCTTTACGTGGTCAATCCAATGTTCAGGGCGCATGTGACATGGGCGCGTTGCCAAACAATCTACCGGGTTATCAGAAAGTGTATAATCCAATGGTTCGTCAAAAATTTGCGATGGAGTGGGGCGTTTCCGATTTGCCTGCTGAAACGGGTTTAACGCTCACAGAGATTATCGATGCGGCGTGTCACCGTGACGTACGTGGTTTATACGTGATGGGCGAAAACCCAGTGCTCAGTGATCCAAACCAAGCGCACGTAATTGAAGGACTTGAAGCGCTGGATTTCCTTGTTGTTCAAGACATCTTCTTAACCGAAACGGCGCAGTATGCAGATGTGGTTCTGCCATCTTGCTCGTTTGCTGAAAAGTCTGGTCACTTTACTAACACCGAGCGTCGTGTTCAGCGTATTAATCCTGCGGTTAACCCTCCAGGTGAAGCGAAAGAGGATTGGGTGATTATTCAGATGCTAGCCAACGCAATGGGCGGCGGTTGGGGCTATAGCACCGTTGCCGATATTACCAATGAGATAGCAAGAGTAACACCGCAATATGGTGGCTTACGTTGGGAGAATATTACAGTGAATGGTGTCCAGTGGCCGAGCAATAAGAACAACCCTGACGGAACTCGCATCATGCACCAAACTCAATTCACTCGAGGGCGTGGTCAGATGGAAGCAATTCCGTTTCGATACGCGGCAGAGCTGCCAGATTCAGAATACCCATTAGTGCTAACGACGGGTCGTGTGCTGGAGCAGTTCCATACGGGTACCATGACTCGCAAGACAAAAGGGTTAGATAACTTAGCCGGGCCGCGAGCAATGGTCAGTGTTCATGATGCTGAAGCGTTAGGGATCTCGAATGGACAGATGTTAAAAGTATCGACCCGTCGTGGTGAAATTGAAATAGCTGCTTTTGTTACTAAACGAATGCAAAAGGGCGTGGTGTTTATTCCATTTCATTTCGTGGAATCTCCGGTAAACCGCTTGACGACGACAGCAACGGATCCGCATGCCAAGATCCCAGAATTTAAGGTAGCGGCTGTACGTATTGACCCAATCCGCAAGCGTGAAACTCAAGCAACTGAGGCCTAGCTTAATACGCTAACTTGAGCTTCAGACATTAAAAAGCCGCGTAACTCTCAGAGTTATGCGGCTTTTCTATTGAACTCGATTAGGTATCGAATTACTTACTCAGTCACCAAGCTTAACTTGGCTAGCTCTTCATTTAGATTAGCTCGGTACAATTTCGTTACCGTGAACACCAAATTGCTTAGCAGCGTAGGCAACGCGCTCTGCAGCTTTTGGGTATTCCGCGGGTGTGCCTAGATTTTCAATATGATGCAAGCGAGGTAGTAAACCTGCGCCGTTTGCAATCTGTATTGCTAATCCAGGTCGAGCATTAAGCTCCAGTACCATAGGGCCTTCTTCTTGGTCTAAAACCATGTCAGTACCCATGTAACCAAGACCTGTCATTTCCCAAGCGCTTGATGCAAGAGTCAGTAGTTTCTCCCAATGCGGCACTTGAAGTGCCGCCAACTCTTTCCCTGTATCTGGGTGGTGAGTTACTGGTTGGTCAAACTGAACCGCACGAACGGCTTTTCCGGTCGCGATGCAAATACCGACACCCACAGCACCTTGGTGCAAGTTTGCCTTACCGTCAGAAGCTGAAGTAGAAAGACGCATCATCGCCATCACAGGGTAGCCTTTAAATACGATGATTCGTACATCTGGCACGCCTTCGTAACTGAAGCCTTCGAAACACTCGTCAAACTTGATGAGGTTTTCAACTACAGCTACGTCGTTCTTACCACCTAGTGAGAAAAGACCGGCTAGAGCATTACTGATGTGACGCTCTACGTCTTCTTCGTTAATGGTTGAACCCGATGGTTTGGTGTAAACCCCATCTTTATGAGAGATCACGACAAGGATGCCTTTACCGCCACTTCCTTGCGCTGGCTTAATAACAAAGCCAGGCCACTCTTTAACCATTTTATGGATTGTTTTTACTTCAGCTTGGTGACCAATTACGCCAATCAACTTTGGTACGGTTGCACCAGCCTGTTCAGCAATAATTTTAGTCTTAAGCTTGTCATCAACGAGTGGATACTTGGAACGATCATTATAGCGACCAATATAACTATGGTTACGCTTGTTCATTCCCATTATGCCTTTGTCTTTCAACTTAAACGGTGAAGTAAATTGATCAAACATAACTTAGTCCTCCGCTAGCGGTTTAAAGCGACGAAGCTCGGTCAAACGGTAGCCTGTGTAGTTACCTAGTAACAAGATGGTCGCTAGAATTACAAGCTGTAAACCAATAAAGTTGAACGTTAAGTGTTGAATGAACGGGTTAGTCATACCTAAGTAAACAAGCACCGCTGTAAATAAAGAGCCGCCACCTTGTAGCATTACTTCTTTCGCGCCTTCTTCTTCCCAAAGGATAGACATACGTTCAATAGTCCAAGACAAGATAATCATTGGGAAGAACGTAATCGATAGGCCTTCGGTGAGTCCGATTTTAAATGCGACTACAGTAAATATCGAGATAATCATAATTACCGTAATAATTACGGCGGATATCCTGGCCACGAGCAAGAGGTTGAGTTTGGATAAGTAACTTCGTATTACAAGGCCAGTACCGACAATCAGTAGGAAGCCCACAATACCTGTCACCAACTGCGTTTGAACGAATGCTACGGCAATCAGAACGGGCATGAACGTACCAGAAGTCTTAAGACCGATGATCACTCTCAGGAACACAACGATAAGCGCACCAATTGGAATCAGCATGATGGTTTTAAACATCGCTTGCTCTTCTAACGGTAGGCTGTGGATCGACAGGTTCAACAGTTGGTCGGCAGAGACCTTACTGCTGGTTGCTTCTGTTGGTGAGATTTCCTGAGCAATCATCGAGAAGTGAACTTTACTGTTCTGGCCGCCCACTACATCTAATAGAGAGACATTTGATTCGTCCCAGATGAGTAAGTTTGGTTGAACTTGTTGCTCGCTAGATTCAGGAGAGAATAGAACCCACTGGTTATTATCCCAAATTTGGTTCATATGCTGGATTGATTGGCGACGACGTCCGTCTTCCAATTCAATAACACCGACAACTTTGTTGTGGATTTTAGCGGCAGAAAGTAGCTTGTGTGTCGCTTCCACTTTGGTCATGTTATTCAGAATCAGCGCTGAGTTTTGGCTGTCTGGATCGTTAAGCGTTTTGATTAACTCACGAGTAAAGGTGATATTGTCTGCTGAGCGCTTGGTTGCTCTGTCAATCAAAGCAAGAGCTGCAGCCTCTTCAGGGCCGTCAAAGCTTGGTTGAGCCACATCACCTTCTGGAGGTATTGAGGTAACGTTCGCTTGGCTATCGACTAAGAACTGTGTCTTGTAGTAGATAGTTTGCGGGCCATCTGCATGACGAATTGACCACTCAGCACGGCGACCTGAATCTGTATTCAAGTATGAAATGCCGTAACCTGGTGATGAAGCTGACTCGCCGATAAGTGTAAAGTTAGACTGTGTGTGAGGTGCGGCTAGTGAAACTTTTGCTTCTTTACCCACTGCATTGAACTCGATACGAGCTTCAATGTCCCAAACCTGATTAGTTTCGCCTGGAGTCCAGGGTACACCGTAGGTTGTATGTCTGAACATACTCAGTGTTATCCCTGCTACGATGAGCAGGAAAATTGAGATATAAAATGGAATTCTTGACGTCATAGCTTACCCTACTATTGTTATTTAACTTCCGTTTGTACGTATTTTTTACTTACATCTACTAGCGCTATGTCTTTGATAAATTCGCGCCCTAGTAATACAGGGTGACTCATTTGAGAGCGATCCGCCAATGTAAATTGCGCTTTTTCATGGATTTTTCCAACTTTCACCCATAATTCAATCACAGCTCTACGTTCAGTCTTATCATTGGTCGATTGGCGGATTTTTACGAAACGAACAACAGGAGCTTCAATCCATTTCTGGTCTTCTGGCGCTTGTGCTTTGTCTGCTAAGTGAAACTTCACCCAGTCTTTACCGTTACGCTCGAACTCTTTGATGTCTACTGCGTTCAAAGAAGAGGTGGTTGCGCCAGTATCAACACGCGCATCAAAGCTTTGTTTGATAGAATCAATGGATACTTTTTCGATTCCACCAAGGATGGTTGGTTGTGAGGTAGGTGCGGCAGGTACGGCTGCAACTGCAACAGGTTCTTCTTCCTCTAACTCATCAATAACTTTGTGTTCTATGCTCGTTAGATGAATATCTAATTGGCTGGAAAGGGTGATAATTTCGTCTTCTAAGCTTTCAATATAATCACTTTGATTACTTAGTTGCAGTTCAAGGTTTTGAACCTTATTTGCGATGTTTGTCTCTGAGCGGGAAATTGCGTCGAGAGTTTCTTGGTGGTAGGCCGCACCGTTAGTGAGGGTACAGCCAGAGAGCAAACCAACCGCCACAATTGGCGATAATCGCTTAAACATAAAAAAACCTTTGGAAATTAGAGAATAGTTCAGACTATTTAGAAGTTTAGCCTACAAAAAAGGATGCGTGAAGCATCCTAATGTAAGAGTCTGGTCATATTGAATCGCAATGTGAGCGCTACGCCAATTATCGCCAATTTAAATAGCTCACTTATTAAACATAAGTCAATTTTTGTTCAATTTGCGCACTTTTAAGTCAAAGTTTACTGCGAGATAAATGATGGCTTTATTACGACCAAAAGCTATTATTCTGTGGTCACTTGAATAATAGCTTGCGGACAACGACGTTACGGCTTTGTCGCTACAAGAACTGCACGTCTCGGTGCTGGGTGACCTTCAACTGTTTTGCTTGGGTCATTCGGGTCTAAGTAATCTGGCAGAGAGTTATGCGTCATCCATTCTGTTGTGCGTTGTTCGCCAACCGTCGTAACATTTTCATCAACGATTCGAACGTCTTCAAAGCCAACTTGTTCAAGCCAGCGTTTCAGTGCGCGAGCAGATGGGAAGAAGTACACGTTTCTCATTTGCGCATAGCGGTCAACAGGGACCAGAACCGCGTTTTCGTCACCTTCAATTACTAAGGTTTCAAGTACCAGTTCGCCACCAGATACCAACTGGTCTTTCAATTGGATCAAATGATCAAGCGGTGAACGGCGGTGGTATAGCACACCCATGCTGAATACAGTGTCGTAAGCTTCCAGTTTTGGCAGCTGCTCAATACCTAAAGGTAAAAGGTGAGCGCGTTGGTCATCGCCCATCAGCTTACGGATAGCTTCAAACTGAACAAGGAAAAGGTGAGACGGGTCGATACCGACGGTCAAACGAGCTCCTTCACCTAACATTCTCCACATGTGGTAGCCATTACCGCAACCTACATCGAGTACAGAACGGTTTTTAAGCGGTGATATATGCGGAAGTACACGGTCCCATTTCCAGTCACTGCGCCATTCTGTATCGATATGAATATCATGAACGGTATAAGGACCTTTACGCCAAGGGTGGAACGTCTTTAATAAGCTCTCTAGCTTCTTAAGTTCACCCGTTTGAAATGGTGTGCTGCTGCCGATAGTCACAGAGTTCTTTAAATCAACTTGATCAGGCACGCCTTGCGGGATCTTATTTAGTGCACGTAACCAACGGTCAAAGTCACCGTGCTCTGCATTTTGCCAATCCGTCAGCTGTTGAGGAAGAACATTGAGCCATGGCTGTAGGCGAGTGTCTTGGGCAATGAGTTGATAAAAGTTAGCAAAATTAAACATGAATAATATTAACCGTTGTGGAATTCATAATGTGTACAGCTTTATAGCCATAACACAGGAAATTAAGGGCAAAGTATGAGTGCGTCAAACTTTCGCCAATTGTGGTCGAGCGCTATTTAATCGCGAACATCGAACCGAAGTTGAAGCACTGGAACCACACTTCACTACTTGAGAAACCAATCTTTTCAAAACGCTGTTTGTGAACTGGAATAGAATCTGGACGCATGACATTTTCGATAGCACTGCGTTTTTGGCTGACTTCTAGTTCGCTGTATCCGTTTGCACGCTTGAAATCATGGTGCAGATCGATAAGCAGTTCATTTGAACTTTCATCTTCAAACACAAACTTTTCTGACAGAATCAAAATACCGCCCGGACGCAATCCAGCGTGGATCTTTTCAAGCAGAGCGTAGCGGTCGTCTGGTGATAAGAACTGTAAGGTGAAGTTCAACACAACAACTGAAGCGTCTTTGATCTCTATTTCACGGATATCAGCTTCGATAACTTCGACTGGCGTATCGCTTCGGTAGGCGTTTACATGCAGCTTACAGCGTTCAACCATGGCTTCCGAATTATCGACAGCAAAAATCGTACAGCCTTCTTGTTGGATGTGGCGGCGCATTGAAAGCGTTGCTGCGCCAAGAGAACAACCCAAGTCGTAGATGTTTGAGTGTGGTTTTACAAAGCGTTCAGCTAACATGCCAATAGCAGAGATGATATTGCTATATCCAGGAACCGAGCGTTGAATCATATCTGGGAATACTTCAGCAACCCTTGCATCAAAGGTGAAATCACCAATTTTATCAATGGGAGCGGAAAAGATATTGTCTTTGTTGCTCATTGCATTCTCTCTCGACAGTCAGCGTAATCGGCACAGAATTCGTACCAAATAAAAGGGGACGTATTTTACGTAAAAAAATCGCTTGTGTCACGAAAACTGAGATTGATGAAAGTGAACGTGTGTTAGTGGTTGTTTACTATCAAAACATCGAGATTTGATGGTCACCTTTTTGAGCAGGAAACTCTGCTAAATTAGGCAAGGTTATCTGTGTGTGTTCAGCAACTTGCGTCTGTAATTGCTTATAGATAGCAATCGCAAGCTCAGGTGCGTGATTGTTGTCTGGGGTGTGGATCATTAAATAAGGTTGTTTTCCTTCATTTAACCAAGTCGGTAATTTCGCGAACCAAGGTTTAAAGAAAGCCAGATTGGGTTCCTGATCTGGATGACCAATAAAGCGAACCATCGGATTGTTTGCTGTCGCAATGGCATGAACTGGAACGCGTGGTTTCTTTTGATGTGCGTCGATCACCGCTTCTGTCGTTGGTGGTGCGGAGAAAACAGGGCGGCTATCCATAATGATGCGATTGATCCCTTCTTCTATTAACCAATGATTGAAACGTTTTTCGGCATCGCCTTTATCAAAGAAACCAAGGTGACGAACTTCAACGCCGAGCTGCATGTCTTTTGGAAACAAGGTACAAAATTTTTGCAGGGCAGGGAGCATGCTGGGTTCGAAGCTATGGGGCAATTGAATCGTCCACTGACCAATACGGCTATGCAGTAGCGACATGGTGAGCAGAAATTCTTTGAGTTCGGCTTGGCAATGCTTTAAGTGCTGCTGGTGGGTGATGAACTTAGGCAACTTAAAAGTAAATTTGAAATCATCGTGACTCGCGGCTTTCCAGTTATTGACCGTTGAGACGCTGGGAGTTGCATAGAAAGTCGTGTTGCCTTCGACGGTATGAAAAACTTGGGTGTATTTTTCCAAGCGCTCAGCAGGTTTTGTTCCTTTACCATAGAACTGACTTTGCCACTCAGAATGAGACCACATAGTTAATCCAAGTCTTAAAGGTAAAGTTTCCATCGTCATTACACCGTTAGTCGTTACGCCATTAGTCATCACAAAAAGTTTTTAAGTTGAAACGAAAACTACTGTACGAGACTTTTGCCGATTAAGGTACTTTCGAGATATAATTAGCGCAATTTTTTCGGTTTTGATGAATCTTTGCGCACTTGATGGGCTAAAAAGCAACAAAGCCAGATAAAACACAATAAATTCGAATGTGGAAGGTCGATTTTAAGCGAGTTTCCGCGTATAAATGTTCCTTTGCTCTGTTGTGTGGAATGACCACTGACAGCTTGGAAATTAGTAAATAATTAAGAGATTGGGAAATTCATTATGCGTACCCATTACTGTGGTAACCTGAACAAGTCCCTGGCGGGACAAACTGTAGAATTGTGCGGCTGGGTAAACCGTCGCCGTGATTTAGGCGGTCTTATCTTTATCGATATGCGAGATCGTGAAGGCGTCGTTCAGGTTGTTGTCGATCCAGATATGAAAGATATCTTCCCGATCGCTAACCAACTGCGTAATGAATTCTGTATCAAATTTACTGGTGAAGTACGTGTTCGTCCTGACAGCCAAGTAAATAAAGACATGGCGACGGGCGAAGTTGAGCTTTACGCAACTGGCCTTGAGATCATCAACCGTTCAGAAGCGCTTCCGCTAGATTTCAACCAAACGAACTCTGAAGAACAGCGTCTAAAGTACCGTTACATCGATCTTCGTCGTCCAGAAATGAGCGATCGTATTAAGCTTCGTGCGCGTGCTTCTAGCTTCGTTCGTCGTTTCCTAGATGAGAACCTATTCCTAGACATCGAAACACCAGTATTAACTAAAGCGACACCAGAAGGCGCTCGTGACTACCTAGTACCAAGCCGTGTTCATAAAGGTAGTTTCTACGCACTTCCTCAATCTCCTCAGCTGTTCAAGCAACTGCTGATGATGTCTGGTTTTGACCGTTACTACCAAATCGTTAAATGTTTCCGTGATGAAGATTTACGTGCTGACCGTCAGCCTGAATTTACTCAGATCGATATCGAAACATCATTCCTGTCTTCTCAAGAAGTACGTAACATCACTGAAAAGCTAGTTCACGATATGTGGAAAGAGCTTCTAGATGTCGAACTGGGTCAATTCCCAGTAATGCCATTCTCTGAAGCGATTCGTCGTTTCGGTTCTGATAAGCCAGATCTACGTAACCCACTAGAACTAGTCGACGTTGCTGACTTACTGAAAGATGTAGAGTTCAAAGTATTCTCTGGCCCTGCGAACGACGAAAAAGGTCGCGTAGCAGTAATCCGTGTTCCGGGTGGCGCTAAGCTGACTCGTAAGCAAATCGACGGTTACGCAGAGCACGTAGGTATCTACGGCGCGAAAGGTCTAGCTTGGATGAAGGTTAACGACCGTGCTGCTGGCATGGAAGGTATCCAATCTCCAGTTGCTAAGTTCCTAAACGAAGACGTAATCAACGGTCTTCTTGAGCGTACTCAAGCTGAATCTGGCGATATCATCCTATTTGGTGCAGATAAAGCGAACATCGTTGCTGAAGCAATGGGCGCACTTCGTATCAAGCTAGGTGATGACTTAGAGCTAACGGACAAGAAAGCGTGGGCTCCTCTTTGGGTTATTGATTTCCCAATGTTCGAAGAAGATGGCGAAGGCAACCTTCACGCAATGCACCACCCATTCACATCACCACTTGGTGTGAGCGCGGAAGAGCTAAAAGCAAATCCAGCTGCGGCTAACTCTGATGCATACGACATGGTAATCAACGGCTATGAAGTAGGCGGCGGTTCTGTACGTATCCACAGCGCAGAAATGCAAACGGCTGTATTCGGTATCTTAGGTATCGAAGCTAAAGAACAACAAGAGAAGTTCGGTTTCCTACTTGAAGCACTTAAGTACGGTACGCCACCACACGCAGGTCTAGCATTCGGTCTTGACCGTTTAGCAATGCTTCTTTGTGGTACAGAGAACATCCGTGACGTTATCGCATTCCCGAAAACAACAGCTGCAGCATGTCTATTAACAGACGCGCCAAGCCTAGCAAACCCAGCATCACTGGAAGAGCTAGCAATCGCTGTTAACTTAGCGAAGAAAGAAGACTAATCAAACGATTAAGCTCAACTTTCTAATCAAGCTGTGAGTTTTGATAGAACAATAAAATGCCCGTTAATTTGACGGGCATTTTTTTTTGCGTTCGATATACTAAGCTCATAAAGCATGTATAAATAATCAGTATTTGAAGTTATGTCTATTATCTTAGGGATTGACCCTGGCTCTCGCATTACCGGCTATGGCGTGATTCGTCAAAATGGTCGCCATCTATATTACTTAGGTAGTGGTTGTATTCGCACTTCCGAAAAAGAACTGCCAGGTCGCTTAAAGCAAATTTATGCGGGTGTGAGTGAGATCATTACTCAGTTTCAACCTGATGTGTTCGCCATTGAGCAGGTCTTCATGGCGAAGAATGCCGATTCAGCACTTAAACTGGGCCAAGCTCGTGGTAGTGCGATTGTAGCAGCGGTGAATGCTGATTTGCCTGTACATGAGTATGCGGCTCGTTTGATCAAACAAGCTGTGACAGGTAATGGTGGTGCTGATAAGTCTATGGTTCAGAATATGGTGATGAGCATGCTCAAACTACCCGCTAAGCCACAAGCCGATGCTGCCGATGCTCTAGGCGTAGCGATCACTCACGCTAACACCAATAAAACCTTGGTCGCACTTGCAGGCAAAGCTACAGGAGCAAGAAAAGGGCGTTACCGTTAAATCTTATTCTATTGTTAGTTCCTAACATTCTGCCTTTTAAACTTATTCGATTGATGAGCCTCACGCCCTGTTTGGCTCATATCAAAACAATACGCCGCTAAATCCTTGATGAAATGAGATCTTTCGAACAGAACCCAGATAATAACATTGCGTATCATTTAACATGTTATTAACATTGGTCGGAGGTCTTACAAGTTAATCAAGGATGATCACTGATGAACCCAATCAAGCTGTGGCGCGCGCTGTTTCTACCCAAAAGTAACGGGTGGAGTAACAACGAAGTCAGACAAGCCGATATCTTATTACTCTTCACTTTTATTGCATTCTTCGTGGGGGTTTATAGCTTAATCAAGTGGACTAAGCACGAAGAGCAACTCCTGGTCGCCACATCTGTATTTCTTATCGTATTCGAACTGATCTCAGCACTGCTACTTCGTGTGACGAGTAAACCGAGCCTTGCACTTAATTTTGGTTTTGTCGGAATGGCCGTACATGCGCTGAACATCATTTATCAAAGCGGTGGGGTTGTGGCTTCCACTCAAGCTTATTGGGTGCCTTTGTTAGTGGTCGCTTTTTTCTTATCAGGAACACGAATCGTTGCCTTGGTGTGGAGTGGACTCGTTATCGGTGTTTCATTAGTGATGACTTCAGCTCATCTAAACGGATTCATATTTCCGCAGTTAGTGCTTACTCCGGAAGCGGTGGTGGTGGAAACTTGGTCCGGCGTGATCATGCCGTTGGTGGTTATCTGCATTGCTCAAGCCTTTACCGCTAAGCAAAAAGAGGTGGCGATCGAAATGGCAGAGGATGCGATTTCAGAAAGCCAACACGTTGCCAACCAAGCGACGCAAAGTGAAGGTCGACTCACTATCGTGCTAGACCAAGCTAATTCGAATTCAGAGAGCCTACAGGGTGTTTCGGTTCATTTGGATCAGCAGTCACAAGATTTGCATGCTCAAGTCGAAGTGTTGAATATCAATTGCGAGTCTCAAGCAAGCGCTGCAGAAGAGATGAGCCAACAACTCCATCAAATGACCCAAGGCATCGAAGAATCCAATTCATTTGTGGGTGAACTGAAAGAGCGTAGCGAAGCGGTGGGCACGAAAGCGCAAAAGAGCTCAGAGTCATTAGAAGCTTCAACCGATGCGATCAGTCAGATCATTCAAAGTAATCAAGAGATCATGAAAGTCGCTGATTTGATCACTTCGGTTGCCGAGCAAACTAATCTATTAGCACTCAACGCGGCAATCGAAGCAGCGCGCGCGGGTGAACAGGGTAGAGGCTTTGCTGTGGTGGCGGATCAAGTGAGAGAGCTATCGGCGAAAAGCAGTCATTCGGCGATAGAGATTCGAACTTTGTTAGACCGCAGTAAAGAAGAAGTTGAACACGGCAGAGCAATCATAGAAACCACGGCGAGTGAGATGAACGGCATCATCTCAGAGGTGCAAACCATCTCAACAGATGTTAATCAGCTCACCAATATTATGGCAATGCAGATGAATTCGTTGAAAGAGCTCGATCTGGCCAGTTCAGAAGTGGCGCAAAGCGTGGCGGAAACTAAATCTGTGTCAGGCTTAGTTGCTAATTATGGTTCTGAGCTAACAGGTCATGTGACTTCGGTTAAAGAACTGGTTTCGAGCTTGAACAGCGTGGTCTCGCAAGCTAAGCAAGCCTAAATAATTCACTTCAAAAAACACAAAGAACTGGATAAGTATCCAGTTCTTTTATATTCTGTCCCTCAAATTAAATTCCATCAAGAGAGTGAATTGTGATCGGACGTCTCCGCGGTACATTAATAGAAAAACAGCCACCAGAATTATTGATTGAAGTCAGTGGTGTTGGTTATGAAGTCCAAATGCCAATGAGCTGTTTTTATGAATTACCAAACGTAGGCGAAGAGGCAATTATCTACACTCATTTTGTGGTACGTGAAGATGCTCAGTTACTTTATGGTTTTAACACCGTTAAAGAGCGTGCGTTGTTCCGTGAAGTGATCAAAGCGAATGGTGTGGGCCCTAAACTTGGTCTTGGTATCCTTTCTGGAATGACGGCAAGCCAATTCGTTCAGAGCGTTGAACGCGAAGATATCTCAACATTGGTTAAACTGCCGGGTGTTGGTAAGAAAACGGCAGAGCGTCTGGTTGTTGAAATGAAAGACCGCCTTAAAGGGTGGGGCGCAGGTGACCTGTTTACGCCTGCAACGGATGCCGCACCAATGGACTCGATGCCAACGGTTCACGATGCTGAAGAAGAAGCCGTAAGCGCACTACTTGCGTTGGGTTATAAACCGACTCAAGCCTCTAAAGTTGTTGCTCAAGTGGCTAAAGATGGCATGACCAGCGAACAATTGATTCGCGAAGCATTGAAGTCGATGGTTTAATACCTCATATACTTGTTCTACAAAATAAACTCATTCACTTTGCCTATGCGCAGAGTCAGGAAGAGCAGAGTTAGGAATAACCGAATTTATGATTGAAGCCGATCGCCTGATTGCACCGGATAATCCGGTCTTTAAAGATGAAGATGTTATCGACCGTGCAATACGTCCAAAGGCGCTAGCCGACTATCAAGGTCAGGACCACGTTCGTAACCAGATGGAGATTTTCATTCAAGCCGCTCAAATGCGAAATGAAGCTCTGGATCATCTGCTGATTTTTGGCCCTCCCGGTTTAGGTAAAACCACGTTAGCAAACATTGTTGCCAATGAAATGGATGTGAGCATCCGCACGACTTCAGGCCCGGTTTTAGAAAAAGCCGGCGACTTAGCCGCGCTATTAACCAACCTTGAAGAAAACGATGTGCTTTTCATTGATGAGATCCACCGCTTAAGCCCTGTGGTTGAAGAGGTTCTGTATCCAGCAATGGAAGATTACCAACTGGATATCATGATTGGTGAAGGCCCAGCGGCTCGCTCTATCAAGATTGACCTTCCTCCTTTTACTTTGATTGGCGCAACCACTCGTGCTGGCTCACTGACATCGCCATTGCGTGACCGTTTTGGTATTACTCAGCGTCTTGAGTACTACAAGGTTGAAGACCTTCAAAACATAGTTCAGCGCAGCGCAGATTGCCTTGGACTTTCATTGGAGTCGGATGGTGCATTAGAAATTGCGCGTCGTGCTCGTGGTACACCGCGTATCGCGAACCGTTTATTACGCCGTGTACGAGATTACGCGGAAGTGAAAGGCGACGGACATATTTGCCCAGACGTGGCGGATAAGGCACTCAACATGTTGGACGTTGATGCCAAAGGATTTGACTACATGGATAGGAAGCTTCTACTTGCGATCATGGAGAAGTTTGGTGGTGGTCCGGTCGGTATCGACAACATGGCGGCTGCTATTGGTGAAGAGAAAGATACGATTGAAGATGTATTGGAACCGTATTTGATTCAGCAGGGTTATCTGCAAAGAACACCAAGAGGTCGAATTGCTACTGACAGAGCATATTTACACTTCGGAATAGATAAGCCTTCTAATCGTTAAAGTATTCATTTTTAAAGATCCTAGTTGCATAAGCGCTGGGATTTTTTGCTTTTTACTGAATAACAACTCTTTGAGCAAATCGATAAAAAGGCGAAATAGCGGAATTCAAAAATGGAAACTTTGATTCCAAGTTTGATTTAGCTAACAAAAAATGAAATAAACTGTCATATCTTTTGTTAATACTTTATAGGTAGTTGTAATTTGTATGTTGAAGTGGTGCTGAGCTTTTGTCACAGATATCATGCTCGGTTATTAACAGGGCTAAAATTGGTGTGATTTTAATCATGATTGTCTAAAAATAACTCTAATTTGCTTGAATAAAATTGATACAAATCAACGCAGACTTCTCCTATAAACCTTTTGAAACATACTGATTTTACCAGTAATATTAGCGCCAGCTATATTAGCTCATGCTTAACAATAATCTAACTATAACGGTACGTTTTTGCTACAAATTTCATTTTGTAATAACAATTACATAAATTGTTTTAACATGAATTTTTGCGGTGAATAATCACACAAGTGTCATTCAGCCGACACAAAGGAGTTACCATGATTGATGTTGTTGATCTGTCGCGATTGCAGTTTGCATTTACAGCGATGTATCACTTCCTATTTGTTCCACTGACCTTAGGTATGGCATTTCTTCTTGCCATTATGGAGTCAGTATATGTAATGACGGGCAAACAAATTTACAAGGACATGACCAAGTTCTGGGGTAAATTGTTTGGTATTAACTTTGCTCTTGGTGTAGCGACAGGCTTAACCATGGAGTTTCAGTTTGGTACAAACTGGTCTTACTACTCTCACTACGTTGGAGACATCTTCGGTGCTCCGCTAGCTATTGAAGCGCTTGTTGCATTCTTCCTAGAGTCTACTTTTGTTGGTCTTTTCTTCTTCGGTTGGGACAGATTGTCAAAGCGTCAGCACTTAGCGGTAACGTGGTTAGTTGCACTAGGCTCTAACTTCTCAGCGCTATGGATCTTGGTAGCAAACGGCTGGATGCAAAACCCAGTGGGTGCAGAATTTAACTTTGAAACCATGCGTATGGAAATGGTGAGCTTCGCTGAAGTTGTACTAAACCCAGTGGCACAAGTTAAATTTGTACACACAGTGGCGTCTGGTTACACAACGGGTGCAATGTTCATCCTTGGTATCAGCTCATACTACATTCTTAAAGGTCGTGACCTTGCCTTTGCTCGTCGCTCTTTTGCGATTGCAGCATCTTTCGGTATGGCAGCGATCCTGTCAGTAATCGTGCTAGGTGATGAATCTGGTTACGAGCTTGGTGAGGTTCAAAAAGTGAAGCTAGCTGCGGTAGAAGCAGAGTGGCACACTGAAGAAGCTCCAGCCGCATTTACTGTTTTTGGTATTCCAAACCAAGAAACAATGAATACTGACTACGCAATTAAAATCCCTTACGTAATGGGTATCATCGCAACGCGTTCGCTTGATACTGAAGTAACGGGCCTGCGTGACCTACGTGATGATCACGTTGATCGTATCCGTACTGGTATGTACGCATACGAACTGCTTGAAAAGCTACGTTCAGGCGACAAGTCTGAAGAAAACATGGCAGCGTTCGACGAAGTGAAGGGTGACCTAGGTTACGGTCTGCTTCTTAAGCGCTACACAGACGACGTTGTTGATGCAACAGAAGACCAAATCCAAATGGCTGCGGATGATTCTATCCCAACAGTTTGGCCTCTATTCTGGTCATTCCGTCTGATGGTTGCTTGTGGCTTCATCATGCTGTTTGTATTCGGTGCGGCGTTTGTTCAAACGTGTCGTCAGAAGATCGAACAGAAACCATGGGTACTTAAAGCGGCGTTGTTCTCAATCCCACTACCCTGGATTGCGATTGAAGCAGGTTGGTTTGTTGCTGAGTTTGGTCGTCAACCATGGGCGGTTGGTGAAATCCTACCGGTTAACGTGGCTGCATCAGCACTAACTATTGAACAGCTTTGGACTTCTCTATTCGCAATTCTGGCACTGTACACAGTGTTCTTGATTGCTGAAGTTTACCTAATGCTGAAATTCGCACGTAAAGGTCCAAGTAGCTTAAAGACAGGCCGTTACCACTTCGAACAAAACGATAACTCTGTTGAAGACAAAGTTAGCCGTTCAGTCGAAGTATAAGTGAGGGAATATTATGTTTGATTACGAAAGCTTACGACTTATTTGGTGGGTATTGATCGGTGTTCTACTGGTTGGTTTCGCCGTAACTGATGGCTTCGATATGGGTGTTGCAGCCCTTTCACCTGTTATCGGTAAGAGCGACACTGAACGTCGTATTATGCTAAACACGATTGCCCCTCACTGGGATGGTAACCAAGTTTGGCTGATTACGGCTGGTGGTGCATTGTTTGCTGCATGGCCTCTGGTTTACGCGACGTCTTTCTCTGGTTTTTACTTCGCAATGTACGCGACGTTAGCAGCGCTTTGGTTACGTCCACTTGCTCTTGATTACCGTTCTAAGATTGAAGAGCCAAAATGGCGTAAAGCTTGGGACTATGCACTTTGTTTTAGTGGCACAGTACCGCCAATCATTTTCGGTGTGGCATTTGGTAACCTACTACAAGGTGTTCCATTTGAACTGAACGAATTTATGATGTCTAAGTACCATGGTACGTTCTTCGCTCTGCTTAACCCGTTTGCATTACTTTGTGGTGTGTTGGCTCTGATGTTGTTCGTGATGCAAGGTGCAACATGGCTTCAAATGAAGACAACAGAAGAACTGCACAGCCGCGCGCGTAACGTTGCTCAGATCGCTGGTGTCATTGCTATTGCTTTGTTTATTATTGGTGGCTTCTGGGTTCAATCTATCGAAGGCTATGTAATCACGAGCACTATCGATACGTTTGCTGACTCAAACCCACTAAACAAAGAAGTATCACTTCAAGTTGGTGCTTGGATGACAAACTTCGAAACGTATCCAGCAATGTGGGCAGCGCCGATTCTTGGTGTCGCAATGCCACTATTTGCTGTGATTGCATCTCGCTTTGAGCGCGGTGGTTTCGCATTCTTGTTCTCAAGCTTATCTAACGCTGGTGTTATTTTAACGGCTGGTTTTGCAATGTTCCCATTCGTAATGCCATCAAGCCTGAATCCAAGTCAAAGTTTGACTATGTGGGATTCAACAGCGAGTGAACTAACTCTTGGCCTAATGACTGCGGTTGCGGCGGTAATGGTTCCTGTGATTCTTTGCTACACGACTTGGACATACTACAAAATGTTTGGTCGTCTAGATAAGAAACACATCGAAGATAATGACGTTTCAGCTTACTAAGCTAGAAGTTAAATAACTTAGGAGAAATTTTATGTGGTATTTCGCATGGATTTTGGGTGTACTTCTAGCATGTGCATTCGGCATCATCAATGCTCTTTGGCTTGAGCATTCAGAAATGATGGATAAAGACAGTGAGTAATCTCGCAGAGCAAGTTGCTAAATTACATCAACCAATGGATAAGACTCTATTAAGAGCCTTATCCTTAATATTGGGTTTCATGCATGTTGGTTTAGTTATGTGGGATCCTGAAACGTATGCGGCAAGCATCGGTGGCTTTAACGCTATCATTGGGCCTATGTTCATCTGGGCAGTATGCTCGAGCATGGTTTATGGTATCGGTTTTAAGCCAAGAGCTTGGATGTGGCAGTTGCTATTCAGCCCTTATGTTTCACTCACGATTTTGCTCTATCTAACAGTACTGCGCCTTATCTAAATAAGGTCGTGGACTAGGTTTATAACAAAGTAAACCTAGGTAGTTGTTGGGTTTTTAGCCAAAAAGAGGTCATCTTATACAGATGGCCTTTTTTTTCGTCTTTCAAATCAAATAAATCACTGCCATATACTTTTAATGATAAAGAGTTAGGTTATAGTGAGATCTTTATCGTTTTGGGTTGTGGTAGCAAATTGCAGGGATTATCTAAGCCATTTACTTGGCCAGTGACAGTGTATTACGAAGACACCGATGCTGGTGGGGTGGTATATCATGCTAACTATCTTAAGTTCTTTGAGCGTGCTCGAACTGAGATGTTGCGATCAATTGGTGTTTCTCAGCAAGTTCTATTGGAACAAAACATCGGTTTTGTAATCCGACATATAGACATTGATTTTATTCAAGGTGCACGCCTTGATGATTCTTTACAAGTCATTACAAATATTTACGAGTTGAAGCGAGCAACCTTGGTGTTCTGTCAAGAGATCGTAAATCCTGATGGCAAAGCATTGTGTAAAGCAATGGTTAAGGTAGCATGTATCGACACTCAAAAAATGAAACCAAAAGCAATGCCAACATTTATTCTGACGGAGCTAACGAATAGTGACTGCTGAAATCTCAATCTTAGGCCTAATTTTAGAAGCTAGTTTACTAGTTAAAATGGTCATGCTAATTCTTATGGGTATGTCTGTTGTTTCTTGGGCAATGATCATAAAAAGAAGTAAAGTGCTATCTCAAGCTTCTAAGCAAACAGAAGTATTTGAAGACAAATTTTGGTCTGGCGTTGATCTTGCTAAATTGTACCAAGAGAGCAATAAACGCAAAGACGAGCTTTCTGGTACTGAAGAAATCTTCTACGCAGGTTTCACTGAATTTGCTCGCCTTCGTAAATCTAATGCCACTTCTCCTGACTTCATTATGGAAGGCACTGGTCGAGCAATGCGCGTTGCGGTTGCCCGTGAAGTGGATGAGCTAGAAACTAATTTACCTTTCCTAGCGACCGTCGGTTCTATCAGTCCATATATCGGCCTTTTTGGTACAGTGTGGGGCATCATGCACTCATTCATCGCTCTAGGCGAAGTGAAGCAAGCGACACTCGCAATGGTTGCTCCTGGTATTGCAGAAGCACTGATTGCAACAGCAATGGGCCTATTCGCCGCTATTCCGGCTGTTATGGCTTACAACCGCTTCAGTAGCCGAGTCGGTAAACTCGAACATAACTACGCGACTTTCTCTGAAGAGTTTCACAGTATTCTTCACCGTCAAGCGATGGCTGGCAGGGAATAATCGATGGCTGGATACCAACCTAAAAAACGCAAAATGACAGCAGAGATTAACGTTGTACCTTACATCGACGTTATGCTTGTTTTGCTGATTATTTTTATGGTGACCTCACCCTTCGTAACACAAGGTGTTGATGTTGAATTGCCAAAAGCTTCAACGGCAAAATCAGCTCAAGATTTACTGGGTGACGAGAACGCGAGCTTCATTATCGTTGAAGTGAACAAAGATGGTGAACTTGGCTTGAGCGTTAATGATGAAGAGGTTCAGCGAGGCCTGTCAATGGAAGATATTATTGTTCGGGTTAAAGCAGAATTGTCTCTGAATCCTAACTCTCCAGTGGCGGTTGGCGGTGATGCCGCAACACCTTACGCTGAAGTTGTTTTATTACTTGATGAATTAAGCCGTGCAGGTGTGCCAAAGGTTGGCCTTTTAACGGATATAAGGGAATAGCTCCGTAGCATTCATGAAAGCGAATAATAAAAAATCCGATAATTTCAAAACGCCGCTTCTAATTTCAGTCGGGCTGCATGTCATTCTATTTGTCGCTCTTATTTGGGGAGCTGACTTCACCATGTCAGAACCTAAGCCAACAGGGCAGATGGTTCAGGCGGTCGTGATCGACCCTCAGTTGGTTCGTCAGCAAGCTCAACAGATTCGTCAGCAAAGAGAAGCTGCGGGTAAGAAAGAACAAGAACGGTTAGACAAGTTACGTCGTGAAAGCGAGCGACTTGAAAAGAACCGTAAAGCGGAAGAAGAAAACATCCGCAAGCTGAAAGAAAAACAAGCCAAAGAGGCGAAAGCGACGCGAGAAGCTGAAAAGCGCCGAGTTGAAAAAGAGCAACAACGTAAAGTCGAAGAGGCTCGTTTAAAGACGGAACAAAAGAAAGCAGCGAAAGCAGAAGCTGATCGTAAGCTAAAAGAGGCCGCCGTAGTTAAGGCGGAGAAAGAACGCAAAGCCAAAGAAGCGGCTGTCGCCAAAGCTGAACAAGAACGCGTGGCAAAAGAAAAAGCCGCGAAAGAGGCAGCAGACAAAGCTCGTAAAGAAAAAGAAGCCGCTGAACGTGCTGAAAAGCAGCGTATAGCGAAAGAGAAAGAAGCGGCAGCAGCAGCGGAGAAAGCCCGTAAAGCAAAAGAAGCTGCAGCCAGAGCCGAAAAAGAGCGTAAACAACAAGAGGCGGCATTGAACGATATCTTTGCTGGGCTTGAAACTGAGTCGACTCAAAACTCTTCGGCTAAACAACAATTTATTAGTGATGAAGCACAGCGTTACGGTGCGATTTATACTCAGCTCATTCAACAGAACTTATTGTTAGAAGACAGCTACAGAGGACGCTCATGCCGAGTGAATCTTAAGCTGATTCCAACGGGCTCGAATGCGATTCTGGGAAGCTTGAGTATTTTGGATGGAGACAGCCGTTTGTGCGCAGCAACCAAGCGTGCAGTGGCACAAGTGCAATCTTATCCGTTGCCTAAAGACCCAGACATTGTGAAATCACTGAAAGACATCAACTTAACTGTATCACCAGAGTAAAAGGACGAACTTGTGTTAAAAAAACTATTACTGAGTTTTGTTTTCGTAATAGCGACAAGCAGCCAGTTTGCACATGCAGCGCTGGAGCTGGTTATTACAGACGGTATTAACTCTGCACGACCTATCGCTATTGTCCCTTTCCGTTGGGAAGGCGCAGGCCCATTGCCACACGATGTATCAGCAGTTATCGCTTCTGACTTGCAACGCAGTGGTAAATTCAGTCCAGTTGCGACAAGTAAAATGCCTCAAACGCCTTACAGCGAAACAGAGGTCGATTTTGATGCTTGGACTAACTTAGGCGTTGATTCATTGCTAACCGGCAGCATTACTAAAAATGCTGAAGGACAATACGTAGTCAACTACCAGCTGATCGACATTGTTCGTGGTCAACTGACCAAAGGGCAAAGCCGCGCACTAAGTGATGAAGGCCAACTGGTACTTTCTAAAGACCACGTTTTGTTTAACAAGAAAGCGACGGTTCCGGGCAAACGCTTGAGAGAGTACGCGCACCGTATTTCTGATTTAGTGTATGAAGAACTGACTGGTGAGAAAGGCGCGTTTTTAACTCGTATTTCTTACGTGGTAGTGAATGACAAAGACAAATACCCATACCAACTTCGTGTTGCTGATTACGATGGCTTCAATGAGCGTTTAGTACTTCGTTCTAAGCAACCTCTTATGTCTCCAGCATGGTCTCCAGACGGTAAGAAACTTGCTTATGTAAGCTTCCAAAATGGCCAAGCTGAAATATTCATTATGAATATTTACACCGGCGAACGTGAGAAGGTGACGTCATACCCTCGTCACAATGGCGCGCCAAGATTCTCGCCAGATGGTAAGACATTGGCATTGGTATTGTCGAAAACAGGCAGCCTTCAAGTGTACACACTTGACCTTGCTAGCCGTAAGCTGACTCAAATTACCCGCGGACGTTCTAATAATACTGAACCGTTCTGGCACCCAGATGGCAAGTCTCTTATTTTCACGTCGGATCGTGGTGGTAAACCTCAGATTTATAATGTAAATTTGTCCAATAATGCGACTTCTCGTATTACTTGGCAAGGTAGCCAAAACTTAGGTGGCCAGATTACCCCTGATGGTCGATTCCTTATCATGGTGAATCGCAGTAACTCAGGCTTTAACTTGGCTAAGCAAGATTTGGAAACTGGTGCAGTTCAGGTGCTAACGAAAACACTGTTAGATGAATCTCCAAGTATTGCACCGAATGGAGGTATGGTTATCTATAGCTCTATCTACAACAAAACAAACGTACTATCGATGGTTTCAATCGATGGCCGTTTTAAAGCTAGATTACCGGCAACCAATGGACGTGTAAGAGCGCCTGCATGGTCACCGTTCCTCTAGTTAAAGTGATACATTCTTTTAGCTATTGATAGTGTTTACTATTGTGGCAATTAACTATCTATAGCACTTAGTCGCTGTAGAAACTAAGTTTGATAACGTAAGGAAAAAAAGATGCAACTTAACAAAGTTCTTAAAGGCTTGATGATTGCACTACCAGTGATGGCAGTAACGGCATGTAGCTCAACTGATGAAGCAACATCTGCAACTTCAGGTACTGAAAGCAACCAAACAACTTCAGGTTCAGAAGGCAACGTAGACACAACTGTTGTAACGCCAATTGATGCTAACGCTCAACTGTCTGAGCAAGAGCTTAAAGAGCAAGCGCTACGCGAAACTCAAACAATCTACTTTGCATTCGATAACTCTACTATCGCTGGCGACTACGAAGAAATTCTAGCAGCTCACGCAGCTTACCTAAGCAACAACGTTGACATGAACGTTACTATCGAAGGTCACGCTGACGAACGCGGTACTCCCGAGTACAACATTGCACTTGGCGAGCGTCGTGCACAAGCTGTAGCGAAATACCTACAAGCTCTAGGTGTTCAAGCAGACCAAATCTCTATCGTAAGCTACGGTGAAGAGAAGCCACTTCTTCTAGGTCAATCTGAAGATGTGTACGCTAAAAACCGTCGCGCAGTACTAGTTTACTAATTTTAGTAGACTATATAATTGAGGAATTGCCTCATGTTCAGTAACACAAAGCGAGTCATTTTGCTTTCGTTACTGGCAAGTGCAGCGAACATCGCGTTCGCTGCACCAGCTCCAGTATCCGATCTCAATAGCACCGCAACCAATTCATCATCTTCCTCTCGAGCAGCAGCATCTAACGAATCAGATATTGAGCGTTTAGAGCGCCTGCTTCAAAATCGCAACCTCGTTCAGCTTCAAATGCAACAGCAAATCGACGACATGGCACTGGAGATCAGTGAACTTCGTGGTGAACTGGAACGAAACAGTTACGATATGAAGCAAATGCTAGAGCGCCAACGTGAACTGTTCATTGAACTGGATCGTGTAAGAGGCGAGGTGAAAGCAGCAGGAACAGCAACGGTAGCAGTGGCAGCGAGCGAAGGCTCTAAAGATGCTTCTGGTACGTTCAGTACTGATGTCGATGAGCAAACCGCTTATCAAAATGCTGTAGATATGATTCTAAAGCAACGTGACTACACGGGTGCTATCGCAGCATTCCAAAAGTTTCAAAAAGACTTCCCAGATTCAACCTTCACACCTAACTCACATTACTGGTTAGGTCAGCTTTATTTCGCTAAGAAGCAAGATAAAGAAGCCGTGAAGAGCTTTGCCGCTGTTGTGTCGTACAAAGACTCAAACAAGCGAGCAGATGCGCTGGTTAAGCTTGGTGACATAGCTGCGCGCAACAATAATGCGACGCAAGCTAAGAAATATTACCAACAAGTCGTTACCGAGTACCCAAACAGTGCTTCGGCTAAAGTGGCTAAAACCCACTTATAAACAAAATAGAGGTGCTCAGGTGCCTCTTTTTTTTACCTGCTTACTCCCTTTATATTGACTTTGCCGCTTTGTGACGCCAACGTATCACCTTGTTTATGCGTTTTAAGCATTAGCTAGTCACCGCTTGCAACCAATCCTTTTTGATCCTCATCGCTGTCCTGTGTAGAATACTCTAATCCTCGGAAGAAGTTGCGTAGAGCAAGAGCAATGAGTCATATACTAGATAAAATCGATACAGTTTACCCGTTTCCGCCTAAGCCAGTTCCATTGAGCGACGTTCAGAAACAGGCCCACATCGCGAACATCAAAAAACTACTTCAAGAAAAAGATGCAGTTCTAATTGCACACTACTACACGGATCCTGAAATTCAGGCTCTGGCTGAAGAAACTGGTGGTTTCGTTGGCGATTCTTTAGAAATGGCTAAGTTCGGTAACCGTCATTCAGCAAGTACTTTGATCATCGCTGGTGTTCGTTTCATGGGTGAGTCTGCGAAGATTCTTACTCCTGAAAAACGCATTCTAATGCCAACGCTTGAAGCTGAATGTTCACTTGATCTTGGCTGTCCTGCCGACAAATTTACAGAATTTTGTGATGCTCACCCTGACCACACCGTGGTTGTATACGCGAACACCTCTGCAGCTGTTAAAGCTCGTGCAGACTGGGTGGTTACGTCGAGCATCGCTTTAGAAATCGTCGAAAGCCTAGACGCTGAAGGCAAACCCATTATTTGGGGCCCAGACCGTCACTTAGGTTCTTACATCGCAAATCAAACTGGCGCTGACATGTTGCTTTGGCAAGGTGAGTGTATCGTTCATGATGAATTCTCAGCTGATGCTTTGAAGAAAATGAAATCGGTCTACCCAGAAGCGGCTATTTTGGTTCACCCAGAATCACCAGCAAGCGTTGTTGAACTGGCTGATGCTGTAGGCTCAACGAGCCAACTGATTAAGAAAGCAAAAGAGCTGCCTCATCCACAGATGATTGTCGCGACTGACAAAGGTATCTTCTTCAAGATGCAACAATTGGTTCCTGAAAAAGAATTGATTGAAGCACCGACAGCGGGTGCAGGTGCAACTTGTCGTAGTTGTGCACACTGTCCCTGGATGGCAATGAACGGCCTTGAAGCGATTGAAAACGCACTTGAGCATGGTGGTAAGCAACACGAAATTTTCGTTTCTGACGAACTACGTGTTAAGTCTCTTATCCCATTGAACCGCATGCTAGATTTTGCTGAACAGCTTAACCTACAGGTTAAAGGCAACGCTTAATTTAGTTGTCGTGATGATATAAGCAGTTCAGCTTAATCACTGTTTTGCTTTTACCATCAAGAGAAAAACCAGCGAGTGCTGGTTTTTTTATATCTGAATATTAGCTATCGATATCAATGTTGTTCTTATGTATCTTTTTCTGATGATATATCTTGTTGATATCGCGTATTTTTTCTAGCATGTAACTAGGGCGTGTTGATCTTTCGAGCTGATTTTTGCAGCAAACGCTGCCCGAAGGGTTCGAGCTGGGCGCCCCCGCAAAAAGCGTTTTATTCTTTGTTGAGGGAGATTTGCTTAGAATGACTAGGCGTCCCCATCCGAACGAAATTTAACCGCGAAAGGTTAACACGCCCTAACAGAAAAGGATTAGAGGCTCGAATGATAATCTGGTTACAACTCAAACGCTGGATCAAAGCGAATATATTTGTTTTGAATGGCAAAAATTTACTATTCACCTTTCTAGGCTACATATTTTTATCGTGGTCGATGCTGTACGTCGCTGGTGAAACGGATTTAACCAACTCAATCACAACATTTGCCTATTATCTGGTCGTGACAGCGTCAACAGTTGGTTACGGAGACCTTTCACCGACAACGGATGCAGGTCGATGGATTGTAATCCTATTTGTTATTCCAGGTGGACTGAGCCTTTTCGCAGCTTTGCTCGGTAAGGTTGCAACCGAAGGTGTTGAATATTGGCGAGCAGGCTTGCTAGGAAAAAGGAGAGTTAGAGTGGACAACCACATTTTGATGCTTGGATGGAATGAGCAAAGAACCATTCATCTCATTCGTATGTTGCAGCATGAAGAAACGGGCAAGAGACCAATCGTGTTATGTACTCGTTCTGATATCGAGAACCCGCTACCTGGTGAAATCAACTTCGTTAAAGTGAATAGCTACACGGATGGCAAGGAGATGGAGAAAACAGGCATCGAGTCAGCCAGTTGTATTCTGATTGACAACCCTGAAGATGACATTACTTTATCTGCGGCGCTTTACTGTGCCAACCGAAACCCTAAGGCCCACCTTTTGGTTTACTTTAAAGATGAAGCGTTGAGTGACCTGCTACACAAGCATTGTCCTAACTCAGAATGTATTCCTGCTGTTGGTGCGGAAATGCTGGCTAAAGCTGCTGTCGATCCTGGTTCTAGTGCGCTTCACCAAGAGCTATTGAGCTCCACAAGAGGCATGACACAGTATTCAACGTACTTCCCTGAAGATGCTGAGCCTGTCACCGTTGCGCCAATTTTCTCAGTGTTTAAAGAAAAATATCAAGCAACGCTGATCGCGATTGATACGGGTAGTGGTATTGAACTTAACCCAGAACTTGATCAAGTTGTCAGCAGTGGGACTAAGTTGTTTTATATTGCTGATGAACGAATCGACCACTTTGATTGGAAAGGCTTTTAAACTAATACCATTCCTTTAGATCTAAAAAAGGCCTCATCGTGAGGCCTTTTTGTTATCGTTCTGTACCGTCCTAAATATGGTTGACACATTTCCAACATGAAATTGGAGAGTGTCATGAAAACAACAAGTAGACGTACTCAACGAGATTATTCTCTTGCCTTTAAATTGGCAGTCGTAAGCCAAGTTGAAAAAGGCGAAATGACTTATAAGCAAGCTCAAGAACGTTATGGGATCCAAGGTCGCTCTACCGTTTTAGTTTGGCTTCGCAAACATGGTCAACTAGATTGGTCTAAAGGAATAGAACAATCGAGAGCGTTAGGAGCGACTATGTCAAACTCTTCCTCAACTCAAACCCCAGAGCAACGAATCAAAGAACTCGAGCAGCAATTAGAAGAAACTCAGCTCAAAGCTCAGTTCTTTGAAGCGGTTGTAAAAGTCATGGATCGAGATTTCGGAGTCCGAATTTCAAAGAAGCGCAAGGCCGAGTTATTAAGGAAAAAACGGTCAGAAAGTTGACCGTCACTAAAGCTTGTCACTTCATAGGTATTACACGACAAGCTTTCTACAAGCGCTGTGTTGCAGAAATTCATCAGACAAAGAAAGATGAATCCGTACTCGGTTTTGTGAAGGAGCAAAGGATGATGCACCCTCGTATAGGGACTCGTAAGATCAAGTATTTACTTGCTCAAAACGATATTGAAATCGGGCGAGACCGCTTATTCTCTCTGCTGAGAATGAATCGATTATTAGTACAGAATCGAAGGGCTTACCATCGAACCACAAACAGTAATCATCGCTTTTACTGCCATCCAAATCGAATCAAAGAAGGCTTAATACCGGAAGGACCAGAGCAATTATGGGTTGCCGATGTTACTTATCTAACAACGCGGCGTGGTAGTACTTATCTCAGTTTAGTGACGGACGCTTACTCAAGAAAAATCGTGGGCTATCACATAAGTGATGATATGAAAGCTCGCACGGTCAAGCAGGCCTTTTTAAACGCGTTGAAAGAGCGGAAGAATACAGGTGAGCTTGTCCATCACTCAGATCGAGGTGTTCAGTACTGCTCTGTTGAATACCAAGAGTTGCATCGACAGTATGATGTATCTTGCTCAATGACTGATGGCTATGACTGTTATCAGAATGCGTTGGCAGAGAGGATCAACGGAATACTGAAGATGGAGTATCTGTTGAATAAGCCTAATGATTTAGATGAAGCAAAGAAAATGGTCGCTGAATCAGTAAAAATCTATAATGAATATAGGCCTCACACAGCTCTAAAATACAAAACGCCCGATGAAGTACATCGAGCGTTTTAGTCAATCAAGTGTCAACCCATATCAGGACGGGTCATTCGATTGAGTCAGAACTTACTGAGCTTCTGCCAATGCGATGCCACGCTGTGTTAATCCACAAAGCATTACAGGGACCGCGTTAAAGATCTCTTCAAATTGCTCTAGGCCTTCAATGCCTTGTTCTGCAAGAGTCGCGATTGACGTTTCTGGATCGTAAAGCATACTTAGAGAAAGTAATACACCACCGACTAGTGCGTTGTCTTCGCTGTCTTCAGGCATCAGTGTTTCCCAGTCATCGCGGGCGATCTGCCAGCCTTGAAGCAAGCCTTCACAGAAATCACGAGCAGCGGTGTTCACCACTTCTGCATCATCCAATTGGCAAGCTTCAGGCCAAACCCACGTACCTTCGATTAGCTCAGGACGTGTTTTATTCCAAAGCGTGATGATAACTTCAATGTAGCTTTCAAGTTGTTCACCGTCCGTAAATGGAGCAACTTCTTCGCCACCCCAAAGGAACGGTAGCCACTCATGCGGTGTTAACACATTAGGCGCCGCTGCCATTGCAGTGACAAATCCCATGGTTTTGTGTTCTGTGATTAGCTTTCCTTCCAACTCTGGAAGCGCAAGAATATCTTGTAAGGTCAAAGTGAGGTACCGTAAAAGGGAACATATTTGCGCTTATAGTACCAATGAACTTGTGCCAATCAAGCTTCAATCTAAAAAGGCTTGATGTCGTTGGTGATAAACACTAGGTTTAACAGAAAAGAAAACAACAAAAAAATTATGCAGATACGGTCATCTCTTAAGAAAAAAAGCATGGTAGCGCTTGGATTATACCTTGCAATGTTTATTGCCATTGTCGGCAGTGTGACGTATTACGTCGTAGAATCCCCTGTGCGTGCCAAATTACAACAAAACCTCGACTTGCGTACGGAGTTGTTATCCGCATTGATTACAGAGCCGCTCAGTAGCTCTCAAGGCTTTGTTGATAGTTTAGTTGGTTTTGCTCAGGCACATCGTAATGGTGAAGATGTCATTCCGCTATTTAAGTCGATGTTGGCGGCGAGCGATGACACGATTGTCAGTGCGGGCATTTGGCCAGAACCTTACGTGTTGGATTCTAAGAAGCTGCTTAACAGTTATTTCTTCAACAAAGCTGACGATGGCACTATTGACCAACTGTTTTCTTACAACAACCCTAAAAACGCCCCTTACCATGAAGAGTATTGGTACACGTCTGTTGTCGACGAGCCACAAGGAACCATCTCATGGAGTGATGTGTATATCGACCCATACACACACGTTCGAATGATTACGGCTTCTTCTCCATATTATTACGATGGAACCTTTGCCGGGGTTGCGACGGTCGATCTCTCTCTTGAAGAGTTATTGGGTTTCATTAAAAACCACGCAGAAGAGTACAACCTCGGTATTACGCTGAGAGATAAACTCAACCAAGTCTTGGTGTCTCATAACTTCAATCTCGTTGAAGGAATTTATATCAGCAGCAGCCAATTTGGCGAGTTCGGTTGGCAAGTAGACGTGGTTAACTCAAAGTCACGTGTGGCAGATGAAGTCTTTCGCCAGGTGATGAGTATTGAAGGCGGTATTGTGCCGCTATTATTACTGTGTGTAATGGCCGGTTATTACTTATTGAACCGTTATTTGATTAGCCCGATTACAACCATTGCCGCCAAAGTCGATGGTTCTAAAGCCGGTGAGATCATCGATGTTGATTACTCGAGTGATGATGAAATCGGCCACTTGATTAAAACCTTCAACGAAAAGACCATTTACCTCGAAGCGGAAAAGGTCAAAGCCCAAGCATCAACCAATGCTAAAACCGCTTTCCTCGCGACCCTGTCACATGAAATACGCACGCCAATGAATGGGGTGTTGGGTACCGCTCAGATCCTGCTTAAAACGCCTCTAAATTCTGAACAAGAGAAGCATCTTAAGAGCTTGTACGACTCGGGCGATCATATGATGACTTTGCTCAACGAGATCTTGGACTTTTCAAAGATCGAGCAGGGCAGGTTAGATCTCGATGAGACCCGATTCCCGCTCGATTCGATCATTGGCAGTATTAACAGCGTTTACTACACATTGTCATCCGAGAAAGGACTCCAATTCAAAGTGTACTCTGAGGTGCCTTCTGGCCGTTGGTACTTCTCGGATAAAGCTCGCCTGCGCCAAATCTTATTTAATCTACTGAACAACGCCGTGAAGTTCACTTCCAGAGGCTTTGTTGAGGTGTACCTGAAAGAAGTTATAGAAGGGAGCGACACCTACCTCAGTATCCGAGTTCGTGATACTGGGATTGGTATCTCTAAAGAAGCTCAAAAGCGTATTTTCAAGCCTTTTGAACAAGCAGAGTCATCGACCACAAGACGCTTTGGCGGTACTGGCCTTGGCCTGGCGATTGTGAAGAAAATCGCCCAACTCATGGATGGTGGTATTACGGTCACCAGTGAAGAAGGGATAGGCACGAGCTTTGATGTCCGGTTAAAGATTCAACCTTGTCAGCCTGGAGAGATTGAGAGCTTGCCACATAAAAAGTTGGATTATTCTGGCTTGAAAGTGTTGATTGTAGAAGATAATCGAACCAATACCGTCATCATTGAAACCTTCATGAGCAGCAAAGGGTTCACGTGTAAAAGTGTAGAAAACGGTGAGCTTGCCATACAAGCCGTCGTTGCTGAGCACTTTGATTTGGTGTTGATGGATAACCACATGCCAGTAATGGACGGTGTGGAATCAACAACTGCGATTCGCGCTCTAATTGGCGATGTTTCATCAGTCTTGATATTTGGTTGTACTGCTGATGTCTTCAAAGAGACTCGTGAACGTATGCTCGGCGCCGGTGTGGATTACATTATTGCAAAACCAATCGATGAGCGAGAGCTTGATGACGCCTTATTCCGTTATTCAAACAAGCTTTACCAGTTCCACGAGGAAGAGGCCGATAATGAACAAAGTGACAGTGCTAATCACGACAACAACCATGATCAAGCTACTCATGAAAGAGAAAGTCATGGAATAACAAGACAAGGAATAGCAAAACACGGATTCGACAGGCATAGCGGCAACACTCCCAAAGCACATCTTCATGGAGAGAAAAGCCAAAGTCGTTCGCTGCCTAAACCTGATCTACGAAACAAAGACAATACAGAAGAACTCCTAGTCACGCTTTACGTGGCGCTCGAAGACAATAATCTAGAGTTGATTCAATTTGCATTAGAGAGTCTGCGTGTTCACGTCAAGCCTATGAACAATGCTGAACTTACTTATCAAGTTGATAAGGCACTAGAACAGGTTTCTCTGGGGGAGCCTCCTTCTCAAGATGTCATCAATATTATTACTGTAAATCTACCTATGGCCTGAATGTTGTTTAATTACAGAAATTAAACAACGAATTGTCTATTCTTTGACCTTGGTGAGATTTTTTGGTGGAAGCGACTGCTTTTTAAGTGGTTTTTGGTTGTTAATTTACAACTTGATTTTTAATTTGGAATGTATGACTGCTAATCTTGTGATTTAATGGCGACATTATCTGGTAGGGTGTGAATGCACCTTGTTTATATGTTACTAATTCACTCAATAGGTAGTGATATATTTTGGGTTTAGCATCAATGAAGTCTCGTGGTCCATTTTGTATTCGTAACGCAGCGGCGGATACATTTGCTATGGTAGTTTTCTGTTTTATCTCTGGCATGATCGTAGAAGTGTTTATTTCAGGTATGACGTTTGAGCAATCCCTTGCTTCTCGAACGTTATCTATTCCGGTAAACATTGCTATCGCTTGGCCTTATGGTGTTTTTCGTGATTGGTTCTTGCGTAATGGTGCAAAGCTTTCACAAAGTTCGTTGATGAAGAATATATCTGATCTCTTAGCTTACGTATTGTTCCAGTCGCCTGTGTATGCCGGTATTTTATTAGCGGTTGGGGCTTCAAGCGACCAGATCGTTACGGCTGTAACCAGTAACGCTGTAATCTCATGTGGTATGGGCGTGTTGTACGGTTACTTCTTAGATATGTGCCGTAAATGGTTTAGAGTTCCGGGCTACTATCAACAAGCTTAAGAAAAGCAACAAGCGTAAGTACAACGATAGAATGAAATT
The DNA here is from genome assembly GCF_014879975.1 of Vibrio bathopelagicus. NCBI lineage: Bacteria > Pseudomonadati > Pseudomonadota > Gammaproteobacteria > Vibrionales > Vibrionaceae > Vibrio > Vibrio bathopelagicus. The sequence continues at coordinate 2,365,991 of NZ_CP062500.1, read as the reverse complement.
TGGTTTGTTTTTGATCTAATGAGTTAATTTGTAATCGAACAAGCTGAAAAAGGCACTTTTTTTGAGAATGCCCCTTGACCAAAGCGAGCAGAATCAATAAAGTAGCGCCTCGTTGAGTGACAAGCTCAACACACAATTTGTGGAAGGATGGCTGAGTGGCTTAAGGCGCTCGCCTGGAAAGCGAGTATACGTTTATAGCGTATCTGGGGTTCAAATCCCCATCCTTCCACCACTATTCAAAACCCTAGCAGAAATGCTGGGGTTTTCTCGTTTTAGAGCCCCTATATTTCACGTCATCCACATACATCCCGAGTATGAGCTTCTTTAATCATTTCTTGATAGTCATTTCCTCTATTTATACTGACTCAAATTGATCCATATTAGATGTTTTTGTCACCGATAAACGCTTGATTTTTTGGTCTGGATCTAGATTATTAAGGGTAAGCAACATTATGAATAACCTTAACATTAGGAATCTATTACCCCATGACAGAAACCCTCGTTTCTCCAATGCTCTCCTTTACTATCGCGATCTCATTACTGTTTATTGGTAAAGGTTTGATCGAGCGATCTGAAGTGTTGAGGAAGTATTCATTACCAGAGCCCGTTATTGGCGGCTTTGTTTGTGCGGCTACGGTAGCTGCGCTTTATTATCTGTTTGAAATTCAAATCACCTTTAGCCTAGATGTCAGAGATTTTTTGCTCCTCTACTTTTTTGCTGGCATCGGACTCCAAGCGGATATTAAAACGCTGATCAAGGGTGGGCGACCGCTGTTCATTCTGTTGTTTCTTGCTGCTGTCTTTATCGTGTTACAAAACGTGGTCGGGATGGCGGTAGCTTCAGGCTTCGGAATGGATCCTAAAGCGGGCTTATTGTCAGGCTCTGTAAGCTTAATCGGCGGCGTAGGAACAACGTTGGCGTGGGCACCAATGTTCGTTGAAGAGTTTGGTATTTCGAACGCGCTAGAGCTCGGTGTGGCGTCAAACACGGTTGGCTTGATTGCGGCGTGTGTGATTGGTGGTCCAATTGCGAACTACCTACTTAATAAACACAAAATCAGCCCATCTAATGAAGAAGACGTGACGGTTGGTGCATATCAAGAAAGCGAAACACGTACTGAGTTAAGTCATTACGGCGTGTTGTGGGCATGGTTGATTTTAAACCTGACCTTGATGCTTGGTTACAGTCTAAGCGAAGTTATCGATTCGATGGGCTTAAAACTGCCGTTATTCGTAAGCTGCTTAATCGCCGGTATCTTGATCGGAAATATTGGTCGAGCATTGTTTAAGAAGCGCCGTACGCAAGAGAAAATCGCTCAAGGCCGAAAAGGATTAGCGATGATCTCTGACATCTGTTTGGGGATGTTCTTAACGATGGCACTGATGGGGCTACGCATCTGGGATCTTGATGGGCTGTTTGGCTACATCTCGGTGATCATGAGTATCCAGATTTTGCTTTCGTTGTTGTTTACGATCTTTGTTGTTTATTACTTGATGGGAAGAAACTACGACTCGGTGGTGATATGTTCGGGCTTCGGTGGTATCACGCTGGGTTCAACTGCCACAGCGATAGTCAACATGACCGCCGTGACTCATCGTTATGGCGCAAGCCCACAAGCTTTCATCGTGGTGCCATTAGTGTGTGGTTTCTTTGTCGATTTGATTAACGCATTGGTGATTAGCTTCTTCGTTGGGATGTAAGTGTATTTGTTACTTCCAACATAAAAGTAAAAATCCCTACCGACTTTGTTGATAGGGATTTTTTGATTGGCCGTAGGTAACCTTTTATTTATTTGGGTATTCAATCCAACTAGAGCCATCGAGAGTGATGTAGTACTTTCCATCTACCTCCATCACTGTCGACCCCGAGTTTTGTGCCACTAGAGGTGTTTCTGGCAGGTTTTCAGCTAATTTAGCTGGAGTGAATTGGCGACGACTATAGATATCTTCTTCTAAAATATTGGCAACCAATTGCGAAAGTGCTAGATAGCTTGAAGGTGCTTTAACATGCTCAGTTTCACCATTACGCTCAATATTTTCTCCAAAAATTTTAATGCCAACTGGGGTATGTACAATTGCAGGGGCGGGTATTTCTCTCATACCTTGTATTTGCATTCGATCACCACGCATACCTGCACCGTGTTCCGGTACGAGAGCAACAACGATATTGCGTTTCGACGCTTCAAGTTGCTTGAAAAAATCGTAAAGGTCATCAAGTAGGTTCTTCAAACGTTTTTTATAACTGATCATTGAAGTACTGGATTTTGAATTGATGATTCTATTGCCATCATGCAATGATATTGAATTATACAGTGCGACTACTTTTTCGTCGCTGCTATTGAGCCTCTGCTGTAGCCAGTTATCTAGGACTTGCTTGTCTCTGAATATCGATGAGCCATCAAATGACTTTTGGTAAGGTTTAAATCCTTCTTGAGACATGAGGTCTGCTTGTAAGTCCCCATCCTTCTTTATAAGTTCAAGGAAGCTGTCGAATACACCGTTATGGTTCATTAACAGATTCTCTTCAAACCCCAGATTTTTCAAGTTATCAAACAGGTAGCACTGGTTTGATGGCGCTGATGCGAACAGTTGGCTGTGCTCTTGCTGTCCGCAGCTCGCTCTTAAGAGTCGAATAACAGCAGGGCCACTGTACGAGGTGCCAGCACTGAAGTTATCGAACATGATGTCGAACTCTTTAAACAATGGATGGTTTGCTAATCCAGCAATCTCTATATCGTCCCATGCAACAGAGCAGATACTTAAGAACAGTAAATCAAACGGTGCATCTGCATTAGTGTCCTGACTAAACGAGACAGAGCGAGATGCTTCTTTTTCGAAAAAGTCGGCTGTCATTTTGTTGAGGGATTGATCGTTTATTTCAGCAATTTTCGGTTGTTCTGGACGTTGCTCCGCAGGAGCGTTCTCTTGTGGTAAATCTGAACTAACAACAACTTGATCAGAAGAGTCGGTATTGCCCGGCAGGCTGACATAAAGCATGGCTATCACTACAAAGACTGAGACCCGCAAAAACTTACTTAAAATGAAATAACCCGCGCATAGAGTGAATAAGCCAACGAGAGTTTCGGGTGAAACAAATCTACCCATAAGCTCAATAAGGTATCCGATCTCAAACTGGACCAATTGTCCCGCTTGTGCCCAAAGCCTATCCAGTGGAGGAAGGTAAGAGTCATAATGTAATAGCCAAGCTGCTATCACTATGGCTATTAGGTGGCGAAATGCGTTGATCGGTTTCACTGTTACTGGGAGCAGTATAAATAGTAATAAAGCGAAGTTTTCAACAGGGTGGAAGTCAATTGTCCCTTGAGCGAAAAGGGCTACTTTTGCGATAAAATAGATATTCCACCAACCTAAACTTAGGTTTGCAAAAATGGAATCCTTAACATGAGGTTTCATTATTTAAGCTTCTTATTTTTAGTGATAATGACATCTTGTTCGAAATATCGTGAACGAGTGAGATGACGTTGATAAAAGCGTTTACCAAGCTCAATAGCATCGCGCAGAAAGTACCCCAGTAGCACCCCAATAGAGATACTGATACTTGCCGTAAGCAGAAAATCGTTAATGTTCATATGTTTCCCTTAGAGGCGATGACTGTTTTTATGGCGAATAGGGGAGGTATGTCAGCAATGGGTTGAGAAATATCTGAAAATATTTTTTGTTCTGTCGTTAATTTCGACACTTCAGGTGAGATTGCAGTTTGATCTTCTATGATGTTCTGTAGTTCGGCTTCGATATCATGTTGAGTATCATAGGTTTGAACCGTATGGAACAGATCGCGAATAGGAAACTCGAAGATGTTGTTTAGCGCAACATTGATATCGTTATGACGGATAGCACTAAAAAGAACATACAGGGCATTATTACAGGCGGTGACAATATCACCGTCTCGGCGAATATGGCAAAGTCGCAAGCATTCCTCAGGGGTCATTCCGGGCAATAGATTAAGCTTGATCAGTGCAAATCGAATGCTTGAACGTGATGACATTGCAATAACATCGCTACAATAATTGGTAAACTCTTTGTTGAGTAAATAGCCTTTGTTGCCGAACTTAAGATCATATTTGAGCAGTGATTCAACATTTTTAGGCAAGGTTCGAGTCGATACTTGGCCTTGTATGGCCTCGACCTGAGTCATAAAGCGCATGTGAGGAATTTGAACTGGACAGATCAAATTGACTCCCGCCCGAAGTAGAAATTTTTCATCTGTATATCGCAGACACTGGTTGGTCTCACGAATAACTATTTTTAACTGATTACCCGCTTTAGCTCGCAACCTGTAACAGTCGATAGCGAGCTGCCTGACTTCACTTTGATCGCCACAACTAAAGATTACGGTTGATGCTCTTGGACTATCGATCATGCTCAATAGTGTCTGATTGTCATTGGCTAAATGCACGCTTTTGGGCGCCTTAACTCCCTCACCTAAAACTTCTTTACTTACATAAATCCGATCGCTGTCTGCTCTGTCTTCAGTAGTGCCTGCCGAGTTTAGGCTCTGATTCAAAGTAGCTTCCAATTGATGGTTGTTTGAACTCGTTAGAATATATTCGCTATCTGACTTAACTCCATGTTTGTTCGACCAAAAATCAACGAGGTAATTATAAGTTGACTCGTCTATTGGTGTCATAGTCGCTAACCCAGATATATATCGGTTATTCGTGAGTAGTTTAGGTTTTAGTATGGATGTTGCAAGGTGCCCGTAAATACACAAACTGATTGCTAAGTTTTTGTTAATGGCCAACTTTTCGATGTTTCGTAGAAACTCATTAATTTCATTGTCATTACAATGAGCGAGTAAGGAGTCATGAATAAATAAAATATAAGTAGAACCTGCTTTTATATTCAGATTGTGAATGTCTCTGGATAGCCAAATAGGGTTAATTGCTTTTTTTGACTGATGAGTATTAACAAAATACATCTGATTTAGTGATGTGTTTGCTAAGTTATTGATCTTTGAGATGACTTCGTCAGTGATACCAGTCAAGAATGTTTCTTTGTCTGTGAAGATTGTAAGTGATGTGTTGTCTTTATTTATTAGTAAACTGAATAAGGAATCAATTGCTAGTCGCTTATGAGTAAACAAATTGACGTATACAGATTCATACTCTCTTTCACTGGTGGTCATTGGTAATCCATGAATCGAGTGCATAAAGTTCCTTAAGTTCAGTGGTTTATTCATTGGTTGGTAAATAGAATATAACGAAGGGAGTTATACTTTAAAGCTACGCAACTAATTAATGACAATAAAATGACGTAGATATTTTAATCAAGTTTGATCGAAAATTAAAATAGAGATATTATAATTTTTCAAATAGTTATGTATCACATTGAATGCCATAGTCATTATGAATGAATATTTCCATGCTATTGATTTTAAATATAGGTATTTGATGGGAAGTTACAACTTGGCTTTAAGTTGTTCATTCCTTAATACCTAAGAAGACACCATCTATTAAATGGAACGAGTGCGAACCAAGGTTCCACTGTTCATTTTTAAATCCGACTAAGATTCTGCGCATAGGTTCGTGCGTCAAATTGTTATCAGCGTAATGGATACAGACTTAAGGAATTGACAGGAACGTCTTTACCTCTGTGTTTTTGTGCTTTTATTTTGGAAATATCGAGTGGCTGAACCAGCAAAAGACATTAATTCGATCTACGCTTCATATAACTTAACTGAACATCAGTATATTGAAATGACAGAGAATGAGTCTTATACACAAGTGAAAAGTAAGTGGTTAATATTTCAATCAAAGCGAGTCAACGATACCGAACATTTGGTTGGTAAAAAGCAGACAGGTTTAGAAGCGAAAGCGATATGAAACGTCTCGTTTTTGTTAGCTTGCGCGGTGGCTGTGGTTCTACGACTATTACTGCGAATCTGTCTCAAGCTTTAGTGAAGATCAATAAGCAGGTACTGGCGATAGATGCTTCACCTGAGAATTTATTAGGGCTCCATCTCGGCCTCCTTAATGAAGAGCACGATGGGTGGGCAGCAAGAGTGTTGCACAATCTTTCCTTATTTGAAGCTGGTTATCAGAGCCCACAGGGCGCGATGTTTCTTCCCTTCGGTCAGTTATCCTCCAAACAACAGAATCAATTCGAACAGAATAGAGCTCAGTTCCTGAACTCATTAGTTAAAACCACGTTAAATGCGAGCGAAGAGCAGGGTGAACAGTGGCAATTGTTCCATTCGCAGTTTTCTGATCTAAACAACCTATTGGCCAACGGCGCTATTGATGCAATAGATGCGGTATTTCTTACAATTACGGCTGATGCACTTAGCTATAGCGCACTTCAATCGTGGATTCAAAATCATCCACTCTTTCATGACTTAGTCGCTATGGGAAAACTCCGAATTCTTATTAGTCACTATCAACCAGAAACTGAAGTAGGGCGTGATTTTATGTTGGTTTTGAAAAAAGAGTACGGTCGAATATTAGTGCCAGTACTGATCCATCGTGATACTGCTTTATTGGACTGTGTTGCTAACCTTACTACTGTTCAGCATTTTTCCCCGATTAGTCAGGCTGCTAAAGATTTTCAGTCTTTTGCTTTCTGGTGCGTTTCAACATTTTCAGCTAAGCAATCCCAGGGCTAACTTATGCGTAGCCTGAATTTGATTTTCCAGCGTTGGATAACCGATCAATTTAAATCCCAGAAGGTTGCTTATGAGCAATCCTGGAATTGCAATGGTACAAGAGCTGGTGAGTTTATTTTGTCGGTTTGGTTTTCTTTGAGTTTTGTCTTTTTGAAACCAGTTATTGCGGGTATACCTACATGGAAGCTGCCTTTACATTTGTACCCTCATATCAACTTTGCTGCTCCGAGATTAGTTGATCCTGTTAGATTTATGATTCAAACGCTGTGGCTTATTTTTTTTAAGCAGACCCCTTGTGTTCTAGTGTCTAAGAAAGTGACTAAAGCTGTTAGTCAAGTCTCTGCTTGGCTCAAAAAGGTCTTTTATATACCACTTGATCAAATATCTAAATTGGTTGTTTGGCTAGAGAAAACAGCGGATCAAACCAATAGCTCAGAAATACGCGAGCGAATGAAAGAAAGTAAATTAGCGATGTTTTTAAACTACACGCTGCTTTTCTTTGTCGTTTTTATCGCGTTGCTCTGCTTTACCGTCCCCTTCGGTTATCAGGCTCAAACTGTATTTATATTGTTGCTCTGGGCTCTGGCCATGATGGTTCGCCGTATGCCAGGGCGCTTTCCAACCATGTTGCTCATTATTCTTTCTGTTACGGCCTCGTGTCGTTACTTGTGGTGGCGTTATTCGTCCACACTAAATTGGGATGACCCCATAGCTTTGATTCTTGGTAGCATTTTGTTGTTGGCTGAAACTTATTCTTGGATCGTACTATTACTGGGCTACTTTCAGAATATTTGGCCTTTAAGTCGAAAGCCAGTTTCTATGCCCAAAGACCACTCAAGTTGGCCTACTATCGATTTGATGATTCCAACTTATAACGAAGATCTGGACGTTGTTAAAGCAACTGTTTATGCGTCGCTTGGCGTTGACTGGCCAAAAAATAAATTAAACATTCATATCCTTGATGATGGTAAGCGTGACAGCTTTCGAGACTTTGCTAAGAGTGTCGGAGTTAACTATATCCGTCGCCCTACTAATGAACATGCCAAAGCTGGCAACATCAATTATGCATTAGAGCGTACTAGTGGTGAGTATGTCGCAATCTTCGATTGTGACCATATTCCGACGCGCGCTTTCTTTCAGTTGACGATGGGAATGTTCCTTAAAGATCCCAAGCTTGCGTTGATACAAACACCTCACCACTTCTTTTCTCCTGACCCATTTGAGCGCAACTTATCGAACTTCCGAAATGTGCCGAATGAAGGGAACTTGTTTTATGGTTTGATTCAAGATGGCAACGACCTATGGGACGCTACTTTTTTCTGTGGTTCTTGTGCTGTTTTAAGGCGTGAACCGTTAGAAGAGGTTGGGGGTATTGCGGTTGAGACGGTGACAGAAGATGCGCACACCTCTCTCAGAATGCACCGTATTGGCTATCGCTCAGCGTATTTAAAGCAACCCATTTCGGCGGGCTTGGCTACTGAAACCTTATCTGCACACGTTGGTCAACGTATCCGTTGGGCTCGAGGTATGGCTCAGATATTCCGTGTAGATAATCCCCTTAAAGGAAAAGGGCTCAAGCTGTCACAACGACTCTGCTATCTAAACGCGATGATGCATTTCTTGTCCGGTATCCCAAGGATAGTGTTTCTAATTGCACCTCTAGCCTTTTTAATCCTGCACTCATATGTAATTTACGCTCCGGCGTTAGCCATTATTCTCTATGTATTACCACATATGGTGCATGCCAGCATGACTAATTCGAGAATGCAGGGTGACCATCGTTACTCTTTTTGGGGTGAAGTTTACGAGACAGTCCTAGCTTGGTATATCGCAAGACCAACTACTGTTGCATTGTTTGCTCCCCATAAAGGTACTTTTAACGTAACGGCTAAAGGCGGCTTAGTCGAAAAATCTCACTACGATTGGGTGATCTCTAGGCCTTATCTCGTCCTCGTTGCACTGAATATTCTCGGGGCTGGCGTGGGTTTCTACCGTTTAGGTTGGGGGCCGAATGATGAGGTCGGTACGGTCATTGTGAATCTTGTTTGGACTTTATATAACCTCTTGATCTTGGGCGCTGCGGTTGCCGTAGCGGTTGAGGCAAAACAAGTCCGTAAAGACCATCGAGTCGAAGTCTCGATGCCGGTTGCTGTGAAGCTTAATACAGGACACCTAATTCAAGCGGAAATGAAAGACTTTTCTCTAGGTGGTATTAGAGTAGAGATTGATGGTGTTGAGGATAGAACCTGTGAGCATTTGCTTGGCCAGTGTTTAGAAGTCGTACTCAAACGTGGTGGACAAGAGTTCGTTTTCCCAATGACCGTTGCCTATGCTTCTAAAGGTATATTTGGTCTTCAGTTGGAACAACTGTCTCACCAGCAACAAATTCAATATGTCCAATGTACATTCGCCCGAGCTGATACATGGGCGAAATGGCAGCAAGGGTATCAGTCAGATAAACCGCTATCGAGTATGCGAGCCGTACTTCAGGTAGGGTTTAACGGCTATAAACGTTTATTGAAGCACAGCCCTAAATTTATAAGGGATAGTGTGGATATATTTTTAAAGTGTTTCGAATTTATTTGGTCACTAAGACCACGCTATGTCCCAATCAGGACCCAAAGTCATGCTAAATAATAAAACAATAACAGCGTTAGCTGCACTCTCCATCGCGTGTTTGTCGGGCAATGTTGCCGCACAAAATATCAATCAATATCAGTCAGAAATATCTGCTGAGGCGTTACACGGAGATAATGAAAGCGATGCAGTAGTTAAACGCGTCATTCCATTTAGTCAACTTGGCTATACAGGCTCGATTGCGATTCAAGGAAGTGAGGCAAGTGCTTACGTCGGGTTCGGTTCGCGACTTGATGAAGTCGTTTCAAAGGCGACTTTGTACTTTGATATCACTCCATCCCCAGCACTTCTTTCATTGGTTTCACACGTAAAAGTGTATTTGAATAATGAACTGATGGGAGTGACTTCTATCGTTGAAGGGCAGCAAGGACAAAAGTTGAGTCTGTCTATGCCATTAGATACACGTTATTTCAGCAATTATAATCAAATACGCTTTGAGCTGATTGGCAATACAAAAACAGATTGTGCAAATCCAAATGATTCGAGTATTTGGGCTGAGATAAGTCAAAGTAGTCGAATTGAAATGTTCGTTCAGAAAACTTTGGTCAAGAGTGATTTGAGCTTATTACCAGCACCGTTTTTTGATGTTCGTGATTTCAGTCAATTAGATTTACCTGTGGTTATTGGCGATCAATACGACCTTGATGATATCAAAGCTGCTGGTGTACTCAGTTCGTATTTTGGTGCATTAGCGAGTTGGCGTGGAGCACAATTTCCTTTGAGCTTGGATACCTTGCCAGACCGTAATGCAGTGGTGTTTATCACCAATGATAATAAACCTGATTTCTTACGAGACTTTCCCGACACCGATGGCCCTTACTTACAAGTTATTACTCATCCGACTAACCCTTACGTGAAACTTCTTTTAGTCGTTGGACGTGATAGTGATGACCTGAATACAGCAGTTCAAGGTTTGGCTTTAGGCAACCAAATCTTAACTGGGCCAATCGCGAAGATTAATGAAGTTAAACAGATAAAGTCGCGTGTGCCTTATGATTCACCTAATTGGGTGAGTACCGACCGTCCCGTGGCTCTATCTGAGCTCGTGGAACAAAAAAGTGCGCTCCAAGTTGAAGGGCGTACTCCTCCGCCGATTAGTGTCAGCCTGCGTTTGCCGCCGGATCTCTTCACTTGGCAGAGTCGTGGTATACCGATGGACTTAAACTATCGCTATTCTCCACCAACCGACGATCACTCGGGATCTCGTTTGACGTTGAGTATTAATGATCAGTTTATTCAAGCATTTAACTTAACGACAGAAGGGCAAGGTGGTGATTCTAACCGTGTTCGAGTCCCGCTGCTTGATGATAGTTTTTTGAGTTCGGGCGACCGAGTAAGAATCCCGGCATTTAAAGTGGGTAGTAAGAACCAAATCGACTTTGAATTTGGCTTTGCTTCGGTGACTGATGGACAATGCCAAGTTGCTCAACCTAGTAAGCAGTATGCGGTCGTTGATGGTGATTCAACTATCGATTTTAGTGGCTTCCCTCACTACATCGAGATGCCTAATATGCGTGCATTTGCGACATCGGGCTTCCCATATACACGGATGGCTGATTTGTCGGAAACTGCGGTAATTCTACCGAAGCATGCCCCCATAGAAGCACTGCAAACTTTTCTCAATGTTATGGGTTCATTAGGTAGTGACTCTGGTTATCCGGGTGTTCAGGTAATGTTGACCGATCAATGGGATAGTGAATCTTTGGCAGACAAAGATATATTAAGCATTGGTGTTGCTAGCGAGCTTCAAGAGGCTGGTTATGACCCAGAGCAGCTTAATCTTGTTATTGAAGCCGGACAGCGTCAAATTCGATTACCAAGTAAAAATGAGCAACAGCTTGGGATGAACTGGATGAACCCTTCGAATGCTAAACAAGACGCAACAGATTATGTTTCAGTTGAGGCTAATGGGTCATTTGCAGCGATTTATGGAATGGAGTCACCATTTACAAGCAATCGTAGTTTGGTATCGATCATGGCATCACACCCATCTGATTTTGCGTCAATAGATAGTGCTTTAAGTGATTCCGGTAAAGTGCAACATATGTTTGGCTCCCTGATTACGCTCAGGAACGATGAAGTCGCAAGCTACAATGTAGGAGCTCACTACTACGTTGGTGAGTTGCCTGTTTGGCAGTTAATTTGGTATCACTTTTCTAGCCACCCGATTCTTATTGCCTGCTTTGCCGCGTTGATGATGGTTATTGTAACTATAGTGCTGTGGAGAGTATTGCGTCAGATCGCAGCCAAGCGTCTAGAGAACACGGAGGGGGATGAGCAATGAAAACGTTAATATTATTGATATCGCTATTGCTATCTACTCAGCTTATGGCTGCTACGTGTGAGTGGTCTCAATGGAACAGTTTTAAATCGACATATATTGATAGTGGGCGAGTAATTGATGGTAGTGATGAGCGCTTAATTACCACGTCCGAAGGTCAGTCTTATGCTTTATTTTTTGCGTTGGTTGCCAATGACCAAGAAGCGTTTGAGCAAGTTTTGAACTGGACTCAAACAAATTTAGCGGGTGGCGACTTAACCGCAAGGTTACCCGCTTGGCTGTGGGGAAAGAGAGTCGATGGTCAATTTGGCATACTCGATGCAAACCCGGCATCAGATTCTGACTTGTGGATTGCTTATGCGTTGGGTGAGGCGGGGCGCTTGTGGGATAACTATTACTATCAATCTTTAGGGCATTTATTAGCAGCTCGTATATTGAGGGAAGAGTCAGTTCAACTTACTGATGTTGGTACTATTTTACTTCCAGCGCCCAAAGGGTTTGATCTTGGTGATGATGGCTACCGTTTGAACCCTAGCTACGTCCCTTTACAGTTGATTGACCGTATGAAGCAACTTTACCCCCAATACTCGTGGGATTCGATGTACCAATCAAGTGCTCTAATGCTTGATCAAACATTGACGAAAGGTTTTAGTCCTGACTGGGTAACTTTAAACGAAAAACAATTTACCGAAGATAAAGTCACGGGCTCTGTTGGGAGTTATAACGCAATTCGCACTTATTTGTGGGCAGGGATGCTCAATGAACAGAATCAACATAAAGAACAACTAGTTAATAGAATGCAGCCATTTGCTTCAGCGGTTGACCGGTTGGGAGCACCACCACGCGAGGTTGATACAGTAACTGGCAAGTATTCTCAAAAAGGAAGCGCAGGGTTTTCAGCCGCCGCTTTACCATTACTTGCTTCAATGGACAATTCCGAATTACTTGAAGCACAGGCTATTCGGGCTAAAAATGAACTAGTGACTGGCAAAAACAACCATTACTATGACAATGTCTTGAGCTTGTTTGGCCTTGGTTGGCACAACAACCGTTTTAGATTTGGCGAACATGGAGAGTTGCAACCAGCATGGAGTAAGCAATGTCAGTAAGAGTTGGTTCTTATTGGCTAGTACCCATTGCTATTGTGGTGAGTGGTCTTTTTTCTGTGGGTACGGCTAAGGCGATAGGCGTGAATTCGGCGCCTCTATCCAGGGCTCAGCTCGATCTTGTTTATCAACCTGTGCAACTTGTTCAGTTTTCTTCTTCACTTGCTAGGGTTGATTCTGTGGAATGGCTAGTCAACCAACTAAAGCTTGCTGATGCTATCGGTCGCGACGATATTGTAGAAAGTACTCTACAGAGGTTGTTTGCTATTGAAAGAGCGAACTTATCAGGGCTTTACTATCAAGCAACGATGTTCTTGAAGCGTAAGCAGCCAGAATTGGCAGAACAAAGCTACCAGCGCTTAAAAGATATTGCCCCTAATTCCTCACAAGCCCGCTCTTTGTCTTCGATAATGGCCATTCAAGGTGAAAAAAGAGGCGATTATCAACGAGCAAAATTATTGGCTAAATCTGGCCGCTACACAGAGGCCATAAAAGCTTACCAAGTTATTTTCCCCAACGGCATGCCCTCAGCAGCGCTTGAGCTTGAGTTCCTGCAACTGCAAGCCAACTTAGATGATAACTGGAGTAAAGTGAAGATTGGACTTGAACGTCTCAATATTGATTACCCAGGAGTTCCTCAATTTCAGCTTGCATTAGCCAATCATATACGCAAAGAAAATCCGGGTGACCGTTGGATTTTAGATACTTATCGACAACTAGCGTTGGCGCCTGTTGTTGGAAGGAGTGCGGCTACTTCTTGGTTAAGAGCTTTAGAACAATTACCTATCTCAAAGCAGGTGACTGAGCAATACGCAATCCTCGCGAGTTACTATCCTTCAGATTTAGAGATTCAAAAAGCGAATCAAACGGCGAAGGAACGTTGGAAACTAGAGCAGGAGTTACGCAAAGATCCCACTTATCTTGCAAAATTGAAAGGGTTAAAGCTCCTCGAACTAGGTAAAACAAACCAAGCTGAAGTTCAGTTGCGTTATGCACTCACGACCCGCCCCAAGGATCCTGAAATTTTAGGGGGTATGGGTAAGGTTTATCTGCGAAAGGGACAACAAGAAAAAGCACTAGAGTATTTTAAGCAAGCCCAACAATTGGATAAAAACCCAGACTCCTCATCCAAATGGACAACGTTGGTTGAAACCTCTCAGTATTGGGCATATTTAGATCAAGGTGATCTCCAGTTAGCAAAAGGCGAAAGGGGTAAAGCGGAACGCTTATACCGTAAGGCGATAGCACTCGATAACACACAACCGTATGCATTTGTTGCTCTAGGGGCTCTTTACCTTGAGGAAGAAAAATATTCGTCGGCAGATAAAGCATACTCACAGGCTCTAACTCTCGAAAAGTTGAATGGGTCCGCATTGCGAGGGCGACTTGACGTTAAGATAAATCAGGGAGATTTGTCTGGAGCTAGAGAAGTAGCAAGCCGCTACTCATCAACTCAACAGCAAGTTGTTGAGGATAAGATCAGCAGTATTGATTCTGAGATTATTCTGAATCGCTTAAGAAACGCGATTGCAAGCAATGATGATAAAACTACGGCTGAGTCTGTCGAAGCGCTTATCCAATTAAACCCAAGCTCCCCTTGGCTTAGATTGGATATCGCTGGCGTTGTTCGTTCTATGGGAAATAAGCCTCGTGCAGATCAGTTGATGGAGGATTGGGAAAAAGAGGGCTATGATCCTGAAATGAAGTTCGCTTATGCGCTTTATCTTGCACAGAGCTTTAGAGTTGATCGAGCTATAGCTGAACTGGAAAGTGTTCCAAAGCAACAAGTGACCAGTTCAATGCAGAGAACCCTTACCCGGTTAAAGTTAGACTCTAAGCTCCAAGATCTTGAAACGCGTTACCAAGAATCACCTAAAGCAGTCTCGGATTTGTTGAAGGGTTTAGAGGTACAGTACCAGGGTCAGGTTCAAGCCTTATCTCGCATTGCAGGTGCTTGGATAGATGTTGGTGAAGTACCAGAAGCTGAGAGAATTTACCGAAGTATCGAATCGTCTTTACTTATTTCTACTGACGAGCAGCTTGCGTATGGTGGGTTGATAGTCAGTTTGAATAAATTCGAAGATTTTGACGCTTGGTTTGATGGACTAACCCCTAGCTTTGAAACGCAAGATTTTAGTGCGTCAGAGTTTTTACAATTTGATGAACTTAGAACACGCCGTATTTTGGCTGAAGCTTACTTAATGCTAGAGAATGAAAGCTTAGATCGGTCTTTAGAGCTTTATAGTCGTGCGTTGTCGGAACCTGAACCATACAAAACCCAGGCTCAAATAGGGATGTTGAGAGTTAGTGCCTTGAGCGGTGAGATTCCGGTCTATAACCAATATCATCCCATCTTAAAGCAAAAGGCTGACTTGTTAACGGCATCACAACTGATGACTACGGCGAGTGTATTTAATCAGCAAGGACACGCAGATGACGCAAATCAACTCAACGCATTACTAGATAGCAAGGCAGATGCGGGTGCGCTCGAATACCGAGACGGTATGGCAATTGCAATGGAAAATGAACAGTGGTTATTGGCTGAAGAGAGATCCTATCAAGCACTGAACAGTGACCGAATAGAGAAAGCAGAACAACAAAGCCCTGCAGAAACGACGACTCCTACGTTGAGAGAGTTGTACAATAATAGTGATGATTATTGGCTAACACGCAATGTGAAGTCGGATTTAGATACATTACATGATCGTAGTGATGGCCACATACTTATTGGTTGGGATTACAGCGCTCGTGATGGTCAAAATCAATCGAATCAAGTACCGATTGAAGCTAGATTGCCAATTGAGGAGTGGGATGGTCATTTGTTGCTTAGAGCCGACTATGTATCAATCGATTCAGGTAACCTCGAATATTATGACAAATCATCGAATTCATCAGGCGAACAGTTCCAAGATAGCTCATCAGGTTTGGGTTTGGGTGTTGGTTGGCAAGCTAAAAACTGGAGCGCTGATATCGGTACAACACCAGTAGGTTTTGACCACACGACTTGGGTTGGCGGTGTTAGTATTGATGGTGACTTAGGGCAGTTCGGCTGGACGGCAGTTGCCTCTCGTCGTCCAGAAACAAGCAGTACACTCTCTTACGCGGGAATGTCAGTTCCTTCCGGTACTCCCGACATAGAAGGAACTAATTGGGGTGGCGTTGTAAGAACGGGAGTTAAGTTTAATACCAGTTGGGATATTGGGGGGCCTTATGGTTTTTGGAGCAGCCTTCAATATCACACGCTAACGGGTGAAAATGTCGAGGATAACAATCGACTTGGTGTTCTTGGTGGTGCTTATTACAAGTTGATCTCTAACGATCACGAGCGTTTGAGTATCGGAACAAACCTGATTTATCTTGGGTATGACAAAAACCTTGGTGAGTATTCGCTTGGTCATGGTGGATATTACAGCCCGCAAAGTTATCTGTCGGTTTCGTTACCTGTCAATTACTACGGTCGATACGACAACACTTGGTCATATTTATTAAGTGGCTCTATTTCCAATTCATGGACGCAAGAAGATGCACCTTATCTGAGCCCAAATGGTACGTCTGAATCGGGTGGGGGCTTTGGTTCTTCTTTTCAAGCGGCTGTTGAAAAACGAATGAGTAAGCGTTGGTATTTAGGTGCATTACTGGATTTACAGCGCTCGGAGTTTTACACACCAAACCATTTTATGCTCTACGCCAAATATACATTCAATGATCGTTGGCAGCCTATTGAATTCCCTCCTGCGACACCGATTTTGTATAGTGATTTCTATTAGAGTCAATGGTTAGAGATCAAGGTGACTTTAATGAGTCGCCTTGATTTCAAATAGAACACTTCACTGATGAAGAGCCCATGCTAAGTTCCTTCTATCAGCCTTACCTTTAGCTCCGAAGGCAGCTGATTATTATTGGTATATATACAGTCAAACTGCTCTAGTGACGCCACCTTTAGAGCTGCAAAACGGCCCCATTTACTTGCGTCAGCTACGAGCCAACTTTCACGGCTGTTTTTGATAATTGATTTTGAAAGGTCGGCTTCAACCTGCTCATGTTCCATAGCGAAATGGCTGTCTGTTACTGAACCACAACCACAAATGCCAATGTCGGCTTCAAAATCGGAAAAGAAGTGGACCACGCTACTTCCCACCATGTCTTGGTGTTCTCTTCGAAATAAACCGCCCGCTAAATAGACTTCAATCTGCTCGTTTGCTTCGAGGATTCGAGCGACTTGCAGGTTATTGGTGATCACTCGTAATGCTGGCTTCGCCAATAAGTACTGTGCGATACGAGTGACAGTTGTGCCAATGCCCATCATTACCGTTGAACCTTCAGGAATTGCGTCTGCAACAGCCATGGCGATACTGTCTTTCATTTCTGATTCAACGCCAGCGCGGAATCGATAACTGGTGTTGGTCAGCGTTGTCGGTAAGCTCACGCCTCCGTGAACTCTTCGCGCTAAACCTTGCTCGCATAAGTCATTTACGTCACGACGAATGGTTTGAGTAGTGACCGAAAATAGCTCTGCTAAATGATCGATCTGCACATCTTGATTTGCTTTAAGCGTCGCGAGTATTTGTTTTTGGCGGTGGTTCAATTCCATAGAAGCTCACTAAAATTTATTTGGTACGTCGGTGATGATGTTATCAACACCTAGATTGAGATATTTGCTCGCCAATTTGGGGTCGTTTAGCGTCCATATTTTTAGTATTGCACCTGAAGCCTTGATTGTTTTGGCGGTCTGTTCATCAAGTATTCTGTGGTCAATATGAATGCTATATAAGTCGAGTTGCTGGAGTGATTCAAGGCTGAAATCATTCCATACTTCGCAGATGAATCCTCGTCTAACTTCGGGCATTAACTCTTGGCATAGACTTAACGCATCCTTTTTGAAGCTTGAGATGAGCAGTTTCTCGCTAGGGAAGTTCTTTTGCTTTATCAGCGCAATAACTTGCTCAACTAAAGGTTTGATCGCCTTATCGTCATATATCTTGATCTCAAGATTCAGAGTTAGACCGAGTTCTAGGCACTTGTCTAGCGCTTCACTTAATGTCGGAATCGAGGTTCCTACAAACTCACGACCAAACCAACTGCCAGCGTCTAAAGCCTTGAGTGCCGACAGATCTAAATCTGCAATATTCCCAGTCCCATTAGTACAGCGGTTCACCGTTTTATCATGAAAAACCATAGGAATACCGTCGGAACTGAGTTGGGCATCAATTTCAACCCAGCCTGCACCGGCTTTCGCTGCTTGCTCAATACTGACTAACGTATTTTCTGGTGCTAAAGAAGCGGCACCGCGGTGGCCTGTAATCATAATGTATTCTCGATGTTCATTTGAAAATTTAGGGGACATTAGCTTTATTTTATTACAGTTTTATTATCGATAGGCTATATCACCCCATTTTAACTGAGAGCTGGTTAAAAGAAGTCGGTTAGAGTTTATACAATAGTGAGACCTTATCCTCAATGTGTTCAAGTGGCTAAGGTAAATGTTCATATGAATGTAATAATTCACTTACATACTCTACGAAAACTTAATAACACCCTCTATATTTAGAAAAGATAGCCACGATAAGGTGATTAAAAGATGAAAAAGCTATTAGGTACAGTAATTATGGCCGCAACGTTACTTGTTGGTTGTGGTGAAGCTGACAAGGCCGGAACGGACGCTAAAGACGAGCCGATCAATATCAACATGAGCCTTGTGTTCACTCAAAACGAGTTGTTAACCCAAGAACTCATTAAAGCGACCGATAAAATACGCGAAAGAACCGAAGATTCGGTAAATATTAAAGTTTTTCCTGGTGGTCAATTACCGGTTTATAAAGACAACTTGGAGCAAGTCGTTAACGGCGCGAACTGGATTGCCGTTGAGGATTTAACCTACCTGAGCGATTACGTACCAGACTTCGCTGCACTGGCAGGTCCAATGTTGTACAACACGTATGATGAATATTTAGCGATGATGGATACGGAATTTGTCGCGGGCTTGAAGGCTAAAGCTGAAGAAAAAGGCATTAAAGTATTGAATGCAGACTACATGTTTGGCTTCCGTCACATGATCACTAATAAAGAAATAGTGAATTCTGAAGACATGAAAGGGATGCGTATCCGTGTTCCACAAAGCCAGTTGTTTATCAGCACGCTTTCAGCAATGGGTGCGGCTCCAGCTTCTTTGCCATTCCCAGAAACCTATGCCGGTGTTCAACAAGGCGTTGTTGATGGCCTTGAAGGTTCGATTTTGACGATGTACTCAACCAAAATCTACGAAGTAGCGAAGAATATGTCTTTGACTAAACACTTCCTAGGCACGGTTGGTATCTATATTTCACCGACTCTTTGGGACAAGTTTACGCCAGAGCAACAGCAAATCATCAATGAAGAGCTAGAAGCCGGCGCGGAATCTAATACTGCAGAGCTGGTTAAGCTTGATGTTGAATACACTCAAAAACTTGAAGAGCTAGGCGTTACGTTTAATGAAGTTAACTCGGATGAATTCAATGAGTTGACAGCTGACGTGTACAACCAATTCCCAACATGGAGTGAAGGTATACACGCAACGATCATGAAAGAGTTGGAAACGATTCGAGCTGAACAGTAATTCTGCGAATGTAGATTAATTCGTTAATGAAGACGGCCTGATTTCCTTCAGGCCGTTTTATTCCTGAAGTAACCGATGTGATGTTGGGTATTTCATTGGAGAAGTCTTTTGTTTTTATTGAAAAATATTGAAGAAATCCTCGCCTCTATTGCTATTTCGATTACCGTTTTAGTGGTCATTATTAATGTTGTTTTACGTTATGGGTTTGGATTTGTTGTCCCTTGGAGTGAAGAGCTCTCGGTTATTTGCTTCATATGGGCTGTCTATTTAGGCATTAGTTCCTGCTATAAACATAAGCTCCACATGGGTGTTGATGTGGTGGTCGCCATGCTGCCAGAAAAAGCAAAAATCCCGTTTAGGTTATGTGTTTCTGTCTTCCTACTGGCTCTGAACATTCTGATGGCTGTTCTGAGTTATCAATACTTGATGTTATCCAACAAGGTAACGCCAGTGATGGGCATGTCATATTTTGCTATCAATGGTGTGTTGTTACTTTGTTTTTCATTGATGGCAATCCACACGGTTCGATTCATCGTCAGCGATATCGCTTCTCTAAAGCGCTCTTTTAAGTAGGTACGATTAATGGAAAGCTATCTTCCAATCCTCATTCTTTTTGTTCTGTTTCTATTGAATATACCCATTGCTTTTTCATTGATCGCGTCGGCGATGGTGTACTTTCTCTTTATCAATGACTCGATTCCCGTCAGCTTGGTAATGCAGCGCTTTATTAGCTCGACAGAGTCATTTCCTTTGTTGGCTATTCCCTTTTTTATCATGGTCGGCTCAGTGATGAATTATGCGGGGATCAGTAAAAGTTTGTTGGCGTTTGCAGACTCAATGATTGGTCATAAAACGGGTGGTCTGGCGCAGGTTAATGTGGCGCTGAGTACGTTAATGGGCGGTATTTCAGGCTCTGCGAATGCCGATGCTGCGATGCAATCGAAGATTCTTGCACCTGAAATGACCAGCGTGGTTATGATCTGCCATTCACGGCGGCTGTAACAGCGGCATCATCAAGTATCAGCCCAGTTATTCCACCGGGTATTAACTTAATCATCTTTGCCCTGTTGGCGAATGTCTCAGTTCATCAGATGTTTATTGCGGGTTATGTTCCTGCATTTTTGATGGCGTTGTCGCTGATGGTGACTATTGCGTTCATTGCTCGTAAGCGTCGTTACAAGCCTTCTCGTTCTGAGCCAGCGTCTGCCAAAGAGCGCTTTCATTATTTTCTTAAAGCGATTCCCGCACTGTTGATTCCTTTCGGCATTATTCTGGGCATGCGTTTTGGTTTATTTACGCCGACAGAAGCGGGGGCAATAGCAGTATTGCTTTGTGCGATTATTGGGTTTTTTGTTTATCGTCAGCTCGGCTTTCGACATATCCCGCTCATCATGCGTGAAACGGTGCAGGGCACCAGTAGTGTGATGTTTATTATTATCGGAGCGATGGTCTTCGGTTACTACATGACGCTTGAGCAAATTCCGCACAATGTTGCGTCTGCTTTGATAGAGCTTACCGACAACAAGTTAGTCTTGTTGCTATTGATTAACGTGCTGTTGCTTGTTGTAGGGATGTTCATCGAAGGTGGGGCAGCGATGATTATCTTAACGCCGTTATTGCTTCCGGCTGTGCTCAACTTAGGCGTAAACCCAGTTCACTTCGGCATTATCGTGATCGTCAATATTATGATTGGTGGTGTGACGCCACCGTTCGGTTCGATGATGTTTACTGTATGTTCCATCTTGAACGTTCGTATGGTCGATTTTGTAAAAGAAGTAGTGCCTTTACTACTCGCTTTATTGTCGGTGTTGATGTTGCTGACTTTCTCTGAAAGTTTAGTGATGTTTTTACCGAATTTACTTTAACACTAATAAGTTAGTTTATATTTGAGGGTGTAGAAATGAATTCGGTAACGAATGATTTAGACCAAAATTGGAAAAGCGTTGATTGGGTACTGACGGATGTCGACGATACCTTAACTTGGCAAGGACAGTTGCCACCAGAAACATTGGTGGCCTTGAAGGCGCTAAGAGATGCGGGGAAAAAGGTCGTGGCTGTAACGGGCGCTTGTGCGGGTTGGTGTGATCATATCGCGCAATTATGGCCTGTGGATGCGGTTCTTGGTGAGAACGGGGCATTCATTATGGAAAAGCAGAATGGTTACCTTACGCTACGATCTCAGACGCCTTTAGAAGACGTCAGAGCGGAGCAGCAGCGCCTGAAGGCAGAGGTCTTAGACATTCTTAATGATTACCCAGAGTTGTCTTTGACGCTCGACCAGTCTTATCGCTTATGTGAAGTTGCGATTGATATTGGCCAGAATCGCCCTCGAGTCGATGATGCCATTATTGAAGAAATCGTTTCTAAGATTCACGCGTTAGGTGCACATGCGACAGCAAGCTCAATTCACATTAATGCTTGGTATGGTGATCACTCAAAAAGAGCCACTTCAACGGCCTTTTTAAAAGAGAAAGGGTTGTCTGATGAAGAAATACTCCAACATGCCTGTTACGTTGGCGATTCCATGAATGACCAGTTTATGTTTGAAGCACTACCTTTCAGTGTTGGTGTAGCTAACATTAAGCACTATTGGACCAAGTTATCGCATCACCCAGTTGTTGTGATGCAGAAACCCGGCGGATATGGTTTCGCTGAGTTCACTGATAAATTATTGGCGTTGAAATAGTCGTTATTCATTTTTAGTCAGCAATAAGCAATCATCAACCAGCAGTACAAAGGCGATAACGAAAGTTGTCGCCTTTGTTTTACTTGGATCAGATAAAACACCTAAATAGCCGATCAACCATAGTCTTGAAGTGACTCGGTGCACAAGTTGATGAGGGCAAGCCCTATCTCGTCAAATTGGAATATAGGTTAATGCCGAATTTATGAGACGCTTGTTCTTAGTGTCACTTTAATCACAAGGAAGTTGAATGCACCACTTTAATATCCGCGCGCTGGAATACCTTAGTGCTTTATCGAAATACGAGTCGTTACGTAAGGCGTCGAAGATGTTGAATGTTGATCCTGCAGCTGTGAGTCGTATGCTGTCCCAACTTGAAGATCAGGTTGAGATGAAGGTGTGGGAGCGCAATAACCGTCAGTCCTATTTAACGGAAGCGGGAAATGAGTTGTTGAACCACTATCGCACCATTATAAGAGGTGAAGCGGCAGTATTAACTCAATTGACCAAGCTTAAAAACCTGACTGGTGGTAGCGTCAGTATTGCGATAGGTGAAGGGTTTATCACCAATTTAGTGTCTGAGCCGATGCAGACCTTTATGACCCGTTATCCAGACATCAATTTGTCGATAGAAATAGCCGGTGCTCTTGATGCAGTTAAGATGCTTGAAGATCAGCAGATCGATTTTGCCATCACTTACGCAGCAGCACCGCATCCAAAACTACGAACGCATGTGGAACGCAGTCACCCACTAGAACTTATCGCCCCGAAAGGGCACTTTCTGACGATGAAAGAGACACCTGTGACACTGCAAGAAATCACAGATGTGTCGCTGGCTTTGATCGATACATCGACAGGCATGGGACGATTAGTAAAACACGCCGAGCAAATGTCGCATTTTAATCTCCAACCCAAATTACAAACCAACTCGGTTACTGCACTGACTAACTTTGTTGTCGCGGGGCTTGGTGTCACTTTTATGCCCAAGCTGACGGTTCTTGAAGAGATAGAATCAGGCCGGATAGAAGTTGTGCCGACTGAGATTGAGGTGTTATCCAAAGCGACCGTTAAGGTGCAATCTTTGAAAGGAAGAGAGTTGAGTATTCAAGCCGAAACCTTCCTTGATTTCTTAATGGAGAACACGTCTTTTTTACGTAGCGATGCCCACGCTATCGTTTTGTAATCCCGGGTATTTCTTTTAATTATACAGTGATGACTTTTTATCAACGCCAACTGTATTGTTAAGTCAATGCCTGCCCAATAAAGTGTCCGAAAGTTACAAGAATGTTGCGTGACATAAAAGGCGGATGCAATGGAAGTTATCGTTATTGGCAGTGGTGTTATTGGGTTGACTAGCGCATGGTATTTGGCGAAAGAGGGTCACTCGGTGACGGTTATCGATCGTCAAGATAGCAGTGGTAAGGAAACCAGTTTTGCGAATGCTGGCCAAATCTCTTACGGCTACTCCTCCCCATGGGCCGCCCCCGGAATCCCTTTAAAAGCGATGAAGTGGTTAACCCAAGAGCACGCGCCATTAAAAGTGAAACCGTCACTTTCCCCTGAATTGGTTTCTTGGGCGACCAAGATGCTCGCCAATTGCAATGAAGCCAAATACGCACAGAATAAATCTCGTATGTTGAGAGTGGCGAATTACAGTCGTGATTGTCTGACCCATCTCAGAACCAGCGAAGAACTGGCTTATGAAGGCAGGCAGAAAGGGACACTGCAAGTGTTTCGAAGCGAGAAGCAGTTGGACGCTATTCAGCAGGATATGAAGTTGCTAACAGAGAGTGGAATCGAGCATTCGCTGTTTGAAGTCGAGCAGTGTTTGTTGGTTGAACCGGGATTAGCTGACGTGAAAGACAAGCTGGTGGGCGGCTTATACTTACCTCATGATGAAACGGGTGATTGCCATCAGTTCTGTTTAGCCTTGACCGAAAAAGCGAAGAAGCTTGGTGTTCAGTTTGTGTTTGATACTGAAGTGGTCAAGCTCAATCATCAGAATCAAACCATTGAGAGTATCACCACGACCCAAGGTGAATTCAAAGCGGACGCTTATGTGGTGGCTTCGGGCAGTTATTCTCGTGATTTACTCAAGCAAGTCGACCTGTCTATTCCTGTGTATCCAGTCAAAGGATATTCACTGACATTGCCTATCATTAATGCGGAGAAATCACCGACTTCTACCGTGATGGATGAAACCTATAAGGTGGCGATGACTCGTTTTGATGACCGTATTCGTATTGCAGGAACGGCAGAGCTTGCTGGTTTTGATTACCTGATTCCGGAAAAACGCAAAGCGACGATTGATATGGTGATAAAAGACCTGTTCCCGCAGGCGGGGGACTTCTCCAAGGCAGAGTACTGGACTGGGTTAAGGCCAATGACGCCAGATGGCACGCCTATTATCGGCAAAACGCCAATTAAGAATCTGTTTACTAATACGGGACACGGAACGTTGGGATGGACGATGGCGTGTGGTTCAGGAAAGTTGTTAGCGAGTGTGGTTAGTGGCTCTCATAGCGATATTCAATCAGACGACTTGAGTCTTCATCGTTACATTTAGTTCATCAAAATACTTGGTCATACGAATCAGCCCATGTTTATCATTATGTATGGGCTGATTTGGTTTTAGAGTTGCTGCTTATCTGGTCGTGGTTTCTAACACATGAGTGAATCGTTGCCATGATTTTTGGTCAGCTTCATTTTGGTAATTATTGGAGCCGAATACAGTGAATGCATGAGGAGCTCCGCTGTAGGTGATCATCTCATGAGGTACTTTTGTCGCCTCTAGTTCCGCAGCAAGGTTGCCAAAATCTTGCATTGAGATCATGGCGTCAGCGGTTCCGTGGAACACGACAACCGGCGCTTTGGTTTGTGAGTAGTCTTGCTCTTTTGGTGTCGACAACCCACCATGGAAAGTGACATAAGATTTCGAAGGGATGCCCGCGCGTGCGGCTTCTAACACAGCGGCTCCGCCAAAGCAGTATCCCATCATCACGTTGTTATCTAAGTTACCACCAAGCCTTTTTGCTTCCATTGCTCCTGCGTTAAGTAGCGCACGCATTTTTTCTCTGTCTTTATACAACTCGCCGGTGTGTTGTTTTTTGTCTTTCACTTCTGTTGGGCGAATGCCTTTACCAAATAGGTCGATGGCGAACACGTTGTAACCGAGTTCGTTGAGCATCTCAGAACGTTTCTTTTCGTAATCGGTTAAGCCGTCCCAATCATGTACTAGCAGCACCAAAGGCGCTTGGTCGCTGGCCTCACTCCAATAACCTTCATACTCTATGCCATCAACCTGGTAGATGACGTTTTCTCCAGACAGTGCTGAAAAGGGAAGTAAAACCGAAAACAGACCTAGCGTAGTGAGTGTTCGCATACGTTATTCCTTCAGATGACAAGTGGCAATCCAATGGAAAGTATAGATAACGTTATGACTCTCGCCAGATTTCTGTTTCTAATTTGAAGTGTAATGTTAGAGGTAAATATTGAAGGGAAATGCATTAAACAACCATTACATATGAAGTGTGATGGTTGTTTAACGGAACGGAAATTCAAATAGCTTGAGTTAGAAGTAGAGAGAACAATTACCAGGACGCGTTAGTCGTGCTGCTGCACATATCTGGATATTTACGCTGATAGCGAGGCAACATAGACTCATTACCTAAGATGCCGCCTTGATGGATATAGATGATGGTTTTGTCTGGGTTATCTTCTTGCCACTGCTCTAAGCACTGCCACATCAATGGGTCATATAGCAGGTCGAACTCAATGTCGGTTTGCTCTTGAAGGTCTAACCAAGTTTGATAATCCTGCTGATACAATTTACCAAAGTGGTGTTTGGCTTTGAGCGGTAAGATCTGTGGGTGATCGGTTTCGCCAAGTTCATTGAATTGTTGTGTTAGGTAATCATCGCCGCCGACACAAGCGCAGGTTAGGACTGGGATGTTGTGCAACTTTAAGTGCTTATGAAGATACAGTGCTGTGCTACCTGTACCAGCGGGCAGTGCAACCACAAAATCGTGCTTGTTTTCGAAGCGAGTCCAACTCAGTATCTCCATCGCCAGTTGCTTAACACCATACTCAGAAAGTTGAGAGCGGCCACCTTCTGGCAAAACAATACAGTGGGCGTCTGCTTGTCTTACTTGCTCAATGTACTTTTGTGGATGAAGTTCAGAGCCTATCTCTTTAACGGAAATAACCTTAGCCCCAAGATCAATAGCGCCACGGTAGTTGCCTATTGGGCGTTCTTGTAGCCACTGGGGAAGGTGGTCGACGTAAAACTCAAGCGTCCAACCTTTGATCTTTGCCAGTGCCGCGAGTGAGAACAGAGAATTAGCCTGCGCAGAGCCATAGCTGATCAAGGTTGTTATTTCAGGATGTTCGTCTTCCAATAGCTTCATGAATTTACGCGCTTTGTTGCCGCAGAAATGGGAATGAAGCTGATCGTCACGCTTTAAGAAAAAGGTGTGCTCATTGTATTGATGCTGAGTTACAGGGCTATTATTTAGTTTCATCGCACTTAGACAAAATGCTGACTAAGGAGCCTGCATTTTTAAATCAAATAGGACCAACGAGTATCTAGTAGCTAGCGAGCGCTGTAAACCAACTAAATCAAGTTTTCGTCGGATATTGAACTGAGTACTACGAGTTTATCTGCTCTGGTATGGACAAGGGAGAATCGGTTTGAAAGTCGATTTTCGCGGTGCATCCACCACAGCTGCGATTGAACAATTCAAAGTTCCAATGGAAGCGCTGACACAAGTCATCGACAATCAACAAGCCTAGCCCATGACCATTTGGGTTGTATTGTTCCTGAAGGCCTTCGCCTTGATCTTCAATCACAAGATTATCTTGGGAGAGGGTGATGGTTACAGTGCCGCTATTGGTTGCTGCAATCGCATTTCTCAACAAGTTGCCGACCAACATGTTCATGATCGCGCTGGTGGCTTGAATGGTTGGTTCTGATTGAACTTGTAAGGTTACCTCGACTTCCTTCTCGTCTGCTTGTAACGAGTTTTTCGAAACGATCGTCTCTAGCTCTTGCTGACTAAACAAGCGTAGTGGTTCATCGTCACTGTTCCTTTCATAACGAACGAGACCAAGCAGGGCATCGACCATTTCTGACATCTGAACAATGGCGTCATCGATACGTTCAACCTGGCGAGATTGAAATTCAGTTGTTTCACTGCGAAGGAGCAGCTTATTCGCCCCGCGAGCAACGGTCAGCGGGGTTCTCAATTCATGACTTGAATAGCGAGCAAAGGCTTGTTCGCGCTTGAGTAGGGAGTTGATTTCTCGACGATATTGATTGAGTTGATCCGTCAATTGACGAAATTCCACCGCTGCATCGTCACTCACCCCGAACTCTTCGTTTAGGTTGAGCTTATTCGATTCAAGCTGTTCAGACAGGGAATTAAAAGGCTCAATCAGTCGCTTAGATAGTCGATAAAGCAGTGCCCCAAAGCTAAAAATCAAAATAGAAAGTAGTGCCAGTACAAAAGTGGTGGCATACACTAATTCGTAGATATCAAGTTCAACGCGGTCTATCTCGGAAAGCAGGATGATCGGGTGGGTCTCGCCCTCATCAGAATACTCACCTACATACATCATGCGTGATTCTGGCTCTTCTCCGACCTCGCCAACAAAGCTTTCTTTACCTTCAATGTACTTCAAGTATTCGGGAGGTAAGAATGAAATATCGTTGTAGGCAATGGTCAGGTCATCAATTCTCAACGCGCCACTCTCACCAGCTTGGAATAAGCCAACCGCATAGTTGCGGTCGATCAGGATACGCCTTTCACCTACTCGATCTTCTGATAAATAAAGTGCTGCTACAAAAACAACATAGACGAATGCAGACACAATCACGGCCATTAACCCAAAGAAAACCGCTAAGCGGCCAGTTAGGGTTTTGGTACTGGTGAGAACATTTAAAATCAATTCGATGACTCCATACGGAATCCTACTTTAGGGACGGTAATCAACATTTGGGTGTCGAAAGGCTTGTCGAGTTGATTACGTAATTGATAGATATGGCTACGTAACACATCGTTGTTGGGCTCGTCTTCTTCCCAAAGTTTGTATGAGATATCTTCGCGAGTGACCACTTCAGGTGCGCTTTGGCAAAGCATCTCAAGTATGGTGTAAGTGGTTGGGTTTAGCGCAAGAAGCTTGTCTTGGCGGTAAGCTTTACGGGTTTTTTGGTCGATGGTGAGTTCACCAAACTGAAGCTTAGAAGAGGCGACTTTTCCTCGGTAACGACGAACCAGCGCGTTCATTCTCGCTTCTAAAATATCCAAATCAAAAGGCTTGGTAAGGTAATCATCGGCGCCATGTTCAAAGCCTTTTAGCATATCGTCTCGGCTATCCAATGCAGTCAACATCAAAATAGGTGTCGCGTTGCCTTGATCTCGCAGTTTATTACAAACCGTTAGTCCGTCCATTCTCGGCAGCATTAGATCTAATATGATGATATCAAATGAGTTTTCCATTGCGAGTTGCAGGCCAAGTTCGCCGTTGTCCGCATAATCGAGTTCCATACCAATACACTCAAAGTAATCAAACAAGACACCTGCAATTTCACGGTTATCTTCGACTAATAGAACTCGTTTCATTTTGATTCTCATACAGAAATAGACAGTAACATTATCCTGAGTGAGCGTGAAAAATATGTCAATAACATAACTTTCACTTATGGGAGGGTAGATTGGCTTCAGATTAAAAAATAGAAGAACGTATTATGTCTGAACTTCATATTAGCCACCCTAAGATATCTACATCGCAGATTAATCCTGCGGTATCTCTGTCTATCATTGTGCCTTTCTACGATGAACAAGAGGTGTTGGAAGAGTTCCACTCGCGCCTCACTAAGGTTCTCGATAGCTTACCGATTACGAGCGAGATTGTTTATGTTGACGATGGCAGCAAAGACAACAGCTTGGACTTGGTGAGTTCATTTACTTCAATCAACAGTTCAATTTCTGTTATTGGTTTAAGCCGTAATTTTGGGAAAGAGTCAGCCATGAGTGCTGGCCTTGAACATTGCCGTGGACAAGCCGTGATTCTGCTCGATGCAGATCTGCAAGATCCACCGGAGCTGATTCCGCAAATGATCGCGAAATGGCGCGAAGGCTATGACGTGGTCAATATGCAGCGCAGCCAACGTGACGGTGAAACGTGGTTCAAGAAGTTTTCAGCGGCAAGCTTTTACAAAGTAATGAACGTGGCTGCGAAGATTGATGTGCCTGAGAACGTGGGCGATTTTCGACTGTTAAGCCGCGAAGTTGTCGACCATATCAATCAACTTCCAGAACGTAACCGTTACATGAAAGGCATTTTTTCATGGCCAGGATTCCGACAAGCGACGCTCCAATTTAAGCGTGATGCTCGCTTCTGCGGTGAAACGAAATGGAACTACCTCAAGCTCATTGGATTGGCGATGGATGGTATTACCTCATTCTCGATTCGTCCACTGCGCATCGCTACCGCATTGGGAGGGTTAGTTGCGCTGACTGCTTTTGTGTATGGGATGGTCATCGTGTTCAAAACCATGATGTTTGGTGAGCCTATCACGGGCTACCCATCAATGATGGTCGTTCAGCTTGCCCTTGGCGGCATTCAACTTCTGAGTATTGGTTTAATGGGAGAGTACATAGGTCGTATTTTCATTGAAACCAAGAATCGTCCTTTGTATCTGATCCAATCGGTGGTCGATACACCTGCATTAAAAACACATTTTAAATTAGAGGAGTCAGCATGAGCCTGAACCGAACGCACCTATGGTACTTGTTGGCTTTTGCATTGGTTCTAAGGCTTTTATCTCTGGCGACTTACCCATTAATGGACACCACAGAAGCGCGCTATGGCGAAATGGCTCGTTTAATGGTGGAAACAGGGAACTGGTTAACACCGCAGTTTGATTACGGTATTCCTTTTTGGGGTAAGCCACCGTTGTTCACATGGATGAGCGCTATCGGCATTGAGTTATTCGGTTTGAGTGAGTTCGCCGTTCGCGCACCACATTGGTTGGCTGGCGTAGCAACGATTTTGTTGACGGCTTACATGGCGAAACGAACTGGGCAAAGTGCGTTGGTTGCCGCGGTGGTGTTGGCGACATGCGGTATTTTCTCAATTGCGGCGGGTGCTGTGATGACAGACATAGCATTAACCTTGGCGATGACCATTGCCATGTTAGGTTTCTATCTATGTTGGAAGGGAGAAGGTAGTGCGAAGACCAATAGATATTGGGGTTATGTTGGTTTTATTGGTTTAGCTCTAGGCTTGCTTGCAAAAGGGCCGGTAGCGATTGTCATCATGGGTATCGCAGTATTCCCTTGGTTGGTCTTACAACACGGTTTCTTTGGCGCTTTTAAGGTGTTGTGGCAACGCTTTCCATTGTTGTCTGGTCTAGGTGTGATGCTAGCGATCGCGCTGCCGTGGTACATCATGGCTGAAATGGCAACGCCGGGTTTCATTGATTATTTCATCGTTGGCGAGCACTTTAAGCGTTTTGTTGTGAGTGGTTGGGAAGGGGACCTTTACGGTTCAGCTCACGATGAAACACGAGGCATGATCTGGGTGTTCTGGATTCAAGCCGCTGCTCCTTGGTCGATTGTATTGCCTATATTAGCGTTTGCTCGACGTAAGAAAATTGCAGAAATTAATACTGAAAATAGAGGTTTGTTTTCATTCCTTGTGTGCTGGCTGATTTCGCCTCTTATCCTTTTCACTATGGCGGGCAATATTCTCCCAGCGTATGTCCTACCTGGTATTCCAGCCCTTGGTTTGCTGGTTGCTATACTTGTTGTAGAAAAAGATAAGAAGTGGTTCTCGAGTGTGGCTTTGGTTCTGCCAGTGTTGCTGATGATTGCGATGGTTTACCTGAACCTAGGTAAGGCAAACGAAAAAAGTGACCGTATCATCTTCGAACAGATCACCGATTCATCACCGAGTTTTTATGTAGGAAAGCGACCGTTCTCAGGGCAATTTTATAGCCATGGGCAAGCGAAGAAGCTACTTGATATCGGGCAACTAGACGGTATCGACAAGTTCT
The DNA here is from genome assembly GCF_014879975.1 of Vibrio bathopelagicus. Classification (NCBI taxonomy): domain Bacteria; kingdom Pseudomonadati; phylum Pseudomonadota; class Gammaproteobacteria; order Vibrionales; family Vibrionaceae; genus Vibrio; species Vibrio bathopelagicus. The sequence goes on along the minus strand of NZ_CP062500.1, from coordinate 2,335,012 downwards.
ATTTGATTGGTAAAAGAGCGGAAGTAGAAACCAAGATTAAAGACAACGCGTTAACGTGTATTTTGGAACCGACGGTGAAAATAAAGCGTGCTTTGTTCAGTTGTCATAGCCAAAACATCAAACCAAATTTGTCGTTGAGTCACATTCGAAGTGAAAGTGATGTTCAGCGTTAACTCAGGGCTGCGAATGATCAATTACAAGCTTCAGACACAAAGCCGAAGGCTTCAGTCCCATCACAAGATGGTTCGGTTTGCAGTGGTTGGTGTTGGCGGGTTTGTTGTTGATTGCCTAGTGTTTTCATTGCTGCATTACGTTGTTGGGTTGCCTTTAATGACTGCGCGAATTGGCTCCTTCATTGCTGCTGCAACGACAACGTGGTTTGGGAATCGTGTGCTGACCTTTGAGTTTAAAGGGCAGGGTAGTTGGTCTGAAAAATTGATCCAGTGGCAAAAGTTCATGTTCTCAGCTTCTATATCTGCGGTACCTAATTTACTGTGTTTTAAGCTGATGACGGAATTACTGCCTGCGTTTACTGGGGCTGTGTTTATCGCAATGGTCGTTGGAATCTTGGTTGGTATGGTTACTAACTATCTGTTTAGTCAGTATTGGGTTTTTACCCGTTAGACAAGAAAGAAAAAGGCAAGTTATCCAATGACTTGCTTTTTTATTGAACATTGACTATTGAAGACGATTGGTCATTCTAACTTTGTTCTTTACCTTCGTTCGCTTGTGTAGGTTGAGTTGGCTTTGTTTGAGCCGCTTTTAACTGCCAATTCTTTATCCCGTAGCAGGCTAAGCCCAAACACAGTCCCCAAAATGCACTGCCAACGCCAGCAAAGTTAATCCCAGAAGCAGTCAGCAAAAAGGTGAGTAACGCCGCTTCTCTATGTGTGTCATCAGCAAGTGCTGTCGTCAGGCTGTTCGCAAGCGTCGGTAACAAGGCCAGCCCTGCAATGGTAATAATGATGGCTTGCGGAACCGATGAAAACAGAGAAACAAAGGTTGTGCCTAATACCCCTGCCAGCAAATAGAAACCACCCATCGCTAATGCTGCTTTGTAACGACTTTTCGGGTTTGGGTCAGCGTTGGGGCTCATGCATATTGCCCCTGTCAGAGCCGCCAAGTTAAAGGCAAAACCACCAAAGGGAGCGAGCAACACACCGGTAACGCCTGTCGTGGTGATAATTCGTGACGCTGGTGGGTTATAACCATTAGCTTTCAATACGGCGAACCCAGGCAGATTTTGTGATGCCATTGTCACCACAAATAACGGAATCCCAACACTCAATAAAGACGCCAAATCAAAATCTGGTGTGATGAACATTGGTTGAGTCAGCGTTAAGCTCACATCCGATAAATCGAGCTTTCCCGCGACCCCGCTCATTATTACTGCAAGCATTAAAATAAAAGGAATCAATAGATTACCAAACTTAGGTTTGGCAAAAATATACGCGGCTAACATGGTGCCGATGATAATGGCCTCTTGAGACAAAGAGGTGAAAATTCCAATTCCAAACATCCACAACACACCAGCCAGCATCGCAGAGGCAATCGATGTGGGTATTCGTTTAAGCAGCGTATCAAAGATGCTAGTTAGACCGGTAATGGTTATCAGCAGTGAGCTAAATAGGAAGATAGCCACTGCTTGTTCAACGGTGAGTCCATCCAACGAGGTGATCAGTAATGCAGCGCCCGGTGTCGACCACGCAGTCACTATTGGTTGCTTGTATCGCCACGACAATAGAATCGTCGACACGCCCATGCCAATTCCGAGCGCCCAAAACCATGAAGCAATCTGCTGCTGGTTGGCTCCTGCACTGGTCGCCGCTTGGAAGATGATTGCTGCCGCACTCGCATAACCGATAAATACCGCAATAAAACCAGTACTGAGGTGAGAAAACTTAACCTGACCCATACTAACCACTCTCGTTGTGCGTTATAACATACATAGAACTTAACTTAGCACTTGTGCGTTATAGCGCACAAGAGTTATTTGTTTGAATTTTGTTCGCGATAACTTTAAGCACGAGCAAACTTAAATAGGTAGATGAACGAAAACATGCCGAAGAACATGAATGTGGAAACTAGCTTTAACGTAAAAGAGAGTTTGAGTGACCAAAACGACGTGCAAGTCAGCCACAACCTAAAGCGAATTCGTAAAGAGAAAGGGTGGAGTCTCGACGCGACTGCCAAAGCGACTGGTGTCAGCAAAGCGATGTTAGGGCAGATTGAACGTGGTGAATCGAGCCCAACCGTCGCGAAGCTATGGCAAATCGCCACTGGTTTGAACGTTTCATTCTCGAGTTTGATTTTGTCTTGCTCTAGTAATGAGCTGGTGAGTTTGTTCCGAGACGCAAATGAATTGCGTGATGAAAGCTTGAATGAGGGCTTCTCGGTCAGTGTTATTTTTCCGTTTGAGCCCTCTGTGGGTTTTGAAGTGTATGAGTTGGGATTAGCTGAAAACTATGAGCACTTTTCTGAGCCGCACAATGCCGGAGTGACCGAGCATATATTGTGTATTGCAGGACGTATGGCGGTGTTCTTCGATGATGACTGGCATGAACTGAGCCCGGGGCAAGCGGTACGTTTTAACGCTGAGCAACCTCATGGTTATAAAAACATCGGCACAGAGAAAGCGGTTTTCCACGACATTATCCATTACCCCGACCAATGGCAGCGTTCGTAGGTTCATTGCTTGAAACCATTTGGAAAATCTTCCAGACACAAAAAAGCGCAGCTAAATAGCTGCGCTTTGTATTTTTTACGATAGCGAAGTAAATGGGTTCGCTATATTAACGCTGTGTGGCGCGCTGGCGATTCTTTCCGTTACCCGAAGGTTTGCCACCTTGACCATTGCCCGCTTTGCTGCGGTTTGGCTTGCCATTACCGCCGCCGTTGCCTTGCGATTGCTGACTACCAGGGGCTTTTTTGATGAAGCCAGTCGCTGGCTTATTCGCGTTACCATTACCGTTCTGCTTTCCGTTGCTTTGGCTACCTGTTGGCTTCTTACCACCCGGTTTAGGTTTATTGCCACCAGGCTTATGGTTACGAGGGCTTTCGCCGCCAAGACCCGGTTGAGATTTACTGTGCTTAGTTGCAAAACGTTGTGAGCCATGACGACCAGACTTACGACGCTGTGCCGGTGTCTGAGCTTCAAAATCTTCTTCTGGTACTAGGCAGTTTATTTTGTCACCAATTAGGTGCTTTTTGCCCATACTGATCAGTGCTTCACGGATGATTTTCCAGTTTTCTGGATCGTGGTAACGAAGCAATGCTTTATGCAGACGACGTTGACGATCGCCTTTTGGCACTGGAACATCTTCACGTTTTTTGTATTTCACGCGCTTCAGAGGGTTGGTCTCTGAGTAGTACATCGACGTTGCATTACACATTGGCGATGGGTAGAAGTTCTGTACTTGGTCACACTCGTAGTTATGCTTTTTCAGCCACAACGCAAGGTTAAGCATGTCTTCATCTTCCGTGCCCGGGTGAGCAGAGATGAAGTAAGGAATTAGATACTGTTTTTTACCAGCTTCAGCGCTGTACTTCTCGAACATCTCTTTGAAACGATCGTAAGTACCCATACCCGGTTTCATCATCAGATCCAGAGGGCCTTTTTCAGTATGCTCTGGAGCAATCTTCAGGTAACCACCAACATGGTGAGTCACAAGCTCACGTACGTATTCTGGAGATTCAATCGCAAGGTCATAACGAACGCCTGATGCGATCATTACTTTCTTGATGCCCGGAACCTTTCTCGCTGAGCGGTAAAGGTCAATGGTGTGCTGGTGGTCTGTGTTCAGTTTTTCACAGATTTTAGGGAACACACATGATGGGCGACGACAGTTAATTTCAGCTTTAGGATCAGAACAACCTAAGCGATACATGTTCGCTGTTGGGCCACCCAAGTCAGAAATGGTACCGGTAAAGCCAGGTACTTTATCTTTAATATCTTCGATTTCATCCAAGATCGATTCTTTCGAACGGTTCTGAATGATACGACCTTCGTGCTCTGTGATTGAACAGAAAGAACAACCACCAAAACAACCACGCATGATGTTAACCGAGGTTTTGATCATGTCGTATGCAGGAATCTTTGCTTTGCCATACATAGGGTGAGGAACACGCTTGTACGCAAGGCCAAACACGTAATCCATCTCTTCAGTAGCAAGAGGAATTGGTGCTTGGTTTACCCATAGCTCGCGGTCACCGTGACGTTGAATAAGAGCACGACCCGAATACGGGTTGGTTTCTAGGTGCAAAATACGGCTAGCGTGAGCGTAAAGAATACGGTCGTTATTTAGCTTTTCGAAACCAGGGATACGAACCGCGGTTGTTTTTGCATCGTGACGAGAAGGACGAATGGTAATCGGCTGCGCCTTTACTTCTTCTTTTTCATCTTTCTTGGTATCACACTGCGTTTCTACTTCGTATGGGTTAACCGGAACGTAGGCTTTGTTCGGTTTTTCGATACGAGAAGAATCGATAATTTTGTAACCTTCAGGCGCTGCTGGCAAGTTGATTGCTGTACCGCGAATGTTAGTTAGGTTGCTGATCTCTTCACCATCAGCAAGGCGGTGTGCAACTTCAACCAGCGCACGCTCGGCGTTACCGAAAAGAAGAATGTCTGCTTTTGCATCAAACAATACAGAGCGACGAACTTTATCAGACCAGTAGTCGTAGTGTGCAACGCGACGTAAGCTTGCTTCAATACCACCAAGTACGATTGGTGTGCCTTTGTAGGCTTCACGACAACGTTGAGAATAAATCAGAGTTGCACGGTCAGGACGCTTACCACCTTCATTGTTTGGTGTGTAGGCATCGTCGTGACGAAGTTTGCGATCAGAGGTATAGCGGTTGATCATGGAATCCATGTTACCCGCAGTGATGCCGAAGAATAGGTTAGGTCGACCCAGTCCCATGAAGGCATCCTTACTGTCCCACTTTGGTTGGGCAATGATGCCCACGCGGAAACCTTGAGCTTCAAGTAAACGGCCAATGATAGCCATACCAAAACTCGGGTGATCGACATAAGCGTCACCAGTTACAATAATAATGTCACAGCTATCCCATCCAAGAGCATCCATCTCCTTTCTACTGGTAGGCAAAAAGGGTGCTGTTCCGTAGCACTCGGCCCAGTATTTTTTGTGTTCGTGAATAGGAGTGATATCGCTGTACATATTTCAACCTCTGATTTTTGAGGCGGGAATTATAGCGGCATGAGGCTAGACTAGCCAGTAGAACATGCCCCTGTTAGTTCTGATGTCTTTTTGGATTTAGTCGTTAACCACCACCCGCCACACCATAGAACAGCATAGTAGAAGCGTAGAGTCGTGTCGCTAATTTGTGATTTTGATTAGTGTTCGGGGTAGTTTTTGATATTATTCGCGAAAATAAGTCTGAATAAGTAGATCCACAATGGTCGAATCATTATTAGTACAATTTGCTCCCATGTTATTAGGAGCCCAACTGATCTTAACTTTAATCTTAGTGAAGGGTGATATTTGCCCTGGTCAACGTGGCCGTATTCACAAGATGTTACCTGCGATTGGCGTGCTTTGGCTTGCTGTTGCTTCATTAAGAATTGAAGCGTTTTTGATCGTATTCGCTATCTTTTACTTCTATTCTCAAGTTCAAACTAAGAAGACACGTGACTCAGGCCCTATCTGGGTGATGTACCTTGCGTGTGGTTTGGCGCTGTCATACGTCGCTATCCAAGCAAGCGAACAGGTAAATCCAGTCGGTATTATTGCGACTGTGTTGCTGGTGGCTTTACTGGGTGCTTCTTTCGGACATTTACTGCTGACTATCGCAAGAACGCGCTTACAAGCATTTCACCGCGTTCTGCCTGTTGTGGGTGTATTAAGTGGCATGCTGGTGGTGTTGGTGACCGTGATTAACGTTTATTCACTGTCGGAAGCGCAATTAGAACCTGTTATTTCAACCTTGTTGTTTAGCTTTGCTTTGCTTATCTCTTCTATCGTGGTTTGGTGTTGGCATTTACTGTTTGTCAAAACACCTGAGAAGCTGCAGTTAACGATAGCATTGCTGATGTTATTAGCGTCAGTGATTGGCTTAACACCGGTTTGGGCGTTGTAAGAGGCAGTCGAGTTCTCGAAACTTTTCGTTGATAAAATCCGTTGTAGCGAAAGAAGTGTGATCTGTTTTTAAGCATGCGGCTAGTAAGCGTTCTAAACTTAATTCTAATCGCGTGTTCGTTAGGAGTTCAGGATGGATTTAAGCAACGTCAAAGGTTTCGATAGCATTATCTTGCTCGGAATCGTCAACGAAAAACTTCGTTTGGAATGTGATAGCTTTGAAGAGCTGGTCAGCATGTATGAAATGGATATAGAAAGTGTCGTCGGTAAGTTGGATATGCTTGGCTATCAATACGATCCATTGACCAATCAGTTCAAGTCTTATCCAAGATAAACATCGATTGGCGCGTCATTGTTCGTGTTCAAACAAGTATCGTCCACTAATCGTTGATACTGAATTGATACTGAGAAAAAAGTCACAGATTATCTGTGACTTTTTTGTTTCTGCCGATTGCTTTTGTCTTGCATCTAACGTCGAGCACAGGCTTATTTAACCCACCATAAATATCGTTAAACGACTTCAATGCCATCTAGGTGGCTCTTACTTTGCTGCCTTGCCGTGCTAAAGAAAGCCTGCAGATAACGTTTGTCTTTCTCAGAGTTTCTCACTGCTGCAAATAGTCGTCTTGAAAGCCCTTTGCCCAATGGCTTACTGGCGATTAACCCTTGTCTCGAAAATTCACTGATCGCCCAATTTGGCAATGCCGCAACACCTAAACCAGCCGATACCATTTGCACCAACATCAATGTGTTGTCTGCCTGTTTCCATTTCTTCGGCTCTACGCCTGCGGGTTGCAAAAAGTGCTTCACAACATCAAGACGCTGTTTTTGAACTGGGTAAGAGAGCATCGTGATATCACTAAGATCTTGTGGTTCGATGCTTTGCTTGTCTGCCAAAGGTGAGTTAATAGCGGTGATTAAACGCATTTCGAAATCAAAGAGCGGTTCGTAATGGACCTCTGAACGCGGTTGAATGTCCGAGGTGATCACTAAGTCCAATTCCCCAGCCATCAAAGCAGGTAAAGGTTCAAAACCAAAGCCTGATGAGAAATCGAGCGTCACACTTGGCCAAGCAATTTGGTACTCCTTCAAAGCAGGCATTAACCATTGGAAGCATGAGTGACATTCGATCGCCATGTGTAAACGACCATTCACATCCTCTTTCAGGCTCGCCAGTTCGTTCTCTGCTTTAGCAATTCTTGGTTGTATCTCATCTGCGAGCTTAAGCAAGATCTCACCCTCAGAGGTGAATTTTACGGGCCTAGTTTTACGCAGGAAAAGCTGACCACCAATACGAGCCTCAAGGTCTTTCAATTGGTGAGAAAGCGCCGACTGAGTCAGATGAAGAGAAGTCGCAGTGGCAGTAAGCGAGCCGCTATCTCTCAAGGTGGTCAATGTTCGAAGGTGTTTAAGCTCTATCATGAGTATTCCTCATATTCCCTAAGCCAATTCAATATTTCTTAATAATCACCCTACGGTGTTTTTGATCTTTTGTAAACGTCTAGATGTCCAGATGGATTTAAACTGTTCATCTTTAGATGATTCAAGATGAATATTATTAATAAACAAGATGAATATTTGGACGTTGTCCATAGATCGAATTAAGGCGATAGTTTAGCCATCCAGACGCCTTTGTGAGGAAGTGAAATCATCAAAGGCCGTCTGACTGGAAATTAAAATTATCGAATAAGGAAAAGACTCATGACGACAACAACGCATATTCTTGGCTACCCACGTATTGGCGAAAAAAGAGAACTGAAATTCACGCTCGAGAAATACTGGCGCGGTGAGATTGACCAATCAGAACTTAAGCAGCTCGGCAGCGAGCTAAGGAATCGTAACTGGAATGTACAAGCCGACGCGAATCTAAGCTTTGCAACTGCGGGTGACTTCGCATGGTACGACCATGTTCTGACAACTACTCTACTTCTAGGCCACGTTCCAAAGCGTCATGCTGGTGGTTCCGACGGTGAAAAAGCCTTTCCAGATTTAGATACCTTGTTCCGCGTTGGTCGTGGTCAATCTCAAACACAATCAACCTGCTGTGGTAGTCAACATGGTTTGGAAAATGGATCAAAAGACAGCTCGGCAGCGTCTGACATGACCAAGTGGTTCAACACTAACTACCACTATATTGTTCCTGAATTCAGTAAAGACGACTCGTTCGAAGTGAGCTGGCCACAGCTGTTTGACGAAGTGAACGAAGCGATAAAAGCAGGACACAAAGTTAAGCCTGTACTTCTCGGCCCGCTGTCTTACTTGTACCTAGGCAAAGAAGTGGAAGAGGGCTTTGACCGCTTAACTTTGTTGCCTCGCCTTCTTACTGCCTACCAAGCAATTTTGGCTAAACTTTCCAAGTTAGGTGTTGAGTGGGTGCAAATCGATGAGCCTATCCTTTCTCTGGAACTTGAAAAGCGTTGGGCTGATTCATTCAAGTTGGCTTATCAAGTGATTCAAGGCGATGTAAAACTGCTGCTTACGACTTACTTTGATTCGGTGACTGACACGTTAGATAAAATCATAGAACTGCCCGTCAATGGTTTACACATCGACTTGGCTGCAGCACCGCAGCAACTTGATGAAGTGGTAAACAAGTTACCGAAAGACTGGGTGTTGTCTGCAGGTGTCATCAACGGACGCAATGTTTGGCGAGCAGACTTGGCTACTCAGCTAGAGAAATTACAACCAGTGAAAGAGAAGTTAGGAGACAAGCTGTGGGTGGCAAGCTCATGTTCGCTGCTGCACAGCCCGGTTGACTTAGAGTTAGAAGATTCACTTAGCGAAGAAGTGAAAAGCTGGTTTGCTTTCGCGAAACAGAAAGTGACCGAGGTGAGCTTATTGGGTGCGGCGCTAGACGGCGATCAAAATGCTATTTTAGCGTGTGAGACTTATAGCCAACCGATTGTTGCCCGCAAGAGCGCGACTCACGTAAACAAGCCTCAGGTACAAGAGCGCCTTAATACCATCACTAAAGCGTTAGCTGAGCGAAGTGCGCCTTATGCAGAACGTGCGGCGCATCAGTCTGAAGTTCTCGGTCTACCGTTGTTACCAACCACAACAATTGGTTCCTTCCCACAAACAGGCGAGATCCGTGTTCAACGTAGCGCCTACCGAACTGGTCAATTGAGTGAAGCGGAATACACGACTGCACTTAAAGGTCACATCGCGGATGCGGTCAAACGTCAAGAAGCACTCGATTTGGATGTGTTGGTGCATGGTGAAGCTGAACGTAACGACATGGTGGAATACTTTGCAGAAAACTTAGCCGGCTTCCAAACCACCAAATTTGGTTGGGTACAAAGCTATGGTTCTCGCTGCGTAAAACCTGCGATTGTGGTTGCGGATATCGAACGTGAAAAACCAATGACGGTAGAATGGTCGACCTATGCTCAATCTCTGACGTCAAAGCAGATGAAAGGCATGCTCACTGGGCCTGTCACTATCTTGTGTTGGACATTCCCACGTGAAGACATCTCACGTAAAGAGATCACCAATCAATTGGCGTTTGCGCTGCGTGATGAGGTGTCGGATTTGCAAAATGCAGGGATCAACATCATTCAAATCGATGAGCCTGCTATTCGTGAAGGCCTGCCGCTGAAAAAACGCGACCATGCAGAATACTTAGAGTGGGCGGTCGATGCCTTTAAGATTTCAGCAGCGAGTGCCAAGCCAGAGACTCAAATCCACACACACATGTGTTACAGCGAGTTCAACGAGATCATTGACTCAGTGGCTGCGCTAGATGCCGATGTGATTACCATTGAGACCTCTCGCTCGAACATGGAACTACTGAAAGCGTTTGAAGAGTTCAACTACCCGAATGCGATTGGCCCCGGTGTTTACGACATTCACTCACCAAACATTCCTTCAGAAGAGTGGATTGTTGATTTACTTAAGAAAGCGGCAGAAAAAATCCCAGCAGAACGTTTGTGGGCAAACCCTGATTGTGGTCTGAAGACGCGTAACTGGGCAGAAACAGAAGCGGCACTGACCAATCTTGTATCGGCGACAAAGACACTGCGCAAAGAGTGGGAAGCCGCAGAAGCTTAAGCATAACTAACATTAGGTTTGATTACTCCCAAAACAAAGGCCTCGCAAGTGCGAGGCCTTTTGGTTCTATGCTTGTTCAAATCTCGAGCTAGAAACTAGCTGCTACTTTGACACGTCTCTTTACTGATCAGCTTTTCAACGATCAGTTGTCCGCGAGTGTTGCGAATCTTGATGTTGTAAGCCAAGCCCATGTCGAGGTTTGCTCTTACTTCAGAGTTTGTGCAGTAGCTATTCACACTCATATCTACAACTTGGTTTAAAGGCTTCGCACCTTTTGCATCTTGGTTGTAGATCATCATTATTTCGATAACCGTGTTCTTTGCCAGCACGCGCATGACCGACAGCGGGCCATACTCAATCGGCAGGCCTGCGGATAAAACGCCAGCGCGATGTTGCGCCATCATTTCTAGCTGTCTTTGTTTGTCTTGTTCACTTGATGAGCTACAGCCTGCAAGCAGAACAGCGGCCAGTGAACCGATAATCCATTTTTTCACGTTAAAATACTTTCTTGAATGGTTTAACAATCACATTTTGGTAGACACCTGCAGCAATGTACGGGTCTGCGTCAGCCCATGCTTGTGCGTCTTCTAGAGAATTGAACTCAGCAATCACAGTAGAACCTGTGAAACCCGCTTCACCAGGGTTATCTGAATCAATCGCTGGCATCGGACCTGCTGTTAGAAGTCGACCTTCATCGTGAAGTGTTTGTAGGCGTTCTAGATGTTGTGGGCGAACACTTAGGCGTTTTTCTAATGAGTTTTCGACGTCTTGAGAAAAAATCACGTACCACATGTTGAGATATCCTTATGTTACTTCACTGAATTAGAGCGATTAAATTAGTTATCTGGCTAATTTACGCGAACTAATGGGTATTGGAAGAGCTAATGATAAGAAATTGTGAAATGGTGCGGGAGAGTTGTATGGTCTTTAGCAATTTCATTTATACAAACTAAAGACCATCGATATCATTCTCTTAATAAAAAGTACTATTTGTTGATTGGGCGAGGCTTACCGCTTTCGTCTACAGCAACGTAATTGAATGTCGCGCCACACACCTTGTAACGATCGCCGATTCCGTGATCAAGTACAGGCTTAACCCATACTTCTAGGTCGATATTCATCGAGCTACGACCAATCTTGGTGCAGTCACCATAAACACACACCACATCACCCACTGAAACTGGCTGTTTGAACTCGATACTCGATACTGAAACAGTGACTATCTTGCCATTAGAGATCTCTTTCGCCAGTATGCCGCCAGCAAGGTCAAGCTGAGACATTATCCAACCACCGAAGATCTGGCCTGCTGCATTGGTATCAGAAGGCATCGCTAATGTGCGAAGAAGTAAAGAACCAATTGGGTTCAAAGTTGATTGAATAGTCATTGTAGTACTCTTGGTGGTATTGATTATCTTCAATAAAAAATGATGTGTTGACTGGTTAAGCACATTGGCAAATGAGTGCAATGAACAACAAGAAACCAGATGACCGCAAATTAGTGAGATTGTCATTAAATAATAGGCTTTATTTTGACCAGTTTCCGCAACACAAAAAAACCAGTGGCCAATGATCACGAGTATCATTGGCCACTGTTAAATAGCATATTGATAAGAATTGTATCAAAAAGGGGATGAGGACTCATCCCTTAGGATTACTTCTCGTCGGTATTTTTATCCGTTAATTCTTTCTGCTGATCTTTTGGTAAATGCTTATAGATGTATACACCCGTCAGTAATGTGAACAACAAGGTCGCGATGAGCAGGCCAAACACCTTGAAGTTAACCCAAACATCCAACGGTAGGCTGAAAGCAACGTAAATGTTGAGAATGGCACATAGGGTAAAAAACAGAGTCCAAGCCCAGTTGATCTTGCCCCATACGGCATCAGGCAGTGTGATCTCTTTACCCAACATGCCTTTAATTGCTGATTTGCCCATGATATGACTTACCGTCAAGCCAATAGCGAACAGAGCGTAAACGATCGTTACTTTCCATTTAATGAAGTTGTCATCGTGCAAGAATATGGTCATGCCACCAAATACGGCAACCATTAGAAACGTGATGATCTGCATTTTTTCTACTTTCTTGTAGATGAAGTACGTCAAAATAATTTGAACTGCAGATGCAATGATCAAAGCACCAGTCGCTGTATAGATGTCGTACATCTTATAAAGCGCAAAGAAAATAATGAGAGGAATGAAATCAAGAATTTGTTTCATGTGGACTGAATATCCGGTTAGTTGAGTTGCAGACAGTCTAACGAAAATTGTCTCGATGCTAAATAGCCCGAGACAATTGGGTAGTAAACAGATTTAAGTTGGCAGGAGATCAACGCATCGACGACGTTTGGTAGCGAGGAATTAACTTCTTAATATCTTCCAAGTAGCCTTCACTTTTTAGGTTATCTAAGGTGTTTTCCAACTCTTGCTCGCTCATTGCAAAACACGTTGATTTTCCTGTAGTGAGATCAAGGTATTCGTGATATTCACGCTCTGTAAAGTGACCAATTCTGTCGATCAACAGAGTTTTAATTCCGTGGTGAATCAAGCCGTAATACGTATGTCTTTGTAAGGTCATAGCCTATCCTCCGTGACAAGCTGCAGTGATAATGGTGCAACCTGCTGTATATTGGTTGGGTTATCTATGACAAAGCAATTCAGATGCCATTTTAAGTTTTTAGGCAGAACATTCACTTAAAAAATTGAATTGGTAATTCTTTTCAATCAGTTAAAACACCGCTTGCTCTTCTCCCGCTTGAACAATGTGTTGCCGTAGCGAAATAGTTTTATTTTGAGAATTAACCAGATTCTCATTATGACAATGCTCTGTTGGGTATACTCACCAGAGCATTGCTCGCTAATCAACGAGCCAGTCAACCAGAGTCGACAATGACGAATTCTGGCGATTCTTTGGTTGCAGTAAGAAGTAACCATTGCCGGAGAAAACGCTGCCTTCACTCACTCTGACCAATCTCCCCAAATCGATATCTTGCTTAGCCAGCGTGATATCGCCTATGGCTATCCCAAACCCTTGTATTGCGGCGTTCATCGCTTGATCGAGCGTCGCGAACTGTTGGTTGTTTTTGCTTGAAAGATCATGGCTGCCTATATGTTCCAACCACAGTCGCCAATCACTCTGTTCATTGTTGGCGTGTAACCAAGTGTACTGAGCAAGCTTGTGTGGCTTGATGATCGTAGAAGCGCTATTTACAAGGTGGTTCTGGGTAATGCTTTGCGCTTGGCAGATGGGAGCCAACTGCTCGTTAAACAATAACTGGCTGACAATCGATTGTTGGCTTGGTTTTTTGCCGTAGGTAATCACAGCATCAAAGGGATCAAAGCTTGGTTCAAAAACGTGTTTGATGGTGGAGGTCAACTCAACATCAATTTCAGGGAAAGCTTGCTGAAATGACATTAACTTAGGTAATAGCCAAGAGGTAATACAACTCGGGGCGTTGAGTTTGATCTTCGATGGAGAGCTGGCCACCTGGTTAAGTGCCGATTGTAGTTGCTGAATTGTCCCTTGAATGAGGGGAACCAGTTCTTCCCCTTTGGGTGTTAACGACAACCCGCGAGCATGGCGGTAGAAGAGATCACACCCAAGGCTTTCTTCAAATGACAACACCTGACGGCTTACTGCCCCTTGTGTGACATTGAGCTCATGCGCCGCGCGCGTAAAGTTGAGATGTTGTGCCGTAGACAAGAATGCTAGCAAGGTTTTGGTTGAAGGTAGTGTGCGATTCATATCTTTACCTATGATTTTTTATCATGACTATTATGTAATTATTTCGATTCAATTATCAATGGCGTTCTGTTTGAATATAAATACTTAATCATCATTTATGATTCAATATGTGTATGTCTCACATTTTTTGAATATAAAGGCGGTGGTGGCGAAATTTCAATTACATGGAAGGGATAGCTTCTTGACATCTTTTATTGATAGCTTAGTGCCTCAGGCTGTAAAAAAATTAATACCTTATCAATCGGCAAGAAGAATTGGTGGTGATGGACGTGTCTGGTTAAATGCTAATGAACTGGAAAATGCTTTGTTCGAAGGTGAGCAAGGTTACAATCGTTATCCTGATTTCTTACCGCAAGACATTGCTAAGGCTTACCAAGCTTATTGCGAAACTGATGCTGCAACCGTTGCGGTTCGTGGTGCTGATGAAGCGATTGATTTACTGATAAGAACCTTTTGTAAACCAGCACAAGATAATATCCTCATTTGTTCTCCGACTTACGCAATGTATGAGTTTTGCGCTGATGCGTTGGCGATAGAGATTCTGGACTCTCCGTTACAGGAAGACTTCAGCTTAGATGTTGCCGATATTGTGAAGAAAGCTGACCAGGCCAATATTGTTTTTCTTTGTTCACCAAACAACCCAACGGGCAATGTGATTCCAAAAGCCGATCTGATTGAGGTACTTGAGGGAACCATCGGTAAATCTCTAGTCGTGGTCGATGAGGCGTATATTGAATTTGATCCTCAGACATCAGCGGTGAGCCTTATTGAGCGTTATCCCCATTTGGTTGTGATTCGCACTTTGTCTAAGGCGTTTGGTCTTGCTGCGGTTCGCTGTGGCTTTATCTTAGCGAGTCAAAATGTAATGCAGTATGTCGCTAAGCTTATTCCGCCATACCCAATGCCGGACTGCTCGTCTCAGATAGTTTTAGAGGCGTTATCAACTGAGCGTGTTGCCGTGATGCAAGAAGCGACATCAAAGCTGGTTGAATTACGAAACCTTTTTGCTTCTGAACTGAATCAGTTTGATTTCATTGAACAGGTTTACCCGTCTTCTACCAACTTTGTGTTATTACGCCACAAGCCCGAACATGAGCTGTTTAGTGTATTGACGAAAGATGGCATTGTGACAAGGAATCAACATCATGAGCCTGCATTACGCCACTGCGTTCGAATCAGTATTGGTAGCCCAGAGAACATGGCGGAAGTGATAGCGTCACTTGCAAGTTACCAAACCGAATTAGAAAAGAAGCAACAAACTCAACAGCTTCAAGATAAAGAACCTCAATTTCAACTCGATAAAGATCATATCTAGGATGGCAATGATGAAAAAGATAATATTAGGACTTGCTTGTGCGGCCGCTTTACTTGGTACAACAGTACAGGCGAAAGAAATCCGTTTGGCGTCAGACTTTACGTACCCGCCATTCAACTACAAAAACAGCGATGGTGTGCCAGTTGGATTTGATATTGAGATAGCTGATGCCTTGTGTGAGCAAGCAGAGCTAGATTGCACTTGGGTATCACAGAGCTGGGATTCACTAATACCAAGCTTATTGGCGAGAAAATCAGACGTGATTATGGCTTCAATGCGTATTACCGAAGAGCGTAAGCGCAAGATCTTGTTCACGGACAAGTACTACCAAACGCCAGCCGTGTTTGTAGCTGCCAAAAGTACAGAGTTTAGTATTGATGAGGCAGGCTTAGCAGGTAAAACTATTGGTGTTCAGCAAGGTACTATTCACGATCGCTACGTGACAGATAAGTTTGGCGATGTTGCTAACATCAAGCGTTACACTGGGCAGGACGAGGTATACCTTGATCTTCAAAATGGCCGTTTAGATCTAACGTTTGGTAATTCTGACCAACTGTCTCTCGCTTTCTTAGACAAGAAAGAAGGTGAGGGTTTTGAATTCAAGGGTAAAGCCGTTACCGACAAAGCCTATATTGGCGAAGGTACTGCATTAGCTTTAAGAAAGCAGGACTCAAAATTGGCTAAACAGCTCAACACCGCCATCGAAGAAATAAGAGCGAACGGTACTTACGACAAGATTGCTTCTAAGTATTTCACGTTTGATATTTATGGTAGTGATTTGTAGTCGACTAAAATAAAAATCGAGCGCTTAAAACAAAAAATCCGAGAGCTATGAGGCTCTCGGATTTTTTCGTTTATGTCTGCGGTATCAATTCAACCACCGCCAACTTAGCGTTTATTGATTACGCTTGCTGTTTTTGTAGCTCAGCTTCTTGTTCTTCGTCTTTGATTAGATAATCAACGATTACTGCACATGCCGCATCACCCGTGATGTTCAGAGCAGTACGAATCATATCGAAGATACGGTCTAGAGCGAACAACAGAGGTAGACCTTCGATCGGGATACCAGCTGCTAGAAGAACGGCAACCACTAGGAAAGAAGGACCTGGAACACCTGCTTGACCAACAGCACCTAGCGTAGAGGTTACGATGATAGCAACGTAAGCACCCATAGAAAGGTCGATGTTGAACAGTTGTGCAAAGAAGATAGCAACTAGGCCGTAGTAGATCGCGTTACCAGACATGTTGATCGTCGCGCCTAAAGGCAGAACGAATGAAGCGGTAGAGTTACGAACGCCAAGTTCTTTTTCTACTGTTTCCATTGTTACTGGCAGCGTAGCCATAGAAGAGGCTGTTGATAGAGCAACCGCTTGTGGCTTCTTCATTGCTACTAGGAATTTCTTCGCAGAAGTTTTAGTGAAGATTTGAATCATCAGCGGGTAAGCAACAAAGCCGAAGATAAGAATCGCAGCGATGTAAACAATGAATAGCTTGAACACGACCATAAGCGCGCCAAAACCAAACGTACCTACAGCTTCAGCCATAAGGCCGAATACGCCAAGTGGTGCAATGATCATAACTTTGTTGATCATCCATACCATAGCGTCAACGATAGCATTTACACCGTTGATGATAGGGTCACGCTTCTCTTTTGCTTGTTTAGAAATCGCAATACCAAAGAATAAGCAGAAAACGAGAATTTGCAG
Source organism: Vibrio bathopelagicus (assembly GCF_014879975.1). Lineage (NCBI taxonomy): Bacteria > Pseudomonadati > Pseudomonadota > Gammaproteobacteria > Vibrionales > Vibrionaceae > Vibrio > Vibrio bathopelagicus. The sequence goes on along the minus strand of NZ_CP062500.1, from coordinate 2,318,100 downwards.
GATGTTTGCTTCATTCAGTGATTGGAAAACGTTGGTAGGGATCATGCCAGTGATGGTTGCCCAGAATGTCGGAAGCTCGCCTTTCGCAGCGTATTCTGAAGAGAACATACCTTCAACGCCAGAAACATCGATACCGCGACCTGGTTCGAACACTTCACCCATTACAAGCGCTAGTGCTACAGCAAGTGCAGACGTTAGTGCAAAGTAACCCAGTGTAGTTACACCGACTTTTCCAGCCGATGAGCTATTACCTAGACCAGCAGCACCTGAAATTAGGGCAACCGCGACTAGAGGAATAACCAGCATCTTGATCAAATTGATGAAGATAGCACCCAGTGGAGCGAACATTGTTGCGCTGTCACCCATCATCGCGCCGACTACGGTACCGATGATCATTGCAATAACGACTTGAATGCCGATGTTGCTTAGTAAACTCTTTTCTTTTAACACTTCCATAACCTCTGTGCTACTAAATATAAAAATCCCAGAATTACTCACCAATGTACGATGTACCATTGGATAAATATTTCGCGAAGAGTTTTACACGTATCTTTTACATTTATCAATATGAGCGGAGGTGAAAGTCTCTTAAAAACAGGAGGTGAATCGCTATTAGGTGTTTTTTTACACCAAGGCAAACGTTTGCTTTGGTTTTTGGTTGATGCGTTATTTGTTTAATTTATAAAAGATTTGATCGCTGTGATTTTGTGAATGCTTTTGGTGGGGTTCTGTTAACTCATTTTTATTAACATTTAATCTTCATTGGTGAGTGTTTTTCATACAGGCCTAGAAGGAGAGAACATGAGATGTTGGTTGTGCGAAATTTAGCCTGAACTATGCTTAAGGTATCTATTTATTACCAAGATGTTACCTCTACGCTTGAATAAAACGTCAATCTAGCATCTCAGTTGTAAGGAGAAGGTGCATGACTTTTATATCGAAGTGCTTATTTGCGTTCCTTCTGCTATTTAGTTCTGCCTTAGCTCAGGCTGATGATGTTTGGGTTATTGAGATTAATGGTGGTATTGGACCTGCAACGAGTGACTACCTCACAAGAGAGATAGAACAAGCTCACGACGAGCAAGCTAAGCTCATCATATTGAAAATGAACACGCCTGGCGGTTTAGATACGTCGATGCGAGACATCATTAGAGCGATCACGACATCACCTATTCCCGTCGCAACATGGGTGGGGCCTGCTGGCTCACGTGCTGCGAGCGCGGGGACGTATATCTTGTTAGCCAGTCATATCGCTTCAATGGCGCCCGGTACCAACTTAGGTGCTGCGACACCAGTTTCTCTTGGTGGTGGTAAAGCGCCTTCAAATCCTTTATCCCCTCAAGATGACAGTAACAAAGACGATGACACTTCTGCAGCCAATGAAAGTACTCAAGAGCCACAAAACTCTGATCAGGTTAAAGCCACCACCGCGATGGAAAAGAAAGTCATTAATGATGCAGCGGCTTATATCGTAAGTTTGGCTAAGCTGCACAATCGCAATGAAGAGTGGGCAGAGAAGGCGGTAAGAGAAGCAGCAAGCTTAGATTCAGACAATGCGCTCACGCTTAATGTGATTGATTTCATCGCGAGCGATCTACAACAATTGGTTGAACTGAGTAATGGACGTGCCATCACAATCAACGGTGTCAGTCAGGAAATTCAGCTCAATGAGGTGACTTTTGTCGAGCGAGAGCAAGATTGGCGCTTCAGCTTGCTTTCGGTGATTACTAATCCAAATGTCGCTTACATTCTGATGCTCATCGGTATCTATGGCTTGCTCCTTGAGTTCTATAACCCCGGAGTTGGTTTACCGGGTGTATTAGGGGGGATTTGTTTGCTACTCGCCATGTATTCCTTACAAATGCTGCCTGTGAGTTACGCGGGCCTTGCGTTAATTCTATTGGGAATTGCCCTAATGGTGGCAGAAGCCTTTAGCCCGAGCTTTGGTATCTTCGGGTTGGGTGGCGTCGCTGCATTCACTTTGGGCTCGATCATGCTGATGGACACAGAGGTGCCGGGTTACCAAATTGCATTGCCGCTAATCATTGGGATCAGTTTGTTCTCTGTTGCCTTTATCGTCGTCACTATATCCATGTTAGTTCGAGTGAGGAACAAGCCAGTGACCACGGGGATGGAAGCGGTTGTCGGTGACACGGGCAAAGTTGTAAGCGGTTTCCCTGGATCGGGTCGAGTGTTGGTCGAAGGTGAGATATGGCAAGCCAAATGCGCGAGTGAATTGCAAGCGGGGCAGATCATCAGAGTCACCAAGTTGACGGGGCTATCTTTGGATGTTGAAGCGCTGCCCGATGATACATCATCGAAATCTAGCTAGCGCGACATGCTAGAACAAACGTTATTGAATTATTATTTGCTTAGCCATCGTTACCATTAGGGGGCGGTTATGTTTATACACACTATAGGTATTGTCATTGTGCTCGTTATCTTGTTGATAGCCAGCATGTTCAGAGTGCTGCGCGAGTACGAGCGTGCAGTGGTGTTCTTCCTCGGGCGCTTTTACGGTGTGAAAGGGCCGGGTTTGATTATCATCATTCCTTTCATCCAACAAATCGTGCGAGTTGACCTTCGAACCATTGTATTGGATGTACCGACGCAAGATTTGATCACTCGAGATAATGTGTCGGTCAAGGTGAATGCGGTGGTCTATTTCCGCGTGCTTGATCCTAAGATGGCGATTAACAATGTTGAGAACTATCTTGAAGCCACCAGCCAACTTTCGCAAACAACGCTGCGTTCAGTACTAGGGCAACATGAGTTGGATGAGCTGTTGTCTGAGCGTGAAGAGCTCAATAGAGACTTACAAGCGATCTTGGATCAACATACCGACAACTGGGGAATCAAGATTGCCAATGTCGAGATCAAGCATGTTGATCTGGATGACAGTATGGTGAGAGCCCTTGCTAAACAAGCCGAAGCCGAACGTTCTCGTCGAGCTAAGGTAATACATGCTACCGGTGAGCTTGAAGCATCCTCTAAGTTACGAGAAGCCGCAGAGGTGTTGAATCAAGCGCCTAACGCCATTCAATTGCGATATATGCAAACTCTAACTGAGGTGGCTAACGAAAGAACCTCCACCATCATCTTTCCAATGCCAATCGATCTAGTGGAGAAGATAACCGACCCGATCAAAGCGACACTCAATGAGGCCGCAATCAAGAAAGCGATGAAAGCCTATGAGTGATTGCTCAAATGAAAAGTGACCCGTCCTGATATGGGTTGACACTTGATTGACTAAAACGCTCGATGTACTTCATCGGGCGTTTTGTATTTTAGAGCTGTGTGAGGCCTATATTCATTATAGATTTTTACTGATTCAGCGACCATTTTCTTTGCTTCATCTAAATCATTAGGCTTATTCAACAGATACTCCATCTTCAGTATTCCGTTGATCCTCTCTGCCAACGCATTCTGATAACAGTCATAGCCATCAGTCATTGAGCAAGATACATCATACTGTCGATGCAACTCTTGGTATTCAACAGAGCAGTACTGAACACCTCGATCTGAGTGATGGACAAGCTCACCTGTATTCTTCCGCTCTTTCAACGCGTTTAAAAAGGCCTGCTTGACCGTGCGAGCTTTCATATCATCACTTATGTGATAGCCCACGATTTTTCTTGAGTAAGCGTCCGTCACTAAACTGAGATAAGTACTACCACGCCGCGTTGCTAGATAAGTAATATCGGCAACCCATAATTGCTCTGGACCTTCCGGTATTAAGCCTTCTTTGATTCGATTTGGATGGCAGTAAAAGCGATGATTACTGTTTGTGGTTCGATGGTAAGCCCTTCGATTCTGTACTAATAATCGATTCATTCTCAGCAGAGAGAATAAGCGGTCTCGCCCGATTTCAATATCGTTTTGAGCAAGTAAATACTTGATCTTACGAGTCCCTATACGAGGGTGCATCATCCTTTGCTCCTTCACAAAACCGAGTACGGATTCATCTTTCTTTGTCTGATGAATTTCTGCAACACAGCGCTTGTAGAAAGCTTGTCGTGTAATACCTATGAAGTGACAAGCTTTAGTGACGGTCAACTTTCTGACCGTTTTTTCCTTAATAACTCGGCCTTGCGCTTCTTTGAAATTCGGACTCCGAAATCTCGATCCATGACTTTTACAACCGCTTCAAAGAACTGAGCTTTGAGCTGAGTTTCTTCTAATTGCTGCTCGAGTTCTTTGATTCGTTGCTCTGGGGTTTGAGTTGAGGAAGAGTTTGACATAGTCGCTCCTAACGCTCTCGATTGTTCTATTCCTTTAGACCAATCTAGTTGACCATGTTTGCGAAGCCAAACTAAAACGGTAGAGCGACCTTGGATCCCATAACGTTCTTGAGCTTGCTTATAAGTCATTTCGCCTTTTTCAACTTGGCTTACGACTGCCAATTTAAAGGCAAGAGAATAATCTCGTTGAGTACGTCTACTTGTTGTTTTCATGACACTCTCCAATTTCATGTTGGAAATGTGTCAACCATATTTAGGACGGTACAAAGCAATAAAAAAGGCTCCACAGTTGTGGAGCCTTTTACTATTTGAATCATTGGTTCTATTTAGTGACCGTAGATTACTTCTGCGTAGCCGCTTTCATTGGCGTTACAAACTCCGCAAGTGCTTTAAGCATTGCTTCTGGTTGTTCAACGTTGCTTTCAATAATCTTCACAACCGCTGAGCCAGAGATAGCACCGGCAGCGCCAGCTTCAATCGCTTCTTTCACTTGTTCAGGAGCTGAGATACCAAAACCAAGCAGTGCTGGTGGCGCATCAAACTTATTCAAGCGATCAAGTAGAGCCGTCACAGGCATGTTTGCTTTGGTTTCAGCACCGGTTACGCCAGCACGAGAAAGTAGGTAAGTGTAGCCGCCACCTAGTTCAGACACTGACTTAAGCGTCTCATCACTTGCTGTTGGTGGCGCAATAAAGATTGGGTGAACGCCAAACTTCTCAGCAGCTGCAACAAACTCGGCACTTTCGTTAGTCGGTACGTCAGCAATCAATACTGAGTCGATCCCCGCATTCGCACAACGCTCGTAGAAGTTCTCGATACCACGAGCGTAAACCAAGTTCGCGTACATCAGTAGGCCAATTGGTAGTTCTGGGTATTTAGTACGAATTTGACCGATAAGATCGAAGCACACATCTGGCGTTACTTTTGAATTTAACGCGCGAATATTCGCCCCTTGGATTGTCGGGCCATCTGCAAGCGGATCTGAGAATGGAATACCAAGCTCAAGTGCGTCAGCACCCGCTTCAACTAGCGTTTCCATGATCTTAAGTGATTGCTCTGGATTAGGATCGCCAACCGTTACGAATGGCACGAATGCGCCCTGATTCTTTTCAGCTAAGCGAGTGAAGAGTGATTGATAGCGATCCATTATAATGCTCCTTTCTCTTTAAGAATGTCGTGTACAGAGAAAATGTCTTTGTCACCACGACCAGATAAGTTAACGACTAATAGCTGTTCTTTCTCTGGGTCGTCGTGAGCCATTTTAACTGCATGAGCCAAGGCATGAGATGACTCTAGCGCTGCGATAATACCTTCTTTACGTGCAATCAATTGGAACGCTTCTAGCGCTTCATCATCGGTCACGTTGTCGTATTCAGCACGGCCAATAGCATTTAGGTGAGCGTGTTGAGGACCAACTGATGGGAAATCTAGACCCGCAGAAACAGAGTAAGACTCTTCTACTTGGCCATTCTCATCTTGCATCAGTGGTGCTTTCATACCGAAGAAGATACCCGTTTTACCGTGTTTAAGCGGCGCGCCGTGTTGGTCGGTATCAATGCCTTTACCTGCTGGCTCTACACCGATTAGACGAACTGACTCTTCTTCAATGAAATCTGCAAACATACCGATAGCGTTTGAACCACCGCCGACACAAGCGATAACCGCATCAGGAAGGCGACCTTCACGAGCTAGGATTTGGTGCTTCGTTTCTTCACCAATCATGCGTTGAAAATCGCGAACAATCGTTGGGAATGGGTGAGGACCAGCCGCAGTACCCAATAGGTAGTGCGCGTCTTCATAAGTTGCAGACCAGTCACGTAGCGCTTCGTTACATGCATCTTTTAGCGTTGAAGAGCCAGAATGAACAGGGATAACCTCTGCGCCCATTAGCTTCATACGGAACACGTTCGGGCTTTGACGTTCAACGTCTTTTGCACCCATGTAAACACGGCACTTAAGACCTAATAGAGCACAAGCTAGAGCAGTTGCAACACCGTGCTGGCCAGCGCCTGTTTCAGCGATGATTTCTTGCTTACCCATACGTTTTGCTAGCAATGCTTGACCAAGTACTTGGTTTGTTTTGTGCGCGCCACCGTGCAGTAAGTCTTCACGCTTAAGATACAGTTTGGTCTTTGTACCTTTAGTTAGGTTGCGAGCCAGCGTTAGTGCCGTTGGACGACCAGCGTACTCTTGAAGAAGCGTCATGAATTCACTGCGGAACTCAGGATCGGCTTGTGCATCAATAAATGCTTGTTCAAGTTGGTCTAGTGCTGGCACTAGGATCTGCGGTACGTATTGACCACCGTATTCACCAAAGTAGGCATCGAGTTTAGCCATTGTGTTATTCCTTCAATTCTATTGGAGTGTATTCACACCAAATCATTTAGTCTTGTTTGAGCTTCGCTAAGGCAAAGCTCACTAATTGGTTTTTTGATTCTGCTTTCTAGCTTCTAGCTTCTAGTTTCTAAGCTCTGGGTTCCAGGTTGTAAGTTCTAGGAGCCAGATTAGTAATTACGAATCGCTGCAAAAGCGCGTTGCAGTTTGTCTGCGTCTTTTTTACCTGGAGCAGATTCAACGCCAGAGTTTAGGTCTAATCCTAAGCAGCCCAACTTAGCCGCTTGGTTGGCATTGTCTGGGTTTAGACCACCCGCCAACATGATTACGCTTTGGTTGTTGATTAGGCTCCAATCGAACGCTTGCCCTGTACCGCCAGTTTGAGAACCCACTTTAGTATCTAGCAGGTGACGAGTCACGTTGCTTTGAAGTAATTCTGGCAGCGCACTTTTAGCACCGGAAGCAACACCGTAAGCTTTCCAAATCTCAACGCTTTCAGGTAGTGACTGTTTTAGTTCATCGACAAACGCTTGAGTCTCATCACCGTGTAGTTGCACCGCAAATAAACCTAGCTCAGAAACCGTTTTCGCAACATCAGTAACGCTATGATTTTGGAACACACCCACGTAGTTCAAAGGTGCGCCGCTCATGGTTAAACGAGCTGCTTCTATATCAACATGACGCTTAGACGCTTCAACGAAAATCAGACCACCGAATACCGCACCAGCTTGATAAGCCTTCGCTGCATCGTCAGAGTGAGTTAAACCACACACCTTGTTTTCACCGAGTGTCACTTTACGCACCGCAAGCTCTAGGTTCTTTTCTGCCATAAGAGAGCTACCGATTAGGAAGCCGTCTGCAAATGTTGAAAGGTCACGTACTTGCTGATGGTTGTAGATACCCGATTCAGAGATGACAATCGCTTCTGGAGCCAGTTCACGAATCAGCGGAGCCAACTCTTTGGTACGGTTCAAATCAGTCGAAAGGTCACGTAGGTTACGGTTATTAATACCGATCACTTTTGCTTTTAAAGCGACAGCGCGGTGAAGCTCTTCTTCATTGCTGACTTCGGTAAGTACACCCATGTTGAGTGAGTGAGCGACTTCAGCAAGTGCTTTGTATTCTTCGTCATCTAATACCGATAGCATTAGCAAAATTGCGTCAGCTGAGTAGTGACGAGCTAGGTAAACTTGGTAGGTATCAACCATGAAGTCTTTACACAGGATTGGCTGTTTGGCAATGCTACGAACCTTTGGTAAAAACTCAAAGTCACCTTGGAAGTATTTCTCGTCTGTCAGTACTGAAATTGCGTTTGCGTGGTTGTTGTACACCGATGCAATGTAGTCCAAATCAAACTCGTCGCGAATCAAACCTTTTGACGGAGATGCCTTTTTACATTCAGTGATGAAAACCGTTTGTTCGCCGCTCAGTGCATCATAAAAGCTGCGGTCTGTTGCGGTTAACGCTGCTTTAAACTCGTCCAATGGTTGAGTTTGCTTACGCGCTTTAACCCATTGGTATTTATCACGAACGATTTTTGCTAGTACTTCCGCCATTTCAGCTTCTTTGACTGAAACGTGGGTCGACAGTTTATCGGTAGTCTGTGTCATGTTCTTTGTCTCGTCGTTCGTTAGGCGTGTGCAGCAAGCTTTTGTACAAGCTCGTACGCTTTGCCAGAGTTCATCGCGTCAATCGCTTGTTGTGCGTTGGCCTTTAGGTCTTCATGCCCAAACAGACGCATCAGTAGAGCAACGTTGACTGCCACTGCGCCAACTTGAGCATCTGTGCCTTTACCCGTCAGGATATCTGTTGTGATGGCTTTGTTCTCTTCTGGCTCACCGCCCTTGATTGCTTCAATAGGGTGAGTGTTCAAACCAAAGTCAGCTGGTGTCACTGTGTACTCGTGAATTTTGCCATCTTTAATTTCAGCAACGATTGTTTCGCCATGAATCGCCACTTCATCAAGGCCGCTACCGTGCACAACGGCAGCACGCTTCATACCCATTTGCAGCATGGTTTCCGCGATAGGGCGTACTAGCTCTTTGCTGTAAACACCCATTAACTCGATGTTAGGGCGAGCAGGGTTAATCAATGGGCCAAGGATGTTGAAGATAGTGCGTGTTTTCATTGTTTGACGAACAGGCATCGCGTGACGTACACCGACGTGATATTGCGGAGCAAATAGGAATGCTACGCCAAGTTCGTCTACTGCAGTACGTGTGTCTTCTGCCGTCATCGCTAAGTTAATGCCGAACGAATCCAATAAGTCAGAAGAGCCTGATTTGCTCGATACGCTGCGATTACCGTGCTTAGCTATTTTTAAACCACACGCTGCTGCTACAAATGCAGAAGTTGTAGAAATGTTGATGGTGTCATGACCGTCGCCACCTGTACCTACGATGTCAGCGAAATCGTAATCAGGGCGTGGGAACGGGTTTGCATTGGCAAGCAGTGCTTTTGCCGCACCAGCGATTTCATCGGGCGTTTCGCCTTTGATTTTCAGTGCAGTCAGTGCAGAAGCCATCAGGATTGGGTCTAGTTCACCCTTGATGATGACATCAAACAGTTGTTGGCTTTCTTCTTGAGTAAGAGACTGCTGTTCGTAAAGTTTATTAATCTGTTCCATGATCTTGTCCTATTTCTCGTTCTTCTCAAGGGTAGAGCTTTCCTCTAGATGAAGAGGTTTCTCAAGAGCCCATTCGATCGCGTTCGCAAGAAGCGTTGCACCGTAGGTCGTCATAATTGATTCAGGGTGGAATTGGAATCCACACACCTTGTCTTGTTCTTGAACCACAGACATCACCAAATCATCGACTTCAGCTGTCACTGTTAGGCTATCGGATACATGCGTTGCCACCAAAGAGTGGTAGCGAGCAATAGCCAGTGGCGAAGGTAAGCCTTGGTAAGTCGCATGGTTTTGGTGTTCCATCATCGACACCTTACCATGAATGATTTCGCCTGCGCCTGCAACGGTGCCACCATAGGCTTCAACAATCGCTTGGTGACCTAAGCAAATACCAATCATTGGTACTTTGCCTTTTAGCAGCTGAATCAGTTCTGGCATGCAACCCGCGTCGGCAGGAGCGCCAGGACCTGGCGAAAGCAGTGCAACAGGGTTGTCTAGTTCGTTGATCGCAGCTTCAACAACCTTTGCAGGAATGTTGTTACGATAAATCTTTACGCTGTGACCTAATGAACGGAACTGGTCAACAAGGTTGTAGGTGAACGAGTCGAAGTTATCGATGAATACAATATCAGCCATGATTACGACTCCTTCTTGTTTGATGCGTGTTTATTTGACGACAAGCTCTTGGTATGTGCTGCTTGAATCGCAGAGATAACCGCTTGTGCTTTGCCGCGAGTTTCGTCAGCTTCGGCTTGTGGGTCTGAATCGAATACCACGCCAGCGCCCGCTTGTACCTGTGCTACGCCATCTTCAACGTAAGCAGAGCGAATCACGATACAAGTATCTAACGTGCCTTCACCCGTTAGGTAACCCACCGCACCACCATAGCTACCACGACGAGTTTTTTCTACGTCACGGATAAGCTGCATTGCGCGGATTTTTGGTGCGCCCGTTAGCGTACCCATGTTCATACAAGCTTGGTAAGCGTGTAGGGCATCTAAGTCTTCACGTAGCTGACCAACAACACGAGAAACCAAGTGCATCACATGGCTGTAGCGGTCAACTTTCAGCAGGTCCGCTACGTGGCGAGTCCCTGCTTCGGCAATACGTGCCACATCGTTACGTGCTAGATCTACAAGCATCATGTGTTCAGCGTTTTCTTTCTTGTCGGTACGTAGCTCAAGCTCGATACGGCTATCGAGGTCGAAATCGATTTGACCGTCTGGGCGTTTTCCGCGACGACGAGTACCAGCAATTGGGTAAATTTCGATTTGGTTGGTTTCGGTTTCGTACTTCAGCGCGCTTTCTGGAGATGCACCAAACAAAGTAAATAGCTCATCTTGCATGTAGAACATGTAAGGGCTTGGGTTACTTTGCTTGAGTTCTTTGTAAGCTGCCAGTGGAGCAGGGCAAGGCAGTGTGAAGCGACGTGAAGGTACGACTTGGAATACATCGCCTTTTACTACGAATTCCTTTAGGTCACGGACCGTTTGGCAGAAGTCTTCATCTGAAACGCTTGGTACCGCGTCAACGTTGTTGAGCGGCGTTACTTCTGTGATGGCTTTCAGTGATTGACACTGTGTTTGAATATCAGCTAGGCGCTCTGTTAATTGCGCTTTAATGCTTTCATTTTGAGTGAACAAACTTGCGTGAAGCAGGCCTTCGTTCTCTTGGTGGTCGAAACGCAATAGTGTCTCGGCTACGTAGAATACAAAGTCAGGGCAGTTGTTGGTTGCTTCAGCATCGCCTAGCGGTTCAAAGTTCGCCACGATGTCGTAAGCGAATAGGCCAGCCATGAATAACGCGTGTTTGTTATCCGCGTCTTGCTCAAAGCTGTGTTGAACCAAACGCAGTGCATCGAATGAAGACGCCTCTCTTAAACGTGAGTCTTCGTCTAATTCGTTGCTTGGCTCGACAAAAGTCAACGTCAATACGTTATCCGTAAGGTCAGATTTGATCTCTGTTTTAACGTTTTGAGCTAGGTGTTCGATTAGCGCTTGACCATTTTGAGTCAACGCTTGAAAGGTTACTTCATGTCCGCGACATACGATGCGAACAGCAGAGTCGATAAGGAGTAGGCTTGTCAGGTTCTGTTTAGATTCAATCTCAGCAGATTCCAACAACAGACTGTCTGTTTTGTTTTCACACAGAGTATGAAAAACACTGGTTGGATCTTGCGAGTAAGGAACGGAAGAATTGATGACCTCAATGGTTCCCAGCTTTTTGATTTCAATGGCCTTGTTCACAAGACCTCCTTTATGATTCTTTAAATTTCCTGCCGTACATAGTCGCATAAAGATACCGTTCACCCAATCTAGAATATGGTCAATTCGTTGATTTGTTAGTCAGTTGAATGTGAGATGTTCGACAAATTAAAAAGCCCGCTATTAAAGCGGGCTTAGTGATAACTTTTTTATAAACAAACTGTTTAATTAGAAGTACACGTTGGCCCACCAAGAACTTGTCCAAGTGCGCCACCAATTAAGCTCTGAACTTGCTTCTACTGAAGAAAGTTCTAAAACTTTATCTTTATGGTTTTGGTTAAATTCTTGTAACATAGTGAACCTATCAAATGTGATACTTCGTATTTGTGTACTAGTTAACTAGTTTTACGCTTGCAGGTCAAGTGCGCTGACACAAATATAACGATAAAAATTGAAAACAATGAAAAAGAATATATGAGAATTGATCTACATAGTCATACAACAGCCTCAGATGGCCGACTTACTCCACCTGAACTGATTGACCGAGCGTTAGGCTTTAATATCGAAGCGTTAGCGATTACAGATCATGATACGACTGATGGGCTTGCAGAAGCACGCCGCTATATTGCTGATAACAACCTTCCTATTCAGTTGATTAACGGCATCGAAATCTCAACCGTTTGGCAAAACAAAGATATCCATATTGTTGGGCTAAACGTCGATCCTGAATCTCCAGAATTGAAAGCATTAATTGAACAACAAAAGCTTCATCGTATTGGGCGTGCTGAGATGATTGCTCAACGACTCGAGAAAGCGACCCGTGAAGGCGTTTTGGAAGAGGTTAAGTTGATTGCTGGCGATGCACCGATCACTCGCGCTCACTTCGCCAAATGGTTAGTCGACAACGGCTACGCCAAAACCATGCAACAGGTGTTTAAAAAGTTTCTTACGCGCAACAATCCAGGTTATGTGCCGCCAACATGGTGCTCAATGAGTGATGCTGTAACGGCTATTCATGCGGCTGGTGGTCAAGCGGTATTGGCTCACCCTGCGCGATATGGCCTTACAGCCAAGTGGGTTAAACGTCTGCTCGCTGCGTTTGTTGAAGCAAATGGTGACGCTATGGAAGTGGCTCAACCTCAGCAAGCTCAACAAGAAAGACGCACACTTGCGGATTATGCTATACAATACAAACTATTAGCCTCCCAAGGCAGCGACTTCCATTATCCATCCCCATGGATGGAACTTGGACGTAATCTCTGGCTACCTTCTGGGGTCGAAGAAGTATGGAAAGATTGGGAGTTTCAAACGGTTTCACCATCTGAATAGTCTTTAGGTGAACCAGCTCCTTCTGATGATAGAGTCGAGAGATTCGATAACGAGGATCAACAATGAGCCAGTTTTTTTATGTACATCCAGATAACCCACAAGCGCGCCTAATTACTCAAGCGGTTGCAATTATTCGCAATGGCGGTGTTGTGGTTTATCCAACAGATTCAGGTTATGCACTGGGTTGTCAGCTTGAGAATAAACAAGCACTCGAACGCATCTGTAAAATTCGTCGAATAGATGATAAGCACAATTTCACTTTGTTATGCCGTGATCTTTCTGAGTTGTCACTGTATGCACGAGTAGATAACGTGGCTTTCCGTCTGCTTAAGGCACATACGCCAGGTGCTTATACGTTTATTTTCAAAGCGACCAAAGAAGTGCCAAAGCGTTTGATGAACGCTAAGCGTAAAACGATCGGTATTCGTGTACCAGACAACAAAATTGCCCTAGACCTTCTAGAAGCAATGGGCGAGCCTTTGATGTCGACCTCGTTAATCCTACCGGGTAATGAGACAACTGAATCGGATCCTGAAGAAATTCGCGACAGCCTAGAGCATGCGGTTGATGTCATTTTGAATGGCGGCTACTTAGGTGAGCAACCTACTACGGTTATTGACTTCAGTGACGATGACGCGGTTGTTTTACGTCGTGGTGCCGGTGATCCAGCGCCGTTTGAATAATAGCGTTACTGATTAACAGTCTGTAACGAAACAGCAAACCTGCCAAAGTAAATAACAAGTGCTTTTTGGCAGGTTATTTGCGATAATACGCGACCGCGATTTAGTCGCGAAAAAATTCATTCGACGTCTGTGAAGACGACAATTAGGTAGAAAAGAGTAAATGAGCGAAAAATTACAGAAGGTTTTAGCGCGAGCTGGTCACGGTTCTCGTCGTGAACTAGAAGGTTTAATCAAATCTGGTCGTGTAAGTGTTAACGGTCAAGTTGCGAAATTGGGTGAGCGTCTTGAAGACGAGAACTCAGTGATCCGTATCGATGGCCACACTATTACAGGCAAAGCCTCTGAAGAAGTGGTTTGTCGTGTACTTGCTTACTACAAACCGGAAGGTGAGCTTTGTACTCGTCACGATCCTGAAGGTCGCCGTACTGTTTTCGATCGTCTACCTAAGATCCGTGGTTCTCGTTGGATTTCAGTTGGTCGTCTTGATGCAAACACATCAGGCCTACTGTTGTTCACAACCGATGGTGAACTAGCAAACCGCCTAATGCACCCAAGCCGTCAGGTTGAGCGTGAGTACCTAGTACGTGTATTTGGTGAAGTAACCGAGCAAAAAGTTAAGAACGTGACTCGTGGCGTTCAACTTGAAGATGGTATGGCTCGTTTCGAAGATGTGGTTTACGCTGGCGGTGAAGGTATGAACCATACTTTCTACGTAGCAATTAACGAAGGTCGTAACCGTGAGGTTCGTCGTCTTTGGGAATCACAAGAAACAACAGTAAGCCGTCTGAAACGTGTACGTTACGGTGATATCTACCTTGATAAGAAACTGCCTCGTGGCGGTTGGAAAGAGCTAGATCTTCAAGAAGTAAACTACTTGCGTGAGCTTGTAGAACTTCAGCCAGAAAAAGAGACATTGTTGGATCTTGATCCTGCAAACACTTCTCGTAAGCGTGAGCGTTCTCGTAGCCAGAAAATTCGTCGTGCTGTTAAGCGTCATGAAGAGCGTGCAAATGCTCCTAAAGGTCGTAGCAACCAGACTAAGCGTAAGAAGCCTGCAACTCGCGGTACTACAACACCTGATTCAGGCCGTAGTGCTCCAGCGACTAATGGCAAACCTCAGGCGACTAAAAAGCCTAAACTGAACAACGGACGCCCGGCTAAACCGGCTAAGCCAAGATCACGTAAATAATTACGTGGCTTTTGAAGCTTAATCCAATGTTTCGAATACAAAAAAACCTGCTAACTTAGCAGGTTTTTTTATGTCTTGAATATGGCGCAGTTCAAACCATGTGGAAGTGCTTAACTAAGTAGAAGTGAGTTAACTAGCTAGAAGCGCTCAACCAGCTCGGCTGACTCGCTACGATTGGTATTAGGTCACTTTCAAATGATTAGAAAAGTTATCACCCTTTGCCATGCGGTCATACAAAATAACATTGACCGCGGCAGCAAGGTTCATGCAGCCATTAGTCGGAACGTAGATGGTTTCACGACAGAAGTCCGTGATCTCTTTTTTCAGAGTCCCATCTTCAGGGCCGAAGATATAAAAAGCACGAGGTGGGTGCTTATAATCAGGCAGAGGCTTAGCGCCTTCTATCAAATCAACCGCGATTGGTACGCAGCCAACAGGAATAATGTCTTTCAGGTCTTCAACACCAATTAATGGCAATTCAAGGTGTTTTTCTTTGGTGTCGGTATGAAACTGTCGAGCGTGGTCATAACGGGTGCCAGTATAAAATACAGAGTTTGCTCCGTAGCAACCAGCCGCTCGCATTACTGAGCCAACATTTTCAGGGGTTTTGGGGTTTACTAATCCAACACAGGCATAGCCTTTGGATAGGGTATCTGTCTTTGCTTTGGTCATAATTTTGTAGAGTTGCAGTTTGGTAAAGTGATGAGGCTATGAAGTCGTAAGAAAACCAGCTCAGTACTCTGAGCTGGTTTAAGAAGAGCCTAGTCGCGTTTCCACAACATGTGACAGAACTTGTGTTCAGGGTCACGGCTGATCAGTAGACGAGCGAAAACGTCATCTAAGACATCATCAGCTTCATTTACAAGACCAATGCGTACTTCAGCGTAGATCTCTTTGTCGACTTCAAAGCCAACATGTTCAACCCAATCGTCACCAGTTTCAACAAGTTCTGCAGCGCCACGATCTTCAAACTGAGCCGTGAATAGGATCACGTCTGCTGGTTCAAGGTTATCAGCCGCCATCTCTAGAAAGATGTCGTATGCAGTGTCAATTGCGTCGTCGTAAGACATTAGGTCGTTAGCTTCGGTCATAATCAGTATCTTAGCTTGCGCGGTTCATGTATTTACGTTCAGCTGTGTTCACAACAACTTTGTCGCCAGTTGCAATGTACTCAGGCACTTGAACAGTAAGGCCAGTAGACAGACGAGCTGGCTTAGTACGGGCTGAAGCAGATGCACCTTTGATTGAAGGGTCTGTTTCTTCGATCACTAGCTCAACTGAAGTTGGTAGTTCAAGCGTCGCTGCAGTACCGTCGATAAGAATCGCGTACATACCTTGGGTATCTTCGTTGATGAACAGCAGTTCGTCTTCGATCATTTCACCGTTGAAGATGAATTGTGTGTAATCTTCGTTATCCATGAAGATGTACTCGTTGCCATCAACGTAAGAGAACATCACTGCACGCTTAGTTACGTCGATAGTTTCAACGATTTCGTCAGCCTTGTGACGAACTTCTGTTTTAACACCAGTTGCTACATCGTGACCACGGAAGCGGTAAATCTTTTGACCGCCACGGCCACCTGGTGTTGTTACTTCGATATCTTTAACTAGTACTGTTTTGCCATCAACATTGATCGCAAAACCTTTTTTAATCTCACTTGCTCTAGGCATTTTGTGTTTGTCCTTATTGGGTCTATCCGGTGATTATATCTCGTAGACGCTATAAATAGGAATAGCTTGAATCATAAAGTCACCTAAGCGATCATAGAGAGACAGTTAAATCATTATTTTATTTACCGAAACGACCTATGCAGCTACCTGTTATTGACCCAACACAGCCATTTCAACCTGAATTTCAACCTGTGGTTAACGATCTGATTACCTTTCTAAAAGGTGGGTTAGGTTCTAATCTACATAGTGTCTATGTTTATGGCAGTGTGGCACGTAAGCAAGCCGTTGTCGGTCGTTCGAATCTAGATGTGGTTGTGGTTACCCATCGTCCTTTCCCAGATCAACGAACCACGCTGCTGAATAGCATCAAATGGCGCTTCCAAAAAAGCTTCCCTCAGGTCACACAAGTGGCGATCAAAACCACCTTGGTAAGCGAGATCGTTGATTTTGACAACATCTTTACGTGGGGCTTCATGCTCAAGCATTTAGCCGTGTGTGTGTATGGTGAAGACTTATCAGACTGCTATGGTGATTTCGAAACGAGTTGGGAAATTGCCAAGCACTGGAATATGGATGCGGAAAACTGGTTAGCGGTTTATCGTAATAAGATTGCCCGAGCAACAACGCCAGAACAGCAAGTCGCCGCGCAGGTGATTATTGCCAAGAAGCTTCTGCGAGCCAGCTACTCTTTGATCATGTACCGAGACAAGAACTGGTTCGATGCGCCTATGGAGTGCGGTCAACAGTTCTTAAGATATCATCCGGAGAAAGAAGTCGAGATTCAAAGGTTGGGGATTCTACTGTCTGGACGAGCGATTCCAAAACGTTCAGTGATAGGGATTCTTGATGGCTTTGGTGAATGGCTGGTTAAGCAGTATCAGAAAACTGAGTTTCGAATCGGGTAGGGCTTCGTAAGCTATCCATTGATATGAAAAAGCAGAGCGAGCTAAGTACTCCTCTGCTTTTTTTTATTTTGATGTCTGGCTCGAGTTTTAATCGAGATCTCGAGTCTAATATCGCCTAGAAAAGAGAATTAAATCTAGAACAGGCCTAACTGTTGCCCGCTGACTCTTTCAAAATCTAACCCTATAAATGGCAGAATCGCTTCTGCGACTGGTTTAATCTGCTTGTCGATGTAATGTTGATAATCGATGCCACTCTTCAAGTACTCCTTGGGCTCAGGGCCACTCAGCGTAATCAAATATTCAATACGCCCTTTGTTTTGGTATTGAAGCGGGCGACCAAGCTGGGCATTGATTTCGTCGGCTAATCTAGCAGCGCGAACCTGTGGCGGAATGTTCTTTTGGTATTCATGCAACTTACGGCGCAAGCGCTTTTGATAAACCAGTAGGTCATCGTGTTTGCCCGCGGATGTTTCATCGACAAACTGTCTAACATAATCACTTGGATCTTGGTCGTGAAAGACCATCTCATACAAGGTTTGTTGGAACTGTTGTGCGAGGGGCGTCCAATCAGTTCGCGCGCTTTCAAGGCCTTTAAAAATGATCTTCTCTTGGTCACCTTGATTGATTAGACCTGCATAACGTTTCTTCGATCCTGTCTCAGAGCCTCGAATGGTCGGCATTAGAAACTTGCGGTAATGGGTCTCGTATTCCAATTCAAGTATCGAGGTGAGGTTGTAGACCTCTTTCAGGTGATTCGTCCACCAGTCGTTAATGTAAGCGACAAGGGAGTGACCAATCTCGTCCGCTTGCTCTTGCTCATAGCTGCCATTGAGAGACACGAAGGTTGAATCGGTGTCCCCGTAGATCACTTGATACCCTTTATCTTCTATCAGAACCTTGGTTTGCTTCATGATCTCATGCCCGCGCATGGTGATAGAGGATGCCAAACGTGTATCAAAGAAACGACAACCAGAAGAACCAAGCACGCCATAGAAAGAGTTCATGATGATCTTAATCGCCTGAGAAAAAGCTTTCTCGTTATTTTCCTTTGCGACATCACGCGCTGCCCAGAGATTTTCGATCATCTCTGGTAGAAAGTGCTTAGATCGGTGGAATTGACCACCACGAAACCCAGCCACCGCTTGGTCTTCTTCTGAGCCTAACTCTAACTTTAGCCCTTCAATTAGTCCCATTGGGTCAATCAAGAAAGAGCGAATTATCGATGGGTACAGGCTTTTAAAGTCGAGCACCAACACAGAGTCATAAAGGTTAGGAATTGAATCCATTACATAGCCACCGGGGCTAGCTATCCAGTTTTCAGGCTCTAAGTTCGGTGCGACGTAACCTGCTCGGTGTATCTGAGGCATGTATAAATTGGTAAAGGCGGCAACAGAGCCACCAACACGATCAAGTTCAACACCAGTTAAGCGAGAGCGTTCAATAGCAAAATCGAGTAGGTGAGTGTGTTCAAATATACGGTTTACTAGCACGCAGTCTTGAAGGTTGTACTTGGCCAGTGAAGGTTTATCGAACTTAAACATTCGATTGATTTCATCCATACGGTCATGAACGTTATGGATGTCTTTGCCTTCGCCGAGTAGCTCTTGAGATACCGATTCAAGAGACCAAGAGCGGAAGTGGTAGGTCGCTGTCTTGAGCATGTCGATGCCATCCAACACAACACGGCCTGGGATAGTGATAAAGCCTTGCTGGTTTTGTGCAGAACTACGGAAAAAGCTTGGTTGATTGTCTCTACCGATGCTGAGCTTCACTTCGTTCCATTCTGAACGTTTGTGCAGCAGCCTGAAGTCGAAATCAATGACATTCCAACCGATGATAATGTCTGGGTCAAACTCGGAAAACCACGTAATCATGGCTTCAAGCAGCGCTTTCTCGTTGGCAACCCATTGGATATTGGTGTCTGCTTCTTGTGGTTCACCGACCATGATCACTCGGCTGTCCATTGGACTGTCTAGGCCGATGGAGTAAAGCACTCCTTTTTCTGAACACTCAATATCAAGCGAAACCACTGACAAGTTTGGCAAGTAATCGCCAGCTCGACATTTTGCGTTCGAAACTCTGAGGTGCTGTTTTTTTTGAGTGATAGCACCTGTGAATTCGATGCTGCCTTTGATAAAGCGTTCCATTAAGAAACGATCGGCCAGTCGAATATCACTTTCAAAGGTTTGGATCTCTTCACCGTTAAAGGCTTGAGCTAACCCGAAGCTGCTTCTTGATAACGAGGTGTAGCAAGCGGCTAAAGGGGTTTGATCAAATGTTGCTAGCCCTAAAGGCTTAAACTGACAATCTATGGCTTCTTTATTGGCAATAAATTGGCACGTTTCGATATCAGATTGAGCAACAAAAAAGACAGGTTTTTCGTTTTGAATAGTCAGTAGTGTCGGGCCTTTAGGGGTGCTTAACCACAAGTCGATTTGCGTGCGCCCTG
This sequence comes from Vibrio bathopelagicus, assembly GCF_014879975.1. Classification (NCBI taxonomy): domain Bacteria; kingdom Pseudomonadati; phylum Pseudomonadota; class Gammaproteobacteria; order Vibrionales; family Vibrionaceae; genus Vibrio; species Vibrio bathopelagicus. The sequence goes on along the minus strand of NZ_CP062500.1, from coordinate 2,298,469 downwards.
AAAAGTCTCGCGCCTGTCTTGTGAGTACAAAGCCTTGCTGAATATCCAATGTAGTAACCTATTGAAATGGAGAGCGGAATACTACCATCTAGCGCCACATCACGCACAACAGCAAACGAAAATAGTCTCTATATTTTGCGAATTGGAGAAGAATAACGGGACTTAATAAGCAAAAAAGTGAAATTGTAATGAATCGAGATTCAATGGTATTGAAAATGTCTTTATCTTGTGTAATTTTATTGGGTGTTGTTTTAACTAGTTGATTTTTACCTAAAGCTTGTTGTTTTAGTTGGCTTATTTATAAATAAGTCCTTGCTAAAGTTAGTGTTTCGACACATATTCAACAGAGATTTAATTTAGTAATTGAGTTAAGATATACACAATGCTGCGACCCACTGTTTCTTTGTTCAATTGTTTCAAACAGATGAAGATTTACGGTGGTTGCAGAGCCAATTAATAGTGTGGAGATACAAGATTTGATAAATGTTTTCCTTGTAGATGATCACGAGCTGGTTCGCACAGGGATACGACGTATTATTGAAGACGTCCGTGGAATGAACGTAGCAGGGGAAGCTGAAAGCGGTGAAGATGCTGCAAAATGGTGTCGTACTAATAATACTGACGTTATTTTGATGGATATGAATATGCCTGGTATTGGTGGCTTAGAAGCAACCAAGAAAATCCTGCGTTTCAACCCTGATATTAAAATCATCGTTTTAACGGTGCATACGGAAAATCCGTTTCCAACTAAAGTGATGCAAGCTGGAGCTGCTGGTTACCTTACTAAAGGTGCAGGTCCGGACGAGATGGTAAATGCAATTCGAGTGGTTAATAGTGGCCAACGATACATTTCACCAGAAATTGCGCAGCAGATGGCTTTGAGCCAATTCTCGCCTGCGTCTGAAAATCCATTCGCCGATCTATCTGAACGTGAGCTTCAAATCATGATGATGATTACTAAAGGTCAGAAAGTGACGGATATTTCAGAACAACTCAATCTAAGCCCTAAAACAGTTAACAGCTACCGCTACCGACTGTTCAGTAAACTAGACATCAGCGGTGATGTAGAGCTTACGCATTTAGCGATTAGACATGGAATGTTAGATACTGAGACCCTTTAACTCTGAGATCTTATAGTGACCAACTTGTTTGACTCAGTCTCATTCCTTAAGACAGTAACAGAACAGCCCGGCGTTTATCGTATGTATAACGCCGAGGCTGTTGTTATCTACGTCGGTAAAGCTAAGAACCTCAAAAAACGCCTTTCCAGTTATTTCCGTAAAAAAGTCGACAGTGAAAAAACACGTGCTTTAGTCAGCAATATCGACAAAATCGATGTCACTGTAACGCATACGGAAACAGAAGCTCTTATCCTTGAGCACAACTACATCAAGCAGTACCTACCGAAATACAACGTACTTCTGCGCGATGATAAGTCGTATCCCTATATTTTTATTAGCGGTCACAAGCATCCTCGCTTATCGATGCATCGTGGTGCTAAGAAGAAAAAGGGTGAATACTTTGGTCCTTATCCCGACTCTGGCGCTGTGCGTGAGACGCTACACCTAATACAAAAGATTTTTCCTGCTCGCCAGTGTGAAGACACGGTTTATGCGAACAGAACACGCCCGTGCTTGATGTACCAGATTGGTCGTTGTGCTGCGCCTTGTGTTAGCTCCATTATCTCTGATGAAGAGTACAGCGAGCTTATCGACTATGTTCGTTTGTTCCTGCAAGGAAAAGACAAGCTCGTCCTTGAGACGCTTATCGACAAGATGGACAAGGCAAGCCGAGAGCTTCGCTTTGAGCAAGCTGCTGCTTTCCGCGATCAAATCCAAGCAATTCGACGTGTACAAGAACAGCAGTACGTATCTGACGATTCTATGGAAGATATGGACGTGCTCGGATTTGCCCAAGAGAATGGCGTTGCTTGTATTCATATCTTGATGATCCGCCAAGGCAAAGTTTTGGGTAGTCGAAGTCATTTCCCTAAAATTCCTAACAATACGGTGCGAGAAGAGGTCTTTTCGAGCTTTTTAAGTCAATATTATTTGGCGCATAATGAAGCAAGAACTATCCCAACGCGTTTGATTCTTAATGCCGATTTGATGGAAGATGTCACACCGATTCAAGAAGCTTTGTGTGAAGTTGCAGGTCGTAAGATTCACTTCAATACTAATCCTTCTGGTACTCGTGGGCGTTACCTCAAATTGTCGAATACCAACGCACTGACGGCAATTACCACCAAGATTAATCATAGGATGACTATCAATCAGCGCTTCAAAGAGCTTCAAGAAGTGTTGTCGATGGATGCGATTAAACGCATGGAATGTTTCGACATCAGCCATACCATGGGTGAAAGCACGATAGCGTCTTGTGTGGTGTTCAATCAGGAAGGCCCCGTTAAGCCCGAATACCGTCGTTACAACATCACAGGTATCACTGGAGGCGATGACTACGCAGCGATGGCTCAGGCCCTTGAGAGAAGGTATTCCAAGCAACTTGATGTCGATAAGATCCCAGACATCATCTTTATCGATGGGGGTAAGGGGCAACTGAATCGAGCTCACGAGATTGTTTCTCAATATTGGGGTGATTGGCCATTTAGACCAAGAATGATGGGTATAGCGAAAGGTGTGACTCGTAAGCCGGGTTTAGAAACCTTAGTTACCCTTGAAGGTGAGGAATTTAACTTACCAAGCGATGCACCAGCGTTGCACCTTATCCAACATATCCGTGATGAAAGTCATAATCACGCGATAGCAGGGCACAGAGCGAAACGAGGTAAAACTCGCCGAACCAGCGCTTTGGAAGGAATTGAAGGGGTCGGACCGAAACGTCGTCAATCTTTGCTTAAATATATGGGTGGCTTACAAGAACTTAAGCGTGCAACTGTCGAAGAAATAGCCAAAGTGCCGGGCATTAGTCATTCTTTGGCAGAAAACATTTATCAAGCATTGAAACAATAGTAAAAATCCCGCACCATTGAAGCGCAATTGATAAGAGCCTAATAATATGCGTTTGAATATACCTAACATTTTGTCCTTACTGAGACTATTTTTAATCCCAGTATTCGTTGTTGTTTTTTACCTACCTTATGAATGGGCTCCTTTTGCTGCTGCAATGGTGTTTTGGGTAGCGGGTTTTACTGACTGGCTAGATGGCATGCTGGCACGTAAACTCGGGCAAACGTCTCGCTTCGGTGCCTTTATTGACCCTGTAGCGGATAAAGTGCTGGTTGCTACGGCTCTTATCTTGATGACTGAGCATTACCATTCGATTTGGATAACTATTCCAGCGGTGACCATGATTGCTCGTGAGATTATCATTTCAGCGCTTCGTGAGTGGATGGCTGAAATCGGTAAACGTGCAAGCGTTGCGGTATCTTGGGTCGGTAAAGTCAAAACCGTTTCTCAGATGTTCGCTCTTTGGGTACTTATCTGGAGATACGACGACTGGATGGTGTGGGTAGGTTACATTGCACTCTATGTTGCAACCGTTCTTACTTACTGGTCAATGGCGCAATACTTGATGGCCGCCAAAGATGATTTGTTAGACGAAAAACACCATTGATGAAGAAGCGAGCTGAGGCTCGCTTTTTTGATCTTTAACCTAAGGTTAAATTATCAATAGTGGATATCTAATGTGATATAGATCTCCTTTGAATAGCCTGTTCACAAAGTGCTTTGCACACAAAGTCAGCTATTTAGCCCGTTTCGTATGAAATCTATTCAAACGAATTAAAAATACAAAAATAATATTGACTCAAACGCTCGAATCCGTAGAATGCATCCCGTACCCAAGAGGATGGCAATAAGCGATTTGATTGGAGTTACTAAGGCGCCTTGGCAGAGTGGCTATGCAGCGGATTGCAAATCCGTGGACCTCGGTTCGACTCCGGGAGGCGCCTCCATTATCTCTTTCTCTTTAGAAAGAAGAATAATGAAAATGCGATACTAGCTCAGTTGGTAGAGCGCAACCTTGCCAAGGTTGAGGTCATCGGTTCGAACCCGATGTATCGCTCCAAAATTTTGTAATGTTGATTGGCTTCGACATTAAGATGGTGTTTTACTTTTCAGTAATCGGCATCGCAATAAAGAATTGCGTGCCCTGGTGGTGGAATTGGTAGACACAAGGGATTTAAAATCCCTCGGCGTTCGCGCTGTGCCGGTTCAAGTCCGGCCCGGGGCACCATCTATTAAAGTCTACGTCTTAACGGATGTAGCAAATGCGATACTAGCTCAGTTGGTAGAGCGCAACCTTGCCAAGGTTGAGGTCATCGGTTCGAACCCGATGTATCGCTCCAAATTAAAAAGCCCGAACAGAAATGTTCGGGCTTTTTGATTTCTGCCATTCAACATTTTATTACCCCACATTTTTCCTGTTTGACTCCCGTGGTTAGACGATCGATAAAATACTGAAATTCTCATACCTTTAACTTTGTTTTAAAAGCGAGATTCCCTATGAACTCGTTCCTCGTACTAGGGAACGACGTAAATGTGGGAAGGTAACTTTCCATTCCTTTATCTGTGTAGTGAGCTTCGCTATGAACTCATGCCTCACTCTAGGGCATGAGGCAAAGACGCCACAGCCTCAAAGCCATCACTAACACCGCCTGTATACCGGCCTCGTCATCCTCGGGCATGAGGGACGAATGAACCGGGGGATCTCCTTACCTAAAGATTAAGTTGACGATATTTTCAGCAATTTGTCAGTCACCGCTCCTATTTATCAAGCTATTATTAAAAACTATTGATCGTTCATTTCACTTTATGTTACTTTCCCGCGCAATCTCGGAATGGCGATGCTCAAAAAGAGCCGTGATTGCTTCTGGGGGATACGCGTATTGACCATTCTTGCTGATTGGGACATTACGTAGGGTAGGTATCAGCTAGCCTTTAGCTGATAGACGGGATACTTATGGCGCAATTCGCCATGCTAATGGGAAACCCAACATTGAACACACTAATAACAACATTGCTAATCAGCTCTGCATTTCCAAAAGGGTCAGTTCTTCATAGCTGTCCGATACTGCACAAATGTCCAATTCTTCAAAACAGTAGCATTACTGAACCTTGAGCTCGCGCTAACCAATTTTTGCTGTCCTAAGACGGCCTAATTTCGTATTCGTCATTTGACTTATGCGAGCGTACAGCTATATCTCATTTCTAGACAATGCGCGTGTTTCACTATGAATTCTCTCTAAATCAATAGAGGGACGGTGTGCAATTGCGTCTGATGGAGGTGAGTATGAACACATTCAAGGGGACTTTTATGACGACCGCCTTTGAAGTCGATATTAATACTATCGCAAATTCATTTTCAACTATGGTTCCTATCGTAGAGGGAACTTACGACCTAACACCCGACGCTATTTTGCTTGAGCAAGAACAGCATGAGTCTGATGTTCGTTCATACCCAAGACGCCTACCGATTGCTATTAAAAGAGCATGTGGTGTTTTAGTTGAAGATACTCGTGGCCAACTCTTTCTCGATTGCTTAGCCGGTGCTGGTACACTTTCTTTGGGTTACAACCACCCTGAAATCAACCAAGCACTCAAAGACCAACTCGATTCAGGTTTGCCATACCAGACTCTTGATATCACGACTCAAGCAAAAGAGACGTTTATCAAGCGAGTTAAAGCTTTTCTCCCTCAAGACTTTTCAACGAACTCGGTTCTTCAATTCTGTGGCCCGTCTGGCGCTGATGCTGTGGAAGCCGCGATCAAGCTCGCGAAGCAAACCACAGGTCGCAACACCATGTTTGCTTTCCGTGGTGCTTACCATGGCATGACGAACGGCACCATGGGCATGATGGGTAACCTCGGCACTAAAGAACGTCGTAGCGGCTTAATGTCTGACGTACATTTCATGCCTTTCCCATACAACCTACGCTGCCCGTTTGGCATTGGTGGTGAAGCTGGTGCCAACGCAAGCATTCGTTACATCGAGCGCATGTTGAATGACGACGAATCTGGCATCATGAAACCGGCAGCCATGATCGTTGAGCCTGTACAAGGTGAGGGTGGTGTGATTCCAGCTCCAGCATCTTGGTTACAAGGTTTACGTCGCATCTGTGATGAACACGGCATCCTACTGATCTTTGATGAAATTCAGTGTGGTGTGGGTAAAACTGGTCATCGCTTTGCGTTTGAAGAGTCAGGCGTTAATCCTGATATCTTGTGCTTGTCTAAAGCGATTGGTGGCGGCCTGCCTATGTCGCTGCTTGTATTCGATAAGAGCATTGATACTTGGAAAGCGGGTGAGCACACTGGCACATTCCGTGGTAATCAGTTGGCAATGGTGTCTGGGGCTAAGGCGTTGGAAATCATCGAGCGAGATGGCTTAGTTGAGCACGCAAACATTGCAGGCCAATATTTACGTCATGGGCTCGAGAAGATTCAATCTCGCGTGAACTGTATTGCTGAAGTTCGCGGTAAAGGTTTGATGCTTGGCGCTGAGATCAAAAAAGCCAATGGAGAACTCAACAAATTTGGTGAGCCACAATCAGACGGCGAACTGACTCTTGCGATTCAACGAGCGGCGTTAGAGCGTGGCTTGATGGTCGAAAAGGGCGGTCGTGATGGTTCGGTTATTCGTTTTCTTCCACCAATGATTATCTCTTTCGAGCAGATCGACTTTGCATTGCGAGTGATGGAAGAAGCCATCATTGCTGCGGGTGGTGGTTTACAACAAGACCAAACACAAAGCGAAGAATCAAATCAGGAATGGAACAAGTATTTCATCCAGACTGGTTTAGGCGGTAGCGACGAATTCGTTAACGTGATGAACCAAACCACTCAAGCGATGAAATCCGTTTTTGAACAGGTTGAAACCCCTTATTCGGGTTTAGATCCAAAAGTGCTAGAAGCAGCCATTAATGCTGTCGACCTCGATAACAACCAACACGCTCTGGTTGATGTTGTGGATAGCACGGCAGGCTTAGTGGCAGCCAACTCTATCTTTGTGCAACACCCAGACTGTATTGCACACCTTCATACGCCTCCTCTTATGGCTTCGGTTGCCGCGGAATCGATTATCGCGGCGTTGAACCAATCAATGGATTCATGGGATCAAGCTTCCGCTGCAACGTATGTTGAACAGCGAGTGGTTGATTGGATGTGTGATAAGTACCAACTAGGCGATCAAGCCGATGGTATTTTCACCAGTGGTGGCACGCAAAGTAACCTAATGGGCTTACTGCTAGCGAGAGATTGGGTTGCCGATAAACACGATGGTCACTCAATCCAAAAGCTTGGTTTGCCAGAGTACGCGAGCAAACTGCGTATCTTATGTTCAAAGAAATCTCACTTCACGGTTCAAAAATCCGCATCTTTAATGGGATTAGGCGAAGCAGCAGTGTGCTGTGTTGATACCAATGCAAACGGCACCATCAAAGCTGACTTGTTAGAGGCAGAAGTGAAAGCACTGAAAGCACAAGGTCTGATTCCTTTTGCTGTGGTTGGTACTGCGGGCACAACTGATCATGGTGCTATTGATGACCTTGACGCGATTGCAGAAATCGCAAGCCAACAAGATCTTTGGTTCCATGTCGACAGTGCATACGGTGGCGCGCTTATCTTAAGTAGCCATAAAGCTCGTCTACAAGGCATCGAAAAAGCGGACTCAGTGAGCGTCGATTTCCACAAATTGTTCTATCAAACAATCAGCTGTGGTGCGGTGTTGCTCAAAGACAAAGCGAACTTTAAGTACCTATTGCATCACGCAGATTACTTGAATCGTGAGCACGATGAGTTGCCGAATCTGGTCGATAAGTCTATTGCGACTACCAAGCGTTTCGATGCACTGAAAGTCTTCATGACTATGCAAAGCGTTGGGCCAAAGCAACTGGGCGATATGTACGATCATCTCTTAGAGCAGACGCTTCAAGTTGCCGATCTGATTCAGAAGCATGACGATTTTGAGCTACTTGCTGAGCCGTCACTTTCGACTGTGCTGTTCCGTGCGGTACTGAACAATGAACAATCAGCAAACGGCGCTCTTGATTTAGACAAACTGAATCAAATGTTAAGACTGGAGGCGCTGACTCGTGGCGTTGCCGTTCTTGGCGAAACGGTCGTCGATGGTAAAAGCGCGCTGAAATTTACAATCTTGAACCCGTGCTTAAAGACATCAGATTTCAAATCTCTAATTAACAAAATTCAAACTCTAGCCATTGAGCTAGCAGAACAACAAGGGTAATTAATACTATGGCTATTCTACAAATTGGTGCAGGCGGCGTTGGTTGGGTTGTTGCACATAAAGCAGCACAAAATAACGAAGTACTGGGTGATATCACAATCGCTTCTCGCACAATCGCGAAATGTGAAAAAATCATCGAATCGATCAAAGGTAAAAACAACCTTAAAGATTCAACTAAGAAACTAGAAGCACGTTCAGTAGACGCTGACGATGTTGATGCGCTTGTTGCTTTGATTAAAGAAGTTAAGCCTGATCTAGTGATCAACGCTGGTCCTCCTTGGGTAAACATGACGATCATGGAAGCGTGTTACCAATCGAAAGTATCTTACTTAGATACATCAGTTGCGGTTGACCTATGTTCTGAAGGCCAACAAGTACCACAAGCTTACGATTGGCAGTGGGGCTACCGTGAGAAGTTCTCTGAAGCGGGCATCACAGGTATTCTTGGTGCTGGTTTTGATCCAGGTGTGGTATCAATTTTTGCAGCGTACGCGGTTAAGCACTTGTTCGATGAGATTGACTCAATTGATGTAATGGACGTGAATGCTGGCGACCACGGCAAAAAGTTTGCGACAAACTTTGACCCAGAAACCAACATGCTCGAGATCCAAGGCGATTCTTTCTACTGGGAAAATGAAGAGTGGAAACAAGTACCTTGTCACTCTCGTATGCTTGAGTTTGAATTCCCGAACTGTGGCTCTCACAAAGTGTACTCAATGGCACACGATGAAGTACGCTCAATGAAAGAGTTCATTCCAGCTAAGCGTATCGAATTTTGGATGGGCTTTGGTGATGCATACTTGAACTACTTCAACTGTATGCGTGATATCGGCCTTCTAAGCCCAGATCCGCTAACATTGCACGATGGCACTGTGGTTCAGCCTCTTCATGTTCTAAAAGCACTACTGCCAGATCCAACATCTCTAGCTCCGGGTTACACGGGCTTAACGTGTATCGGTACTTGGGTTCAAGGTAAGAAAGATGGTAAAGAGCGCAGCGTGTTCATCTACAATAACGCAGACCACGAAGTGGCTTACGAAGACGTAGAGCACCAAGCGATCTCTTACACAACAGGTGTTCCAGCAATTACCGCTGCACTGCAGTTCTTCCGTGGTGAATGGGCTGATAAAGGCGTGTTCAACATGGAACAGCTAAACCCAGACCCGTTCCTAGCAACCATGCCAGAAATCGGTCTAGATTGGCATGTTCAAGAGCTAGAGCCGACACAAGGTCTGCCTCTGATCCACAAATTGAAGTAATACATAGTTAGGCTCTTATCTCGCTTGGAATTACTGGGGGAATGACGAAGGTGATGGTTACTTCTTCGATGAGATGACTAAGAACATCGTCATTAGCTATAGTGAGGGACGAGCGTAATAGGGAATCTAAGCTGCTGTCGATTTCTATTGAACGACAGGTGGCTTTGAGAGATCCCCAACTCGCTCATTCTTCCCTCTTGGGGATGACGGAGAGTATATTTACTCCGTTATAGGATGACGAAAGGTGATTATTTTCTCTGGCATTTGACGAAAAAGATATTTACCTCATCTAATCAGTAATGCAGAAATCGTCATTCCCTAAAACGAGGAACGAGTGTAATAGGGAATCTCTAATACACTTAAAGACTCCCAATGTACTTACTTATATTGAGCCGACGCATCAGCGTCGGCTTTGTTCGATTATCATGTGTCTTCGTGAACTCGAGGGCCGCAAGGTATTAACATGCAAAACAATGAACTAAAAACGCCTTATTTCATGATCAACGAAGAGAAGTTGATTGCGAATTTAGAGATAGCCAAGCAGCTGAAAGAGATTTCAGGTGTGAAGTTGGTATTGGCACTCAAGTGTTTCTCTACATGGGGGGTGTTTGACATCATCAAACCTTACCTCGATGGCACGACCAGCTCTGGTCCATACGAAGTGAAGCTTGGTCACGAAACCTTCGGTGGCGAAACGCACGCTTACAGTGTGGGTTACAGCGAAGATGACGTGAGAGAAGTTGCTGATATCTGCGACAAGATGATCTTCAATTCACAAAGCCAGTTCGCGGCGTACAGACATATCGTTGAAGGTAAGGCTTCGCTGGGTTTGCGTTTAAACCCAGGCGTCAGCTATGCAGGGCAAGACTTAGCAAACCCTGCGCGTCAGTACTCTCGTTTGGGTGTGCAAGCTGATCACATCAAGCCTGAGATCTTCGATGAGATCAATGGCGTGATGTTCCACATGAACTGCGAGAACAAAGATGTCGACGCATTTATCGGCCTGCTTGATTCAATTTCAGAACAGTTTGGTGAGCACTTAGATAAGTTGGACTGGGTGAGCATGGGCGGTGGTGTGTTCTTCACATGGCCGGGCTATGACATCGAGAAACTGGGCCTTGCGCTAAAAGCCTTCTCTGAAAAGCACGGTGTGCAGATGTACCTTGAACCGGGTGAAGCTATCATTACTAAGACGACTGACTTAGTTGTGACTGTGGTTGATATCGTTGAGAACGTGAAGAAAACGGCAATTGTCGATTCGGCAACCGAAGCTCATCGCCTTGATACGCTTATCTACAATGAACCTGCATCGGTATTAGAAGCCTCTGAAAACGGTAGCCATGACTATGTGATTGGTTCGTGTTCATGCCTTGCGGGCGATCAGTTTTGCGAAGTAAGCTTTGATGAACCGTTGAAGATTGGCCAAAAGCTTCATCTGTTGGACAGTGCGGGTTACACCATGGTGAAACTGAACTGGTTCAATGGTCTGAAAATGCCATCGATCTATTGCGAGCGCAGCAATGGTGACGTTCAAAAGCTGAATGAGTTTGGTTATGAAGACTTCAAACGCTCATTGTCACAATGGTCAGTTCAATAACTGAGTCATCGCTTCAGAGCAATAAAAAGAGCAGCCAATGAGCTGCTCTTTATGTTTTTGGATAATTGTTAACCAGAGAAAAGAGTTAGGAAAGAAGTTAAGTGCTATCCGTTAGCTCTCAATAATCACTCGAGTATCTTCGCTGAGCGTTTCTAACTCGTTGACGACATCATCAATCAGAACTTCAATTGGCAGCTTAACGGCGATCTTAGAAGTAAATAAACTTGAGCTAACACCACCGCCGCCAGCGATGAAGACTCGGTGGCAATCCATATCGAGAATGCTGATCCCTTGTCTATCCAATACATGTGTTACTTCGTTGACGATGCCTGCTCGGTCGTTCGAGTCGAGTCGTAGGTGATGTATTGTGTCTTGTGCGTTGTGAGTATGGTCTGAATCAACAAACTGCACGATCAAGTCAGCATTGGCGCTGAAAGCTTCTTTGACAATTGATTCGTTGATGGCTGGAAGTTGAACCTTGAGTACGCCTGCGACTTGGTCTTCAATAAAGTTCACTTTACTGATGAGCCATTTCCCGTCGTTTTCGTGAGTAACCGCAGCAAGTTGCTTGATTGTTGCTGGTGATGCTTTTCCGATAAAGTTTACGATAAATGTACTGTTCATATCAGCCCCCAAAGTCTCAATTAATCGTTGCTAATTAAATGTTTGATATCACGCGATAAAATTCTTTAATTTCAGTGTAGAAGTTTACATCGAACAATGTTTGACCTACGTCAATTTTTGAAACTAAGCTTCGATGCAAAAAAAGAGAATGAAGAGTAGGGCACAAAAAAAGCGGCTAGAGAGCCGCTTTTTAGAAGAGTTGTCGTTATTATTTGTGGGCAGTAACTTAGAGCTCAGTAATAAGAAAGCCGACTTAGAAGGTTACTTTGAAGCTCATACCAACAAACTGAGAATCGTATCGTGCGCCAGCGTCGTAAGCGAATCGCGCGGCGTCTTGGTTATCCCACCAAGGGTTAGTATTCAGGTTAACTTCTGCGTCACCACCCCAAGCATCACTCACCCAGTAATGGATATGGCCCACAGGGTTTAGGAAGAATAGAGACACATCACCCATGGTTTGAGAACCCATCACTTCACCACCAGAAGCAACGATGTCTTGTTCTGCTTCTAGCATCATTTCACCGACAACCGCACCAAAGAATGGTGTGATGAACAGATCTTGCCAAGAAGGCACTTCAGCAAACGCTTCTACACCGTATTCCCAGAAGAACGTCGACATGGTCCAAGAGTATAAGAAAGATTCAAACTCATCGTAACCAGCGTGTCGTGCAGCCGTGTAGTAAACACCACCAAAATATGGGTGCATCACGTAGTTTAGGAAGTGTTCATCTCGGTCCCATACTGGGCCCTCAGACACGTTATCTTTCCACTTTTTACCTAATGAGCTGATATCACGTTGGTCATCATCCCACTTAGTGATACTTTCAGGTAGCAGAGTCATTAGACCCACTGTAGCGACACTTAAACCCAGAATGGTGTAGGTTTGACCCATTAGATAATCCCAATCCTTCTCTTGACTCACCAACATATGTTTTGGTTGTTGGATTGAGAAGTCATACTCATCACTTGATTCGCTCAGCGCGTAATTGGCACTTGGCTTGTAGGTGTACAAGCTATCATTAACACAGTAGTCTTGAGCACATTCATCCGAATAAGAAAGGTTGATTGGCTGGTCGAAGTCGTATTGGCTTGCAACCGAGTTAACTGACATTAGCATTGAAAATGCAGCAGTAACCTTCGCTAGTAACGGTGATTTGGCCACAAGGGTCTCCATGAGAAGTTAAGAATTGATCAGAGTCACAATTATCTATTAAATGCCTGATTTAGGGAACTAATAATTTATCGCTTTTCCTAAGAAAACCTTAGATTTAACATTAATAATATTTGTGAAAAGCTGGAATGTCTCAAATTCAACCATAGACCAGTTTATGAATAATGCAGTGTCTTTTTATGACCACAAGGGATAGAAATATGACGAAAATCGCAATGTTAAGCACAGGTGAAGAAGTTCTTCATGGAGACATTGTAGACACAAACGCAGCTTGGATGTCTGGAGAGTTTTACCAACACGGCTTTGCTCTCGCCAAACGTTCTACTGTGGGTGACCAAATGAATGCTCTCATTGAAGAACTGCTGATGCTGAGCTTTAACTATGATGTGGTTATCGTCAATGGTGGTTTAGGGCCGACAACTGATGACATGAGTGCTGCCGCCGCTGCCGCTGCTTCCGAGCAGAAATTAGTCATGTTCCCTGAGTGGCTAGATCGCATGGAAGAGATGTTTTTTGGACGTGGCATGCCGATGCCTGACAGCAACCTTAAACAAGCCTTGTTGCCAGCAAGCTCCGAGATTGTTGATAACCCCGTCGGAACTGCGTGTGGCTTCAAACTGAAGATCAACGATGCGACATTCTATTTCACGCCGGGTGTACCGAGTGAATTCAAGCGTATGGTGACCTTTGAAATCCTACCTGATTTGTCACGCGCTTATCCTCAAGTGGTTGCCTCTGAATGCAGTCGACTATTTACCTTTGGCTTATCTGAGTCGGGTATCTCTGATGTGTTGAACCAATTGAAACTGCCTGAAGGCTATGAGTTGGGTTATCGCTCTTATCTGCCGTTCATTGAGGTAAAACTGTTTGGGCCTAAGTCTGGATTAGAAACGCGCGTTAAACTGCTACAAATGGTGTACAAACTGTTAGAGAGCAATGTAGTCAGTGTTGATGAGCCGATGATTGACCATATTGGCCATATCATGGCAGAGAGAAAGAAAACCTTGTCTGTATCTGAAGTGTCGACCAAAGGCGCGCTTTCGGCTTGGCTACAATCGAATGAGCAGGTTGAAGATTGCTTTGGGCATTCTTGGGTGATGGCTGAACCAAAAGAGAGTGAGCTTGAAAAGAGCGATCCATTAGCGGCTACGTTTGCATTGGCTGGCGCAACAAGAGAAAAGTGTGGCACTGAATTAGCCTTAGTGACGGGCAAGTTAGAAGGTAATACATTCAGCATTGCACTATCGAGCGAAGCGGGTGAGTGGGGGCAAGTGCTTGAGTTTTACCGCCAATATAATCGTGAAGATGCGCGCACCATTATCAAAACCGTTGCGGCAGATATGCTGAGAAGACACCTAGACAACAAACCTATGTTTGGTGATTACTCTTCATTAAAACGCGTGAAGGATATGTTTATCCCTTCGGCGATCATCAAGTAAGTCTTTAGACTCGATAATCAAGCTTCTACTTAGTTAGCTCTTGAACCTAACAAATAAAAAGGCCTCACATCCATAGGGTTGTGAGGCCTTTTGTTTATCTAGCCTTCTAGATAAGCCAACAAGTGGCGAATAGCTCAGTAGCCAATGGTTACCAGTAGCTAACGATTAGCAACTGCTACCGACTATAAACGACTAAACGATTACAAACCGCTTGTCATATGTAGGCTGTAGAACAAACCACGGCCAATGAGTTCTGAAGCTAAGAACAGTACCAATGCTAAGCCTAGGTTTACTGGGTTCACCTTTGCTTTGTTCAGCATAGGTAGAATCCAAACCAACAAGCTTGCCATCAGCAATGCCACTTGAAGAATCACATAGCTACCTAAACCGTCAACCAACTCAGATGCTTTTGCTGCTGAAGTTTGGATGTCACCGATTAGGTTCAGTTTGCCTACTGTTACAAGCAAGCTGATCGCAACTGCAATAACAGCCAGCATCGTGATGTTGCGGTCAACGGTAAAGCGGCTGTCGTTAGCGAATACAATCACGAATTGAGACAGCAGCAAACCACCCACAACCATCGTCATGATGAAGCTTAGCGGTGTGTAGATGTTGTCCCATGTCGGTACTGTGTTGATCATGTATACGTTGATCATCGCGTACATGAAGATAACACCCAGCACCATAGCGCCAACCATCAGTGCTTTCTGAATAGCAACGCCACCTTTCTTAACTACAGAAAGTAGCCATTGTAGGCCGCCTACTGCGAAGAATGCTGCACCGAAGAATACCTCGTTAGATAGCCATGCAGAACCTAGTTGGTTAAAGGCATTAAACGCGCGCAGTGGAGAACCTAGGTGCGTTGTCGAGAACATGAAACCAAGCCCCATAAGTGCCCACAGAATGAACATTGGAACCTTGTAGCTGTTTAGCTTCTCTTCGTCATGGCCAAGTACCAGTGCACGTGCGCCAATCAGTAAGTAACCACCCACGGCTGTTTGAGCCAGTACCGTAAAGAAGATCAAAGACCACTCATGAAAAATCATCTTACACCTCCTTCGGGTTTGCTAGGTGACCACTGGTATCGCCAGTCGGCTTCGCGTTTTTGTTCAGCTTTATCACGATGTTTGGCAGTGTTTCGGCTGAAGATGGCAGTGGCGCCACATCTGCACCAGAACCGTACTTCTCGCGAAGTGTATTGATTTCACCAAACTCCAATGCACGAAGTGGGCAAGACTCAACACAGATAGGTTGTTTGCCTTCAGAAACACGTTGGTAGCAACCATCGCATTTGGTCATGTGACCTTTCTTCGCATTGTATTGTGGTGCGCCGTAAGGACACGCATTGCTACAGTGCTGACAACCAATACAAACGCTCTCATCAACCACAACCAAACCGTCTTCATCGCGTTTGTGCATTGCGCCCGAAGGGCACACTTTCACACACGCTGGGTTAGTACAGTGGTTACAAGCGATAGAAAGGTAGTAAGAAAAGACATCTTTCTGAACCCAGGTATCGCCATCTTGAGTGAAGCCACCACCTGCGTATTCGTACACGCGACGGTAGTTCGTTTTGATGTCGAGATCGTTATAATCTTTACAAGCAAGCTGACAGGTTTTACAACCCGTGCATTTACTTGAATCAATGTAAAAGCCGTATTGTTTCATTCCAACCTACCTTATGCTTTCTTTAGCGCTTTGATTTGAACTAGGTTTGTATGCTGAGGGTTACCCTTAGCAAGTGGGCTCGGGCGTTGAGTGGTCAACACGTTGATAGAGCCTGCATGGTCGATCTTCTGACCATCTGGTGCGTACCATGCACCTTCGCCTAGTGCGACAACTCGAGGAAGAATCCTTGGTGTCACTTTCGCTGGAATATGAACTTCGCCACGGTCGTTGAAAATACTCACCATGTCGCCGTTTTCGATACCACGTTCTTTGGCATCGATTGGGTTGATCCACAACTCTTGCGGTGCGGCTGCTTTGATTTCTGCAACGTTGCCGTAAGTGGAGTGAGTACGCGCTTTGTAGTGGAAGCCGGTTAGCTGAAGTGGGTACTTCTCTACTAATGGGTCGTTGTGGCCTTCGAAAGAATCCGCATAAATCGGAAGTGGGTGAATCACTTCGTCTTCTTTTAGCTTCCAAGTTTTCGCGATATCAGCCAGTTGCTCTGAGTAGATCTCGATCTTGCCACTTGGTGTGGTTAGTGGGTTTGCTTCTGGATCTTTACGGAAATCTTCATAAGCGATGTAGTGGTGATCGTAGCTACGTTTGTAGATACCCAGTTCTTTCATCTCTTCGAAGGTCGGTAGTGTTGGATCGTTCTTTCGAGTTTCAGCGTAAAGATGTTCAATCCACTGTTCTTGAGTACGGCCTTCTGTGAACTCTTTTTCCACGCCCATGCGCTTCGCCAGTTGAGAACACATCTCGTAGATAGATTTCGCTTCGAACTGAGGCTCAATCGCTTTCTGCGCGTAGATGAAGTAAGGCATGTTCGATGCTTTACCATCCATACACCAGTCGTCTTGCTCTGATGTTGTTAAATCTGGCAGGATGATATCGGCGTATTTCGCTGAAGAGGTCATATGGTTATCAACCACAACAATCATTTCACACGCACTTTCATCTTGAAGAATCGCGTGAGTCTTGTTGATGTCTGAGTGTTGGTTGATGATGCAATTACCTGCGTAGTTCCAGATCATCTTGATTGGGTTTTTAAGGCGTTCAGCACCACGAACACCATCAGTGATGTCAGTCATTTCATGGTGACGGTAAATCGCGTCTGTCCACATGAACATTGAAATAGACGTTTCAACTGGGTTTGGCACAGTAGGGAAGCGAACAAATGGAATATTGATGTCACTTTCACGTGCACCTGTAGAACCACCTGATACACCAACAGAACCGGTTAGTAGCGACAGCATCGCAATCGCACGACAAGCTAGCTCACCGTTCGCAGTGCGTTGTAACCCCCAACCTTGGTGGATAGCACATGGCTTCGCTGTACCCATTTCTCGACCAAGTTTAACGATGGTATCAACTGGAATACCTGTGATCTTAGAAGCCCACTCCGGCGTCTTCTCTACGCCATCTTCACCTAAACCTAGGATGTAAGATTTGTAGTCGCTGTTTTTAGGTGCTGATGCAGGAAGGGTCTTCTCGTCGTAACCGACACAGTATTTGTCTAGGAATGGTTGATCGACCAAGTCTTCAGTGATCATCACATGCGCAAGGCCTGCAACCAATGCAGCATCCGTAGAAGGGCGAATTGGGATCCATTGATCTTCACGGCCACCGGCAGTATCGGTGTAACGTGGATCGATGATGATCGTTCTTGCGTTTGATTTATTTTTGCTTTCAACGTAGTGGTGGATCAGACCGCCGCCAGACATACGTGTCTCAGCAGGGTTGTTACCAAACTGGATGTTAAGCTTGGTGTTCTCTAGATCAGAGAAAGAGTTGTTGTTTGCCCAACCACCGTAGGTGTAGCTCAAGCCTTTCGCGATTTGCGCTGTTGAGTAGTCACCGTAATGGTTTAGATAACCACCACTAAGGTTCATTAGACGAGCAATCAGCGTTTGCGCTGGTGGCCAAGATTTAGTCACCGTACCGCCAAGTGTACCTGTACCGTAGTTTAGGTAGATAGTGTCGTTACCGTAATCTTTGATAAGGCGCTGCATGGTGCCAGCAACTTCATCGTAAGCTTCTTCCCAGCTAATACGTTTGAATTTACCTTCACCACGTTTACCAACACGTTTCATTGGGTATTTCAGGCGATCTGGGTTGTAAACACGGCGGCGCATAGAGCGACCACGTAGACAAGCACGAACTTGGTGATGACCGTATTCGTCAGTACCAGTATTGTCAGTTTCTACGTATTTGATTTCACCGTTTTGCACATGCATACGTAATGGGCAGCGAGAGCCACAGTTTACAGTACATGCACTCCATACGATTTTCTCATCCACACTTTCAGCAACCGCAGCCGCTACTGGTTTGGATTTGAAAGGTAAAGCGATACCGCCCGCGAGTGCGGCTGCGCTACCTACCGCAGAAGAAGCCTTCATGAAGCCTCTTCGAGTAAGATTCATTACCCCAGATTCTTTCTTATTCGTCATTCTAAGATGCCTATTGTTATTGATGACTAGCACTTTATAGGTAGTTTGGTGTCTATGTTTTTATTTCTAGTTATTGATTGATTGGCATCAAATAAGAGCGAAATTTAAATGTTATGAATCGAATATATAAAATAGATCAAAGAATTCAATCGCCTTATTTATATAATTGTCGTTAAACCAATTACGGTATAAATAAGAATGATTATTGATACGCATAAATTGCTCGGTTCATTATTTTATCAAGCAACCAATAAAAAACAGTTAATAGATATTGTTCAAGCTTTAGTAGAGAGCCAAGTATTATCAGAAGATTGCTTACGGGCACTTCAAAACGAGCAGGAAGATGCGCTAACTGCAGAGTTTAGTCGACTGTTTGAAGGGGTTGGAGACATGCCAGCTCCGCCTTGGGGCTCTGTTTATCTCGATAAAGACCGTATTGTGTTTGGCGCATCGACTGTGGAATATCGACAGTTTTTAGAATTGAATCATATAGAATTAGATACGGGCTTAAGAGAGCCTGAAGACCAGTTTGGTTTAATGCTACTCGCACATGCATATTTGTTAGAAAATAATAATATTGATTCAGCTCGTGAATTATTAGAGATTCACTTATTAACCTGGTCTTCTGTTTATTTGGAAAAATTTAATTCAGCATCAGAGTTGTCTTTTTATAAGAAGCTATCAAGTGATGTAATAGATTGGCTTAAGCAATTAACATCTGAATATAATTTAAACGTTGCTACTAAAAAGTTATATATTGACTAATGCTTGAACAAATAAATTCAAATAGACGTGGTTTCTTAACTCGGCTTTCTAAACCGGTTAAAGCCGCCGCGAGTTATGAAGAAAAATCACAGCGCTTGCATGCAAGGCCACCAAGAGCAGTCGATGAGGTGCTGTTTGAGCGTCTTTGCGACGGTTGTGGTTTGTGTGAGCAAGCGTGTCCAAATAGCGTCATTGAGATGCTAGAGGGCAGTGCGCTGCTAAATTTGGATTACAACAGTTGTTCGCTATGTGATAAGTGCATTGAAGTATGCCCGACTGGTGCGCTTCATCAAACGGTCACGCCTTATATCGACCTCAAGCCTAGCTTTGCTGATAGCTGTAACAATTACATGCAAATGGATTGCAATGCGTGTCAGACCGCTTGTTCGGTCGGTGCGATACACATCGAGGTTGGGGAGTTGCCTACGGTAGCTCAAGATAAGTGTAATGGTTGTGGAGAGTGCCGAAGCGCTTGTTATATTGGATCAGTGACACTGAATCTGACTCAACAGTAAGCGTCTGGTTTGGCTTAGTGGGAACCAACAGGAACACTTTGGTTGAGCTATAGGTGAGTTGGTCTCAGAGGCCTAAAGACATGAATAGAAAAAGGGTCCGCATTCCTAGAGGAGGCGGACCCTTTTTTATATTTGTTATCTTTGAAGAAGCGCTGCTTTAAACCTAAAGCATTTCAAAAATAAAGCATTTGAACTTACGTAACTCAATCTAAAGCGAAACCAAACAAAATAAAACTAAGCAAGCGAGCTTAAGCCGAATGGGTTAGGCGCGCTTCTTCTTATTTCTGTGAATCACGTTACTTAGCGACAAATCGGTTTTTGCTTTGCAGATGCATGGCAAAATTTCATCGCCTTGTGTGTAAGCCATAGCAAAACCAACGTACTCAACTTCACCGGAATCCAACGTGCAACGACAAGCGCCACAGTGCCCATCTCGGCAGTTGTATTCTGGTTCTAAGCCCGCTTGTTCCATTGTTTCCAATAGAGTATTCGACGGGTTAGATTCAATCGAAGTCAGTTTGTTGATTTTGATTGTTGGCATTACAGCTCAAATCCTTCAAAGTCATCAGCTTTTACTTCGTTGTCGATTTGACCAACTAGGTAAGAACTGATTTCTGCTTCTTGTGGAGCAACTTGTACGTTATCTGAAGATAACCATGCGTTGATCCATGGAATTGGGTTCGATGTTGCGTCTGGGTAAGCAGTACCTAAACCAACAGCTTGCATACGGATGTTGGTAATGTATTCAACGTATTGGCAAAGAATGTCTTTGTTCAGACCAATCATAGAGCCATCTTTGAATAGGTATTCTGCCCACTCTTTTTCTTGCTCTGCCGCTTCTTTGAATAGGTCGAAACACTCTTGCTTACACTCTTCAGCGATCTGCATGAACTCGAAGTCATCTTGGCCGTTACGCAGCAAGTTGATCATGTGCTGTGTACCAGTAAGGTGAAGTGCTTCATCACGAGCGATTAGCTTGATGATCTTCGCGTTACCTTCCATTAGCTCACGTTCAGCGAATGCGAATGAACATGCAAAACTCACGTAGAAACGAATCGCTTCCAGTGCGTTTACAGACATTAGACATACGTAAAGCTTCTTCTTCAGGTCATGAAGTGAAATCTTAACGTCTTCGCCGTTGATGTTGTGGTTGCCTTCACCGTAGCGGTGGTAGTCAGCCGTCAGCTTGATCAAATCGTCGTAGTAAAACGCGATGTCTTTTGCACGCTTCAGGATCTCTTCGTTTTCAACGATGTCGTCAAATACTACGCCTGGATCATTTACGATGTTACGGATGATGTGCGTGTATGAACGAGAGTGAATCGTTTCAGAGAATGACCAAGTCTCAATCCAAGTTTCAACTTCTGGCAGTGATACCAAAGGAAGTAGGGCAACGTTAGGGCTGCGGCCTTGGATAGAATCTAGAAGTGTTTGATACTTCAGGTTAGAGATGAAGATGTGCTTTTCATGCTCAGGAAGCTTGTTGTAGTCGATACGGTCGCTAGACACGTCTACTTCTTCTGGGCGCCAGAAGAAAGAAAGCTGCTTTTCTATCAACTTTTCGAAGATTTCGAATTTCTGTTGGTCGTAACGTGCAACGTTTACCGACTGACCTAAGAACATTGGTTCTTTTAGTTGGTCATTTTTTTGTTGAGAAAAAGTACTGTAAGCCATAAATGCCTCAAATCCTTTAAGGACCCGCAATAAAACGAACCCTGTTAATGCTTTAAACCCAGAGAAGATAACTTCTCTGGGGTCTTAATGTTTATTGCGGTTTAGATCTTACAACCGCCACCTTCACAATCTTCTTCCGGCACTTGAACTGCATCGCCTTGGTCGTCTTTAGCACCATCACGCGTGTTATGGTAATAAAGCGTCTTAACACCGTACTTGTACGCTGTTAGCAAGTCTTTAAGCAGCTGCTTCATTGGTACTTTACCGCTGTCGTAAACACTTGGATCATAGTTAGTGTTTGCAGAGATAGCTTGGTCAACGAATTTTTGCATGATACCCACTAAGTGAAGGTAACCATCGTTATTACCAATGTTCCAAAGTAGCTCGTAGTTCTCTTTAAGATTTAGGAAATCAGGAACCACTTGCTTCAGGATGCCGTCTTTCGATGCCTTAACTGATACGTACCCACGTGGTGGCTCGATACCGTTAGTCGCGTTCGAGATTTGAGACGAAGTCTCAGAAGGCATAAGCGCTGTTAGCGTAGAGTTACGTAGGCCGTGCTCCATGATCTCTTCACGTAGCGTGTCCCAATCATAATGCAGTGGTTCTTCACATACTAAGTCGATATCTTTTTTGTAAGTATCGATTGGCAGTAGGCCTTTCGCGTAGTTGGTTTCGTGGAAAGATGGGCAACGGCCTTGCTCTTTCGCTAGGTCAACAGACGCTTTTAACAAGTGGTATTGAATTGCTTCAAAAGTACGGTGAGTCAGGCCATTTGCGCTGCCATCAGAGTACTTAACACCATTCTTCGCTAAGTAGTATGCGTAGTTGATTACACCCACACCTAGAGTACGACGGTTCATTGTCGACTTGCGTGCTGCTGGAAG
Source organism: Vibrio bathopelagicus (assembly GCF_014879975.1). NCBI lineage: Bacteria > Pseudomonadati > Pseudomonadota > Gammaproteobacteria > Vibrionales > Vibrionaceae > Vibrio > Vibrio bathopelagicus. The sequence goes on along the minus strand of NZ_CP062500.1, from coordinate 2,276,218 downwards.
CGGGTAGTCTTGGTAATCAAGCAGTGCATCTAGAGCACGAACAACCAATTCAGAAAGCTCAGCCAGATCGTCTAGCTCGTTGATTGCGCCTAGGTTAAACGCTGAAAGCGTACATAGTGCAATCTCACCTTCGTCATCTTCTACGTTAGAAAGCGGCTTAGTTGGTAGCGCGATTTCTAGACATAGGTTCGATTGACGAACAGGTGCTACTTCAGAATCAAACGGGCTGTGTGTATTACAGTGGTCAACGTTCTGAATGTAGATACGACCAGTAGAAGCACGCTCTTGCATTAGCAGAGAGAATAGCTCAACGGCCTTAACCGTTTCACGCTTCACTGAAGGATCGTTTTCGTACTTAACGTAAAGCGCCTCAAAACGCTCTTGGTTTTCGAAGAACGCGTCGTAAAGGCCAGGTACGTCAGAAGGTGAGAACAGGCTGATGTTGCCACCTTGAACAAGACGAGAGTACATAAGCTTGTTCAGCTGTACGCCGTAGTCCATGTGACGAACACGGTTCTCTTCAACGCCGCGGTTGTTTTTCAGTACTAATAGAGACTGAACTTCACCGTGCCATAGTGGGTAGAACACTGTTGCTGCGCCGCCACGAACACCGCCTTGAGAACAACATTTTACTGCTGTTTGGAAGTATTTGTAGAAAGGGATACAGCCAGTGTGGAACGCTTCACCATTACGGATTTCAGAACCAAGCGCACGGATACGACCTGCGTTGATACCAATACCAGCACGTTGAGATACGTAACGAACAATAGAGCTTGCTGTTGCGTTGATAGAATCAAGGCTGTCACCACACTCAATCAGTACACATGAACTGAATTGACGAGTAGGCGTACGTACACCAGACATAATTGGTGTAGGCAGAGAAATCTTAAACGTAGACGAGGCGTCGTAAAAACGTTTGATGTAATCCAGACGCGTTGATTTCGGGTATTTACCGAATAAACACGCAGCAACTAGGATGTAAAGGAACTGAGCACTCTCGTAGATTTCTTTTGTTACACGGTTCTGCACGAAGTATTTACCTTCAAGCTGCTTAACCGCCGCGTAAGAAAAGTTTAAGTCACGCTTGTGGTCGATGTACGCGTCAAGCTCTTCGAATTCAGCTTTCGTGTAGTCTTCTATTAGGTGGCTATCGTATTTACCCATATCAACCAGTTTTGCAACATGGTCATAAAGAGCAGGTGGCTCGTATTCACCGTACGCTTTTTTACGTAGGTGGAACACAGACAGACGTGCTGCTAGATATTGGTAATCAGGAGTCTCTTCAGAGATTAAATCCGCTGCTGACTTGATGATTGTCTCATGAATGTCAGTTGTGGTAATGCCATCGTAAAACTGAATGTGAGCTTTCAATTCTACTTGTGATACAGAAACATTGTGCAAGCCTTCAGCTGCCCATGTGATCACTCGATGGATTTTCTCTAAATCGATCGTTTCTTTGCGCCCGTTACGCTTGGTAACAGTAAGTTGTTGGTTCATTCTGCTTAATTTCCCTAACAAAACTGAACAAGGCCGTGTTTTTGTGTATTTCTGTGTAATTTTTGTAAATTACGTTTCGGCTTTGTGATCTTGGTCTACCCATATATTGTAGTTCAAACACAACATATAGGGTCATTTGTTTGTTGGGTTACAAGATAGTGCTACAACTGATATTTTCAAGGTAAAGAAATGGGGTTGCTTGTGGATAAGTGGTGGATTGAAAAAAAACTGTAAGTGACCACTAACTGATGAAGTTAGACGTGACTTGATTGTACAAAAGTCGACTTTTAAGGATGCTTTATTTTTGCACGCCCATAAAAAAAAATCTCTTGATCTTTGGGTAAAATAGGCAATGGATTTTGGACGATTAAATTTAAATCGAGGTGGTCAAAATGGAAGCTAGCGCACGAAATTTAGACTGAAAAAAGTCGCAAACTTATGGTAATTGCAACTCTTTTCATTCGTCTTTTTTACAAAATATTTTACGGTAGGGCTACCGATATTTTTTAGCCCAAGTTTTGAGTGTGAACGATGTAATTCACATCGACATTCGACCCTAAACGATACGTGTCTGTTAGTGGGTTGTAATGCAGCCCTGTAATGCCAAGTTCTTGGAGTGGCGTGTTGTCTATCATCTTAATGAGTTCAGCAGGGCGAATGAACTTCTCGTGCTCGTGCGTGCCTTCTGGGACTATTTTCAGTAGCTTCTCTGCACCAACAATCGCAAACAGGTAAGACTTAAAGTTACGGTTCAATGTTGAGAAGAACACATGGCCACCTGGTTTAACCAACTTTGAGCAAGCCGAGATAACCGATTGTGGGTCAGGAACGTGCTCTAGCATTTCCATGCACGTCACTACATCATACGTTTGTGGGTTTTGCTCCGCATGGTCTTCAATGGTGCTCTGAATGTAATCTAGCTTGGTGCCGGTTTCCAATGCGTGCAGACGAGCGACTTCTAAGGGCTCTTTACCCATATCTAGTCCGGTGACGACCGCTCCCTCAACGGCCATGCTCTCAGCCAAAATACCGCCACCGCAGCCAACATCGAGTACTTTCTTGCCAAATAGGCCTTCGGCTTTTTCTAGCACGTAATTTAAGCGCAACGGATTAATTTGATGTAGTGGCTTAAATTCGCCTTCTAGATCCCACCAGCGCGACGCCATGTCTTCGAATTTTTTGATTTCTGCTGGGTCTACGTTCTGTGATTTAGTCATAATCGGCATTTCCAAGTTAAATAATGCATCCATGAAATTGCAGGCATTATAACTTGCCTTTTCCTGCTGACCAGAAGATCTACAATTTTGCTAGTTTATTGGGTGTAAAGTGACCATGTTTCAGCAAGATATGACGCTGAGGTGCAATTTCTCATCAATAGATTGGCTACAAGGGTCACAAGATGGTAAAAGGAGAGGGAAAGTGATGCCTCCGTAGGTAAATTTGTGTTATATTTTTCGGTCTTATACGTATTCAAAAATACGATCTGACTATAGAGGGAAAATGGCTCTATGAGCGATCTAGCGAAAGAGATCACGCCCGTAAATATTGAAGATGAGCTTAGAGGTTCATACCTAGACTACGCGATGTCCGTCATCGTTGGTCGTGCCCTTCCAGATGTGCGTGATGGCCTAAAACCAGTACACCGCCGCGTTTTGTTCGCGATGAATGTATTAGGTAATGATTGGAACAAAGCATATAAAAAGTCTGCTCGTGTAGTAGGCGATGTAATCGGTAAATATCACCCACACGGTGATAGTGCGGTATACGAGTCAATTGTTCGTATGGCTCAGCCGTTTTCACTACGCTATATGTTAGTCGATGGCCAAGGTAACTTTGGTTCGGTTGACGGCGATTCAGCTGCGGCAATGCGTTATACCGAAGTTCGTATGTCAAAAATAGCTGGTGAGCTATTAACGGATCTTGATAAAGATACGGTTGACTTCGTTCCTAACTATGATGGAACCGAGCAAATACCAGCAGTTTTACCAACAAAAATACCAAACCTATTGGTTAACGGTGCTTCTGGTATCGCAGTAGGTATGGCTACCAACATCCCGCCGCATAACCTTGGCGAAGTTGTTGATGGCTGTTTAGCATTTATCAATAATGAAGACATCACTATTGATGAGCTAATGGACTACATCCCTGGTCCAGACTTCCCGACAGCAGCATTAATCAGTGGCCGTAAGGGCATTGTTGATGCATATAAGACTGGTCGTGGCAAAGTTTACATGCGCTCGCGAGCGAACATTGAAATGGAAAAGAACGGTAAAGAAACTATTATCGTTACTGAAATTCCGTATCAAGTGAACAAAGCTCGTCTGATCGAGAAGATTGCAGAACTTGTAAAAGACAAGAAAGTTGAAGGCATCAGTGCACTGCGTGACGAATCTGATAAAGATGGTATGCGTATTGTTATTGAATGTAAGCGTGATGCTGTAGGTGAAGTTGTACTAAACAACCTTTACTCACAAACTCAACTGCAAACAACTTTCGGCATCAACATGGTTGCTCTGAACAACGGCCAACCACAACTTTTCAACATTAAAGATATGTTGAAGTGTTTTGTTGATCACCGTCGTGAAGTTGTAACACGTCGTACTATCTTCGAACTGAAGAAAGCGCGCGACCGTGCACATATCTTGGAAGCTCTATCTTTAGCGCTTGCAAACATTGATGAAATCATTGAACTGATCAAGAACGCACCAACACCAGCAGAAGCTAAAGTTGGTCTAGTGTCTCGTGGTTGGGATCTTGGTAACGTTGCATCAATGCTTGAACGTGCTGGTACTGATGCAGCCCGTCCAGATTGGCTTGAAGACCAATACGGTATCCGTGATGGTCAATACTTCCTAACGGAAACTCAAGCGCAAGCTATTCTAGAACTTCGTCTTCACCGCCTAACTGGCCTTGAGCACGAGAAGATTCTAGACGAATACAAAGCACTTCTAGAAGAGATCGCTGAGCTAATGCATATTCTTGCAAGCACTGAGCGTTTGATGGAAGTGATCCGTGAAGAACTTGAAGCGGTACGTGATATCTATGGCGACGAACGTCGTACAGAAATCACAGCAGCGGTTCATGACATCGACATGGAAGAGCTAATTGCTCAAGAAGACGTGGTAGTAACACTTTCTAACGCAGGTTACGTTAAGTACCAAATCCTAAGCGACTACGAAGCTCAGCGTCGTGGTGGTAAAGGTAAGAGTGCGACTAAGATGAAAGATGAGGATTACATTGAGCGTCTGCTTGTTGCTAATACTCACGATAACATCTTATGTTTCTCTACTCGTGGTAAGACATACCGCTTGAAAGTTTACCAACTGCCTCAAGCAAGCCGCACCGCTCGTGGTAAGCCTATCGTTAACATTCTTCCTCTAGAAGAAGGTGAGCGTATTACGGCTATCCTGCCTGTTTCTGAATTCTCAAACGAGAAATTCATCTTCATGGCAACAGGCGACGGTACAGTTAAGAAGACATCACTGGATCAATTCGCAAACGTACGTGCTAACGGCTTAATCGCAGTTAACCTACGTGACGATGATTCACTGATTGGCGTTGATATTACTGATGGTAATAGCGACATCATGCTGTTCTCGAAGTCGGGCAAAGTTGTTCGCTTTAACGAGGACAAAGTACGTCCAATGGGTCGTACTGCCTCTGGTGTTCGTGGTATGAAGCTTCCAGAAGACGATCAAGTGGTTTCACTGATTGTTCCTTCAAACGAAGGCGATATCCTAACTGTGACTCAAAACGGTTACGGTAAGCGTACTGAGCTGGCTGAATACCCAACGAAAGGCCGTGCAACGCAAGGTGTAGTATCTATCAAAGTCTCTGATCGTAATGGCCCAGTAGTTGGTGCTGTTCAGGTTGAAGAAGGCGATGAAATGATGATGATCACCGACGCAGGTACATTAGTACGTACTCGCGTAGCGGAAGTTAGCCAAGTTGGTCGTAACACTCAAGGTGTGACACTGATTCGTACTGCTGAAGACGAGAATGTTGTAGGTCTACAACGTATCGACGAAGTAGAAGAAGCGGAGATTGTTGAAGGCGAAGAAACTGAAGAAGCAAATGCTGACGCAGTAAACGCTGAAACTATTAACGCAGGAGGAACAGTTGTTTCTGAATCAAGTGAAGAGCAAGCATCAGATGCTTCCGACTCTGAAAGTGATAGCGAGCAAGACACTGAGTAATCTCGATTACACTAAGTAATTAAGAGTACCAATGAAAAAACCGAGCCTAAGTGCTCGGTTTTTTATTGCCTGTCATTTCACTTTTCTTCTCACTTCGTTTAGGTCTTAGGTCTTAGGTCTTAGGTCTTAGGTCTTAGGTCTTAGGTCTTAGGTCTTAGCCCTAACCGTAACCCGTCGCTTTTATGCGAAAGTTTGAGCACTAAATCTCGAACGCTAAACTTTGATCAATAACGAGGCAGGGCGAAAACGATAGAGTAGGAGATAGAGCTAAATAAAAGGAATGTGGAATGGATATCTGGTTGTTGGTTGCGTTACTACTAATGAGTCTGTTTTTGATTGTGGTCGTTATTGCTGCGAGCAAGAATGGCAATTATCTAAAAGGCAATGTAGTGATTTCTCTTACCGCAGTGGCTTTAAGTGTGCTCGTCTGGTCTCAACTGAAACAAGAGTTACCTCAACTTCCTTTGGATGATAGCAACATCTACACGACGACAGATTTTGAGGATGAGCTTCAACAGAGCCTTGAGCAAGACCCGAATCAATCTGATTTGTGGTTTAAGCTTGGTGGTGTGTATATGCAGAAAGGGGAGTTTGATGCAGCGTTCACGTGCTATGACTATGCTATTCGTTTAGACAAGCAAGCGCCTTCAGGCTTATACGCAGCGAAAGCGACGGCGCTGTATTACTTGAGCTCTCAAACCATAAACAATCAAGTCAGTGAGCTGCTGGAACAATCTATGCTGCTTGATCCCAATGATCGAACTGCTTTGATGCTGATTGCGACCGATCACTTCATTAGCATGCGCTATCAACAAGCGATCGATGCTTGGACACAAATACTCGATTCGAATCAAAAGGGCATTGATCGTGTCTCTATTATTCATTCGATCAACCAAGCCAAACAGATGATCCGTTAAGCTTGGGAGAATTGCTAAAGAGGCGATCTTAATTAAGAGCTCATTTCTAAGACTACTGGCTATCTAGCATCTCTGTTAACCCACCTGCGTTATGGATTTGAGTAAACCCTTGAGCACGCAAGAACTGATAAGCTTGTCCTGAACGATTGCCACTGCGGCAATATAAAACGATCAGTCGGTCTTTCTCTATCTGGGCGAAGTGAGTAGCCACTTCAGAAAGAGGGTAGTTGATGGCGTTATCTAGATGCCCTTGTTCGAACTCTTCAGGTGTTCTGACATCAACGACTAATGCGCCTTTCTCTATTAATTCCCACCCTGTTTCTGCACGCTCAGAGGCGTGAACGCCTGAACTGAGTAGTGCAATACATAATGCCGAAAGCGAAAGTAGGGTTCTCATTCTTGATTCCTTAAATTGGCGAGTGGATTGGGGGTGTCGATATTGATGTTTATTCCCCCAAAACCTAAAAAAACCAGCCACACAACAATAGTGTGACTGGTTTTTACTTAATGGTCTAATTGAAGAAACTAGTATTCGTAGTTGGCTTCACGCTTTTCAGCTTGCTCTTCCCATTTAGGAACAACCGTGTCTAAGAAGTGTTGTTTCTCAGCGTTCATCTTATCCATGTCCATTCCAAGCGCTTTTTGAGCCGCTTCTTTTGTCGAGATATCTGGAATCTCGATTGGATCGGTGATGCCTTTCTTCGCCAGTAGACGAACAATCTTAGTTCGAGCATCCGCTGCGCGGTCAACGGCAGTACCTAACACTTCTAGAGCGATTTCAGGTGCATGCATATGAATGCCGTGAGACGCAATAGCGTAGTCCCAGCGCCATTGAGCATGACGGATATCCAGTAGGATAGGCTCCATTTCTTGCTCTGTTGCACCCGCTTCCCATGCCGCGCCAGCTTCAAAGTGAGCAGCTACGATTTGTTTTTCAGCAGTAAGCTTCATATTCAGTACTTGCGCTTTACGGCTTGAAACGATGTTACGCATGGTTTCTTTAGATTGAGTATGACAGTTAGCACAAGTATCTTCGAAACGGTCGAATGGGTTACCCACTTTATGGTCGGTATAAACGGTACCATCTTCTTTGGTTACTTTAGGCATATGGCAATCAACACAAGCGACTTTGTTTTTGCCGTGAATACCTTCACGCCAAGTTTCATAGCCTGGGTGCTGAGCTTTTAGCATTGGTGCTTTTGATACTTTGTGTGTCCAATCCTTAAAGCCGATCTCATCGTAGTATTCTTCCATTTGCTCTACGCGAGTCCCTTTATCCCAAGGGAATTTCACGCCTTTCGTCGGACCTGTGAAGTAGTATTCCACGTGGCACTGAGCACAAACGGAAGCTTGCTGATCTAAACGACCTTGGTCTTCAAACTTCTTACCAATCGCGTCAAATGCACGCTCAACGTAAGGGCGAGTAACTTTCAGTGCCGGTTCACCGTTTTTAAAGCCTTCGCTTTGGGTATCGTGACAGTCTGAACAGCCAATAGGGTTAACTATCTCGTTGCCAAGACGTGCCCATTTACCTTCGAAGTAACCATCTTCGCCACGTTCTTCAATAACACGTGCGACGTCTGGGCTTTTACAGCTCCAACACGCCATTGGCATTGGGCCTGAGCTTTCGTCAGTTGGGCCGCCAGTACGAAGCGTTTGTCGTACATCGTCAATCGCATAAAAGTGACCACGTGCTTTGTTGTAATCTTTTGCGAAGCCGTAGCCAGCCCACATGATGACCATGTTGGGATCTTCTTTTAGTGCATCTTCAATGGTTTCGCTTTCTGAAGTCTGTCTCCATGAATGATATTGATCTGGGTGGTTTTGCTCGAACTGGTCGTTACGAGGATCGCCAATTTCTTTTTGTTCAGACGCAGCAAAACTGGTCGCGCTTGCTAGTGATGCGCTAACCATTAATAGTGCTGTGACCGAATTACGTATCCAATGCTTTTTCACAGTGATATCTCCAATATACTGATTCTTATACCAAGCGTTGTGAGTTTGCTATTCAAATTAAGAACTGGAGAATTCCTGTTTATATTAATTCATAAACAAACACATTTTGTTACGTGTTGGATATAGCTTGTCTTAGATCAATTAATGGTAGTGACTTCAATCACGTTGAAGTTTATATACCCCTAAAGGGGTATTGGTGGGTAGTGTCATTAAAATTTAATTGAGAATTATTATCATATATAACAATCAATTACCTGAATTGACCATGATATAAATAGGGTTATTGCGTTCACAGAATAACCCATCCAAATTTCGTATTACCCAATTAGAGGTATATTCTAACTATAGAAAGCGTTGTGGCTTATCCAAAATAAGAATTGATATCATTTAAGCGGTAATAATATCGTTTAAGGGTACTTTTGTTTAACCGGAATATTATTTAGTTGAGAGTTAAATAATGCCGGTATAAGGAAAGGATAAAATGGGCAATATTAAATTGGCCATAGTCATAATGCTTAAATCCCTTCTAGCATTCTGCCTCTATGGTTATTCCATTCATGCTGTTGCTGAGCCTGCTGTTACGCCAGTAGGAGAATCAACAAGACATGAAGTCGAATTAATCCGCGACAAAGATTACAAGTGTGTTCAATGCCATAAAGATTCCAAAGAAACCGTATTGGGCTCTCATGGTGAAAGCGCACACGCTTTACTTGGCCGTGAAGTGAATTGTACTGATTGTCATACCTCTATTAGCCCCGATCACCGTGAAGGTGCACCTGAAGTGGTGAAATATCGTTCGGCTCAATCACAACCGGGAACTGAGAAGGTTTTCCTAGACCCAAGCTTAATTTTAGATGCGAATAGCCAATGTATAGATTGTCATAAACCGGATGATCTTCGTGAAGCTAGCTGGACTCACGATGTTCACGCGCAAAACTTAACCTGTTCAAACTGTCATGATGTTCATGCCACTGAAGCGAAAGTGTTGGGTTTAGATAAAAAGCAAACCATCAAGCTGTGTGTGGATTGCCATTCAGACTTCAACCAGAAGAAAGAAGGGGAGTAATCTATGAGCTGCTCAAGAAGAAACTTTTTAGCAGGTGCTGGTGCCGTTATTTTTACCACGGGTGTCGCGGGAACCGCGGCGGTAACAAGTCGTAAAACGTTGGCCAACGTTCAAGAAGATGGCACTAAGCGTTATGGAATGATTCATGACGAAACCGCTTGTATTGGTTGTACTGCTTGTACCGAAGCATGCCGTGAAGTGAACAAAGTGCCTGAAGGCGTGTCACGATTAGAAATTATTAAGAGTGAGCCTCAAGGCGAATATCCGAATGTTGATTACCGTTTTACTCGTAACTCTTGTCAACATTGTGATAATGCACCCTGTGTCATGGTTTGTCCTACAGGTGCGGCCTACAAAGATGAAAAAACTGGCATCGTTGATGTGCATAAAGAGAAATGTGTCGGCTGTGGTTATTGTCTACTGGCATGTCCTTATCAAGTGCGCTTTTTCCATCCGGAGAATAAATCCGCAGATAAATGTAACTTCTGTCGTGATACCAACCTAGCACAAGGTAAGTTACCTGCTTGTGTCGAATCTTGCCCAACCAAAGCGTTGATTTTTGGTGATTTAAATGATCCTAAGAGTGAGATAAACCAAGTACTTCAATCTGAGGTGGTTTACAGAGACAAAGCCTATCTAGGTACTCAGCCAAAGCTCTATAAAGTGCCACACCAAAAAGGGGAGATTTGATTATGAGTGCATGGGACGCAGCTTTTCAGTCTGGTACGGTGGTATGGGACTGGATTATAGCAATCTATCTATTTCTTGCGGGGATGTCGGCGGGTGCCGTAATGATCTCCATTTACCTTAAGCGTAAAGTCATTGAAGGTGATCCTGCCCATAATGGTGTGTTAAAGGCCACGGCTTTTCTTGCGCCCTTTGGGATCATTTCAGGTCTGCTGATCTTGGTTTTCCACCTAACAAAACCGTTATCATTTTGGAAGATCATGATCTTCTACAATCCAACGTCTGTGATGTCGATGGGTGTGATCTTATTCCAAGTGTATATGGTGATCTTGTTCCTTTGGATCGGCATTATATTTAGAGATCAAATCGTCGGGTTCTTGAATGACCAAGTATGGTTAAAAGGACGACTCGATTTTGTTGGTAACTGGATTGGCAAATTAGAAGTGTTCGAGAATGCTTTGGAAATATTCTTAGCTGTTCTTGCTCTGATGCTTGCCGCTTATACAGGATTCCTGCTTTCCGCTCTAAATACCTTCCCACTGTTGAATAACCCAGTGCTGCCGATTTTGTTCTTATTCTCGAGCTTATCTTCGGGAGCGGCGGCATGTATTTTATTTGGTGTGTTGGTCTTTAAAGAATCACCTCATAGCCCGAGTATTTCATGGATCCACGGCTTCGAGCGCCCTGTCGTGATGTTTGAGTTGTTTGTTCTTATTACTTTCTTTACTGGGCTTATCTTCGCTGGTGGTCAAAGTGAGCAAGCAGTATGGAACGCAATTGGCAGTGGTTTCTGGGCGAGTTGGTTCTGGTATGGCGTGATCGGTGTTGGTATGGTTTTACCGTTGTTGCTGAATGCGGTCACACCAACGTCTATCCGTCATAGTTCGGTGTATATTTTCTCTGTAACTTCGTTAAGCCTGATGGGCGTGTTAATGCTGCGAACTTTTGTCCTTTATGCAGGGCAGTTAACGTTAGCTTAATTTCGCGCAAGTTTATTAGTGAGCAGATGTCGGATACTAAACATCTGCTTATTAATGAACATATTCTTAGTAAGCATGTTTTTGATAAACATGCTTTTAATGAAAACGCTTTAAATAAACATGAGATGTGTGTTCAAATTGGCTCTGCTCAAGTAGAGCCTTATTGAGGTGATATGGTCGGTTCTGTGGGATTGTTTAGCTTAATTTTGGTTGCTGTCCTCAGTAGCATTATTGCTGTGTCATCTCTTTATCAAATGCTAACTAAACAAAGACTGAACATCGGTCTAATTCGTAGCTTTTCTCTTTCCAGTGCCTTGTTTTCGATTGGCGCGATTGTCCTTCTAGGCTATGCCTTTATCAGCGATGACTTTTCTATCCTCTATGTCGCTGAACATTCCAATACACAATTACCATCCTTTTTTAAAATGGCGGCCGTTTGGGCGGGTCATGAAGGTTCGCTGTTATTTTGGGTACTGACTATCAGCTGTTGGTCAGGTGTTATTGCCTTGCAGAAGCATTACTCAAGTGAGTATCAAAGCCGCGTTTTGTGGGTGATGAATGTACTGTTGGCAACCTTCGCTTGGTTTACTTTACTTGCATCAAACCCATTTGAGATGAACTCGACCTTGCCCCTCGAAGGACGTGATCTCAATCCAATGTTACAAGATGTAGGTCTGATTTTTCATCCGCCTCTGCTTTATCTTGGTTATGTCGGTTTCTCTGTGGTGTTGGCATTTGCTGTTGCCGCCTTGCTGGTCGACCCGATCGAGTTTGACTGGGTTGTGAATTGTCGAAGCTGGTGTCTTACTGCGTGGATCTTTCTAACTGCAGGGATCGCCTTGGGATCTTGGTGGGCGTATTACGAATTAGGTTGGGGAGGCTGGTGGTTCTGGGATCCGGTTGAAAATGCAAGCTTGTTGCCTTGGCTGACATCGACCGCATTACTGCACAGCCTAGGTGTTGCCAAAGGAAAGCAGCAGCTGTTGAAGTGGTCTCTAAGCCTTGCGTTCATTACGTTTTGTTTGAGTATCTTAGGCACCTTTATTGTTCGTTCTGGCGTATTAACGTCTGTGCATGCTTTCGCAGTCGATCCAACTAAAGGCATCGCGCTGTTATTAATACTAGTGACTGTGTTGTTGAGCTCCTTCTCGTTGCTAATTGTTAGAGGTGAGTCTTTCGAGTCGAGCCCGATTACTAGCTTTGCGAGTAAGAGCTTTTTGAGCTTAGTCGCGGTGCTCATTTTTGTACTGGCGACTGCTGTTGTGGTGTTTGGTACGTTTTATCCAATGGTATTTGAACTGCTTGGATTGGGTAACATATCGGTAGGTGCGCCGTACTTTAATCTATTGATAGCGCCGCTGGCTTTGCTCGCACTTGGCGTGGTTGGTTTAGCCCCTTTGCTGAGTATCAAGCCTCAAGCAAGCAAAGGTGTGATTGCCTCGTTAGCTTTTGTGTCACTGCTGCTCGGTTACCTTTGTTATTCTTGGCAAGTTGAACAGGTACAACTGCAAGTGATGGCGCTGCTGACTTGGGGACTCGCATTCTGGGTGGTATTGACGCATGTTTATGGCTTAGTGGTGACGCGAAGCTCCAAGTTCCAACGCAAAGTCTGGGTGATGACCTTTGCTCATGTTGGGATTGCCGTTTTAGCCGTAGGTGCAGCGATGAACAGTTACCACTCATTTGAACGCAGTTATAAATTGAGCCCAGGCGAACAGGTTGAGTTTGTCGATTGGGTCATTTCTCATCGAGACACTGAGCTTTATGTCGCTTCAAATTTTACCGCTGAAAAAGCGATACTCGATTTAAAAGATGAAGAACACACCTTTTTGATTGCGCCAGAGAGAAGGCATTATCAAGTTAGGGTGATGAATATGAGCGAACCCGCGATGAAGTGGTTCTGGCATGGCGATGTTTATATCACGATGGGCGAGAAAGTCGACGCCACGTCTTATGCGTTTAGAGTGCAATATAAGGCTTACGTACGCTGGATTTGGTTTGGCGCACTTTTCTTAATTTTTGGTGCCGTACTTTCATTGACACATCGTAAAAAGAAAACCGTTAAGGCTGCCCAGTATGCATACCAACGTTCGTAGGAAACTAATCCTTCTGTTCACGATGGCTTTGATTTTGGTCGTTGCTTTTGTGTTTGTGATCGAGAACAAGCAACAAACGACGATTGTGTCAGAACAACAAAGAGCGTTCCCTGAATTCACGTCTACTGAGCTGATGGATAGTGGTAGAGGCAACACAGACACACAAGTGCTCACGTTGGTTGATATCACGCAGCATCCTTATCAGCTCGTCAATGTATGGGCTTCGTGGTGTGGTATTTGTAAAACAGAACACGCGTTTTTGCTCGATCTGCAGAAGAAAGGTATTCCAATTGTTGGTCTCAATTATCGAGATAACCCCGGAGCGGCGCTCAATGTATTGTCCAACGACGGTAATCCATACTCAAAAGTGATCAGCGACCCTCAAGGGAAGTTGGCTTTAGAGCTCGGTGTCATAGGAACCCCTGAGACGTATTTAGTCGATGCTGACGGCCAAATCGTTAAGAAGTTATTGGGTGTGTTGAATGAATCGATTTGGCAGGAGCAACTTGCCGTCTATTTTTCGGGTACAAATGGATGATGAAGTATCTTCTACAAATGGTCTTTGTGTTCTCAACGACGCTGCTCGTCATTTTTCCTCTTCAAGCGGAAGACCTTTTTACAGCGGGTGATAAAGATACAAGCATTCAAGTCGAGTTGTTTGAGTTTGAAAGCCCTGATCAACAACAGCGTGCTATTACTTTGGCTAAATCGCTGCGCTGCCCACAATGTCAGAATCAAAATCTGATTGAATCGAACTCTCCGATAGCAAAAGATTTGCGTCTGGTTGTGTTTAATATGGTGAAAGCAGGGAAGAGCAATAATGAAATTACTCAATACATGACGGAAAGGTTTGGCGAATTTGTACTCTATAAGCCAGCAATGAGTGCCTCAACCCTATTACTTTGGCTCCTACCGATCGCACTTTTTCTCTTATTTATATATTTGTCAGTAAAAAGTGTTAGAAAGAGCTCATAAAAATTACGTATTACTGTTTACCAATTAACCTGTATTTTGTAACATTAAGAGATTGTAAAGGCTGAGCACTGTTATATAAGGATGTATTTGTGGATAACCTAATCTCAAATTTGAAAAAAGAATTCCATACCCATGTCCAATCCGACAAGTGGGGAGAAAAATACAGTGCTAAATCGAGTATTTCTACGCTTACGCAAGAAGAGCTGACCGAGCTGGAGAATGCTTGGATTCAACTCGTCATTTGGAAGCAAACTCAAGTAAGTTGATTGTTTTGTAAAAAGTAGAGCCTCAGCCGCAACTGATTAATTTATAACCCCATGTTGGTATCACCAATGTGGGGTTTTTTCTTGTTTGATGATTAATTGTTATAATGTAACACTTTGTGCGTGGTCGACCTTGAAAAAAATTGTTAACAGCCCCATAGTGTCTATTATTAGATAGTTGGCTACAAAAACTTGTTTAGACAAATAATGTAGTGTTGTTAAATACATCGAATTTTCAAGTGAGTATAAATATGGCGGAAGTACGTGCCAGAATAGATTTCAAAGTAGGGGTAACAAGCAGTATTGATGCTGAACTTCTGTCTTTTCATGGATTGAAAACAGATAAAGAGCATGTTGCTGTGATATTTAAATCAGCCGATAAGACACAAGACATACCTCTTGTTCGTATGCACTCTGAATGTCTTACTGGTGATGTTTTTCATTCATCTCGCTGTGATTGTGGCGAGCAGCTAGACGAAACCATTCAAATCATGGGTGAAACTGGCGGTGTGATTCTTTATCTACGCCAAGAAGGTCGTGGTATCGGCTTATACAACAAGATTGATGCGTACCGCCTTCAAAGCGAAGGGATGAACACCTACGAAGCGAATAACCACTTGGGTTTTGGTGACGACTTACGTGATTTCACCGAAGCTGCAGAAATGCTACGTGCTTTGGGCACCACAAAAATCCGCTTGGTGACCAACAACCCTAAGAAAATCAACGAACTTAGAGAGTTTGGTATTGAGATTTCAGAAGTGGTGAACACCTCTGCTCACATTAAATCGGGTAACGAAAGCTACTTGAAGGCGAAAGTCTCACACGGTAAGCATAATCTGGACATCTAGTTAGCCTCCATTGCTGCGCCTAACACAAAAATGTTTAAAGACCTCACAAATGTGAGGTTTTTTTGTATTTATCTTGCAATAAAATTGTAAGTTTGTATTATTCCAATCCGTAGTGTAAATGATAATGGTTTGCACTATTACTACGAATAATAATTTAAAGCTCAACAAGGATGCTTCATGACCATTAAATCTTTAGTGACCAAAGCCGTAACTTCGTCACTCATTTTTGCCTCTGCTTCTTCTTTCGCAGCAGTAACTCAAGATCAAGTTGTAGAACATTACGCAGATATTGCTCATGCAGTGTTTGCAGATTCAGTAATTACAGCAAAAGCGTTGAACTCTTCTATTGATACCTTCTTAGCTTCTCCTTCTGCTGGCAACTTCGAACAAGTAAAGCAAGCTTGGCTTGATTCTCGCGTACCTTACCAACAGTCTGAAGTCTTCCGCTTTGGTAACGTTGTTGTTGATGATTGGGAAGGCCAATTGAACGCATGGCCACTTGATGAAGGCCTTATCGATTACGTTTCTTCTGATTACCAATATGAGCTTGGTAACGAAGGCGCTAGCGCAAACATTGTCGCGAACAAAACATTCCAAATTGGTCAAACTACAGTAGACGCAACCAACATTACTCCTGAGTTAATCGCAGATCTTAACGAGATCGGCGGTTCTGAAGCAAACGTAGCGTCTGGTTACCATGCGATTGAATTCCTACTTTGGGGGCAAGATTTAAACGGCACAAACAGCGGTGCAGGTGAGCGTGCTTACACTGACTTCGTTGTTGGCGCTGAGTGTACTAATGGCAACTGTGACCGTCGTGGCGCATACCTAAAAGCATCAGCTGAACTACTTATCCAAGACTTAGAGTGGATGGAAAAGCAGTGGGCTGAAGGCGAGAAAGGCAACTACCGTCAAGAGCTTCTTTCTGAATCAAGTGATAACGGCCTACGTAAAATGTTGTTCGGCATGGGTTCACTGTCTCTAGGTGAATTGGCTGGTGAGCGTATGAAAGTGGCTTTAGAAGCTAACTCTACTGAAGATGAGCACGACTGTTTCTCTGATAACACGCACAACTCTCATTACTACAACGAGCAAGGTATCTACAACGTATACACTGGCTTGTACAAGCGTGAAGATGGCTCTCTACTTTCAGGTCCTAGCCTGTTTGACCTAGTTGAGCAAAAAGATGAGCAAGCTGCGAAAGAGATTCAAAAGCAGTTTGACCTAGCACGTGCACAAGTTGGTCAACTTGTTGTTTCTGCAGAGAAAAATAACCAGCACTTCGATCAGCTAATTGCTGCTGACAACGCTGCAGGTAATGCACTAGTAAACAAAACAATTGTTGCTCTAGTGTCTCAAACCGCTGCAATCGAGCGTGCTGCTGGTGTTATTGGCATTGATAGCCTAAACCCAGACACCGCGGATCACGAGTTCTAAGAGCCCGAGACCAAAACCAATGTAAGGGCTCTCAATGAGCCCTTAATTGTTTGCTACTCAAGAAAGTTACTCCCAAATAAAAACTAAAATCAAAAACACAGCAAGGCAATGTATGAAGTCGTATCTCTCAGCCTCACTATTAACCGCACTGTTTTTCTTGTCTCCATTATACGCCCATGAAACTTACTCAGGTGGTAAAACAACGGTGAAGAAAGAGGGCGCTAATGCTTTTTCTCTTCCTGCTGCTAATCTACCAATGAGCAAACGCTTGGATTTCAGCGTAGGTAACAGCTTCTTTAGAAACCCTTGGGTTCCAGCACCGTCATCAACTGATGCACGTGATGGATTGGGCCCATTGTTCAACACCAACGGTTGTCAAAACTGTCACATCAAAGATGGTCGTGGCCATGCGCCAGAAAAAGGCGATGAGAACGCGGTTTCAATGTTGGTTCGCTTGAGTATTCCTGCTGAAACACCAGAGCAGAGACAAGCCTTTATTCGTGATGGTGGTATTCCAGAGCCAACTTACGGCGGACAGCTACAAGATTTTGCGCTTCAAGGTGTTAAACCAGAGGGTAAAGTGAACATCAGTTACACCGATGTTCCTGTTGAATTCAAAGACGGCAGCGTCGTTACTCTGCGTAAACCCACTTTAAAGATTACCGATCTTGCCTTCGGCGAGATGCATCCTAAAACTGAATTTTCTGCTCGAGTTGCACCGCCAATGATTGGCCTTGGTCTGCTTGAGAGCATTTCAAAAGAAACGATTCTTGGATTTGCTGAGCAGCAATTGGCTGACAAACAAGGCGTGTCAGGCAAAGCCAACTACGTTCTTGATGTTCAAACCAACGACATGGCGCTAGGCCGTTTCGGTTGGAAAGCAGGTCAGCCAAATTTAATGCAGCAAAATGCCGCGGCGTTTAACGGTGACTTAGGTCTAACGAGTCGCTTATTCCCGAATGAAAACTGCACATTAGCGCAATCAACCTGTAATGATTTCCCGAATGGTGGTGAGCCAGAAGTTAGCGACAACATCTTAGATTTTGTTGAGTTCTATTCGCAGCATTTAGCGGTACCTATTCGTCGCAACGTCGACAGTCCTGTCGTTGTTCAAGGTAAGAAGCTGTTTAAAGACGCGGGTTGTCAAAGTTGTCACCAAGCTGAATTCCGTACGGCAGAGCGTAAAGGCCTACCTGCATTATCTAATCAGTTAATTAGCCCATATACCGATATGTTGTTACACGACATGGGTGAAGGTTTAGCAGATAACCGTCCTGAGTATCTTGCGAATGGCCAAGAATGGCGCACAACACCTTTATGGGGATTAGGCTATACCAAAGAAGTGAATGGTCACACGTTCCTACTTCATGACGGTCGTGCGAGAAATGTTATGGAAGCGGTGCTTTGGCACGGTGGTGAAGCAGAAATGGCGAAACAAAACGTTCTGTCTTTGAATGCCACAGAGCGTGAAGCACTACTGGCGTTTTTGAATTCGCTATAGTCGGTCTGAGATTCAGTGGTTCAAGGACTGAGTTAACCAACAGCACACAACCGCTGAACTTGTAGGAATACGAGGCCAGCGGTCGTTTCGTATTTGATGAACTCATATAATTAAAAGAAAAATTAGGAAGTAAGGTAACAGCATGACACATAAATTTTTGTTAATGCCTTTGTCGGTATTAATTATAGCAGGCTGCCAATCGTCGGGTGAGCAAGCCGCTTCATCTGAGGTTAACGGTGTGTCTTATCAAGCAGACACGACGGAGCACATCAGTCGTGGTGTGTATCAACAAGAGTTTGATTCTGCCGTCCTATTCGCCAAGCAAGCCAATGAGCTAGAAGTCTTGATGCAGGGTTACTGCCAAACCAACGATGTTGAGTTAGATGCGTTGAAAAATCAGTGGCAGCTCACCATGAACAGTTGGATGGCACTGCAAGGCCAAGAAAGAGGCCCAACAGCGGCGCTAGAAGAGAGCTGGAATATTCAATTTTGGCCAGACAAAAAGAACACCACAGGCCTAAAAATGCGCCAGCTGACTCAGCAAGATAAAGCTTGGTCTCAAGACGAGATAGCTCAGCAAAGTGTGACAGTTCAAGGACTAGGCGCGTTGGAATGGTCGCTTTATGACGAGCAATCGCCATTACTTCAAGACAAATCACTAGGTTGCCAATCGTCGCAAGCGATTACTGAAAACTTAGCGATTAAGTCATCTTCGATTGCACAGGCATGGCAAGTTAACCCTTGGTTGGCGCTAGACGAGACTCGTTGGGAGTCTGAATATATCGCTTTATTGACCAACCAACTTGATTACAGCATGAAAAAGCTGAGTCGCCCAATGGCGAAAATCGGTCACCCTCGTCCTTATTTCTCTGAATCATGGCGTGCACAAACCTCGATGACTCAACTAAAAGCGAATGTAGCAGCACTTCAGAATTTGTACCTTGCTGATGGCAATGGTCTAGACGGCTTATTGAGAGAGAAGGGCTTAAACGACCTTGCTGACCGTGTTGCTGACCAATTCACGCTAACGTTAGATACTTGGCCGACTGATTCCAGCTTGTTTACTATGCTGCAGAGTAAAGAAGGCTACCGAGATGTGTTGACTCAATACAACAAACTAGAACGTTTGAAGTACCTGATTCATGAAGAAGTGGCGATAGAGCTTGGTGTTGTAATAGGATTTAATGCTACCGATGGTGACTGATACTACGCGAAGAACGCTACTCAAGGCTGTACTGGGTTGTGCAGCTGTTCCAGTACTTCCATTTGGGTGTGCGACTCGAAAGGGTGAGGCGAGTGCGTCGAACGATCCCCAGTTGATTGGTTGTGCGCTTAATGGTCGTGGCCAATATTCAGCGGTTGTGGCTGACGAATATGGGATGCCATTGAGTCAGTTGCCGATTCCCGATCGTGGCCATGGCGTCGCGATTTGCCCAACATTATCGCATGCGGTGGTTTTTGCTCGTCGTCCTGGTGACTATTTTATGGTTTTTGACTATAAAAGCGGTGAGCAAATCAAGTTAGTTGTGAAAGGGAAGAACCGTCACTTCTATGGTCATGGCGTTTACTCATTAGATGGCAAATTACTGTATGCCACTGAAGGGAAAACGGACAGCAGCCAAGGTGTGATTGGCATTTACGATGTCGCACAAGGCTATCATAAGGTCGAGGAGTTCACCGGTTTTGGTATTGGCCCTCATGAAGTGATTATCATGCCTGATGGAAACCTCGCGATTGGCGTTGGTGGCGTTCATACTGATGGCAGAACACCGAAAAACTTGGATTCAATGCAACCGAGTTTAAGTTATGTTTCACCTGAAGGTGCGCTGCTTGATCAGGTTGAATTGCTAGACAAGAAGTTGAGTATTCGACACTTAGCCCATGATGGCGCTGAAACCGTACTTTGTGGTCAGCAATATCGTGGCGAGCCTGACGAGTATCCTTCGCTGTTGGCGATGCATACTAAAGGCGGGCGGTTTGAATCACTGAACGCAGAGCCAGAGCAATGGGCAAGGTTCAATCACTATATCGCAAGTATTGCGGCCTCTGATGATTGGATTATTGCGACCTCGCCAAGAGGCAATTGCTACGGTATTTGGTCTAAGGAGACTAAAGAACTAGTAGAACTCTCCGCGCTATCTGATGCTTCTGGTGCAGTGTTGCTTGATGGTGAGTTTCGACTCAGCTCTGGAGCGGGTAGTGTTGTGAGCCAACGTAAGCCATATGAAAAATCCAGTCAGCAATCATCCATCCAGTGGGACAATCACTGGAGTGCAATCTAGTTCATAAAACCCCTTAAAAAATAACATGCTTACTCCTATTTCTTTGCCATACTTATGGGATGATTGGTGATGGGATTAAGCATGTTAGCGAAGTACTTCTTTGGATTATTGGTGTTAGTTTCTGTGCATGCATGGAGCTATACGAGTTCTGACGAGAGTCGATTTATTCCGGCTGATTCAGAACTCTCTTTTATGCTGATTTATCCAGAGCTTACCCAGAGTATTTATCAAGACTCTTCTCTGCCTATTCTGTGGGACTCCCCTGAACTTGTTAAAGCGTTTGAATTCCAATTGTCGCTTTTAGAACAAGCGCAAATGGCACCGCTTTTTGACCGACAACTTAAGCAAATCCGTGAGTACCAATCTCGTGGGCAATGGCAAGAGTTGGACATCTTATTAACCGATACCTTTATCTATTACCTAAGCTACGTTGAAAATGCCCCTCTTGCCGGTAAAGAGTGGTATTTCTCGGGCAAGTTGCATTCCAAGTTACCAGCGCCTTCTCCACATATTCTGATGAGATTAAAAAGCAGTGTCGCCAATGATTACTTATTGGAGATGGTGTTGTCTTACGCGCCGCCTGTTGGGGACTTTGACCAATTCAAAGCAACCTATTCGGTGTTAGAAACCGCCTCTGAGCTCAATATTGAACGTTATAGACAGAAAGGTTTGAAGCGCTTGGGTGACCAGCTTTCAGACAAAGCCATTCTTGTTGAGCGTATTGCTTTGGTCGGTGTTGATACCTCGATGATCGCGGTCGATTTCCCAGAGTTCGATCGAGATCTGCAAACGGCGATTAAATCATTCCAGCGCATGCACGGCCTGACAGACGATGGGATCGTCGGGCCAGACACGATCAAATGGATCAACATGAGCTTTGATGATCGATTGACTTCTTTGGCTCTGAATGCGGAACGCGTGCGTTTGTGGCCACGAGACAGAGACTCTCTCATTGTCGTCAACGTCCCTAGTTTTGATATGAAGTATTGGGAAGATGGTGAAGAGGTCTTTGAGTCCAAAGTTGTCGTGGGCAGAAAGTCGCGAAAAACACCGCTTTTAGAGATAAACCTAGATTCGGTCATCCTAAACCCGACTTGGAACGTGCCGTGGAAAATCATGGTCAAAGACATCTTGCCTAAGGTAAAAGCGGACGAAAGCTACCTAGAAACACACAATTTCCAAGTGATTGACGGTTGGCGCACTATGGAGACGGTCGACACCACAGAGATCGATTGGCAGACCATTAATTTCAATTCTTTCCCATATCGAATGCGCCAGCAGGCAGGCTCGCGTAATGCATTAGGTTTGTACAAGTTCAACACTCCTAACAAGCGAGCGATCTATCTGCACGATACGCCAAGTAAAGGTCTGTTTAATGACGACTTCCGTGCTTATAGCTCCGGCTGCATACGTGTTGAACATGCAGAGGAGTTGGCTGAGTTGTTGTTTGCTACCAAAGTAAGGAAAGTACCGAACCAGAGTGATGACCTTGCTCCTAATACTAAGGTGCGACTCAAGAAGCGAATCCCCGTGCATATCATCTATCAAACCGTGCTGTTTGAAGAAGGGGGCATACAGTATCGTGGTGACATCTATCAATATGATAAAGAGGGTGGTTAATTATCATTGAAGCCAATAAGGGTGATCTTGACCAAAAAATGACAACCAAGCTTCTATTGATAAAATTGTAATGTGGATCAATAACTAACCGTGCAAAGGTTACAAATACTAACCTTTTGGGCGGTTTTTGTACGTTGACGCAGCAATTTCCATTATGTATCGTGCATTTTTCGTTCGATCTAATTGGTTTTTTTGCTGTATGTCTCAAAGTTTATTTTCACGCCGTCAGTTTCTGACTTACGCTGGTGGTACCGCTGTTGTCGCCTCAATCACTCCTTCTATCGCTTTTGCTTCATACCCTGATCAACCAAGAACGATTAGCATGAACAATCTTCACACCGGTGAACGATTAGAGACCTGTTATTTCGATGGCACTAACTATGTTGGTGATGAAATGGCTCGTTTAAGCAAATTGTGCCGTGATTTCCGCCGCAATGAGATTCATCCAATGGACAAGAACCTGTTTGATCAGATCACACAGATTCAAAATGTTCTGGGTATTCAAAAAGAAGTTCAAATCATCTCTGGTTACCGTTCTCCAGCGACCAATGAAGTACTGCGCTCGAAATCAAGTGGTGTAGCGAAAAAGAGCTACCATATGCAAGGTAAAGCTATCGATTTTCGTATCGACGGTGTTGATTTGAAAGAATTGAGAGACGTAGCACGAAGCCTACAAGCGGGTGGTGTTGGCTATTATGCTCGTAGTAACTTCATTCACATTGATACTGGTCCAGTGCGAACCTGGTAGAACCGGGCTTAGTGGTCGAGCAAAGCGGTAGGCACTTGTCAAAATAGACATCCAATGTCATAGTTTGCCCAAATTTCAGTTTGCCCTCTAAGGTTTGTATATGTCTCTTAAGTATCAAGTTGTTCCTGTTACCTCTTTCTCTCAAAACTGCTCAATTGTGTGGTGTGATGAGACAATGGAAGGCATCGTTGTCGATCCGGGCGGTGATGTTCAGCAACTGGCTGCTATCATCGAAGAGTTAGGTGTTAAAGTGGTGAACTTGGTATTGACTCACGGTCACCTAGACCATGTGGGCGGAACAGTACCACTTGCTGAAATCTTGAACGTGAACATTGTTGGCCCACATAAGGCAGACAACTTTTGGCTTCAAGGTTTAGAGAATCAAAGCCAGATGTTTGGTTTCCCACTGTGCAAAGCTTTTGAACCAAACACATGGTTAGAAGAGGGCGACAAAGTCACTTTTGGTAACCAAGTGATTGATGTGATTCATACTCCGGGTCATACGCCAGGTCACGTTGTGCTATTCAGCGAGCAAGCGCGTATGGCGTTTGTTGGTGACGTTTTATTTAATGGTGCTATTGGTCGTACGGATTTCCCACAAGGCGATTTCAACACGCTAATTGCTTCAATCAAGACTAAGCTTTGGCCGCTAGGCAGTGATGTGACATTCGTACCGGGCCATGGCCCTGAGTCTACATTTGGTCGTGAACGTGCATCAAACCCGTTCGTAGCGGATGAAATGCCTCTGTATTAATTAAGTCTCTGATTCAATATAAGAACGATTGAAAATGAAGTTTAGCTTTTATTCTGAAAGCTAAGCTTTTTTTATGGTTCATCGTGGATTAGCGTGCGAGTTTACTTCTAACCTGTTTAATTTTAATCAGAAAGACGTTCGGCAGCCGCCAAGTAGCGTCGAGCCAATCCAATAAACTCCTCTCCACTGATATTCAGATCATGGGTTGATATGAAAATATCGTAGCCGTGAAACCCTCTTTGATATTTCATCCTGTTCGCAAGCATCGCCTGTAATCCTGAATAATCTTTAATCAACGCGCTTTGAGTGTTCGATTCATTAGTTGAATCAAGGGCAGTCTGTGGCTGGTGATCACTGACGTTATCGTCGTCGATATTCTCTGACTCTTTATATTGGCTCAATTCAACACAGCCGCTTTCTGTACAACGTGCATGGTAATGCGATGAGTCGAGCACCATATCTTCAAAGTGTGATTCTTTACCCGCTTGCTTAGCTCCCAGATATAAAAGTGCTCGCTGGCTCAGTAATAATTCGCAGGTTATTTTGGGGCAAATAGAGTCAAGGTAGGGCGAGTAATCTTTCATTTTAATACCCACCCAAGGGAGAGGTTGATGCCACCCTTCTTGCTCGTAGGTACACATGCCAATTTTTTCAATATTGCTCCACTTTAAAACCCATCCACCTTTATAAAAATGCTGTTGAAAGTGAGTGGAAGTGAGCGTGAACATCACTCTGCTACGAAGCATCAAATAATAGCCCGTGCCCAAAAGCGCGCTAATGCAAAATGCACCCACGATCAGTAATTTTGAGTTATCAATGTATAACGCCATGATTAGACAAGCGAATCCTAAAATGATAGCGATAATTCGATATGATTGTGTAAATGCAGGCAAAGAGAAATTTGTAAGGTGACGAGTGTCCATAGGCAACACCAAGTTTTCATATTTTTGTCTGGATGGATAACCAGTGTATATGACCCTAAATTGATAAGTCTATGTTTAAATAATAGACGGTAGTAGACAATATCGGTATTTTTCGTCGACTTTCGACGCTTCACTCTACAAATAGCTCCCGTTTTTTGGTATAAATCGCGCTTCAAATTTTCACCACTGCGAAAAGAGCAGTGAACTGGAGAAATATTCAATGAGACTTGCTCATAAGCGTAAGGTGCAGGCTAAACTGCAGAAACGCACTAAAGCGGCTGTAGTTAAAGCAGTGGCAACGCCGAAAAAAGCGAAGCCTGTCGCAGAGAAAGTTGTAGCAGAAAAAACTGTAGCAGCAAAACCAGCGGTAGAGAAAGTAGTAGCAGCAACGAAAGAAGTTGCGGTAGCACTGACTCCTAAGCAACAACAAGTTCTAGACATCGTTGTTAGCAATGCTGAAGGCATTAACCCTAAAGGTATCGGCCTAGCAGCTGGTCAAGAAGACGCGAAAGCAGCTTCATGGGCAACAGGCGCATTGAAAAAACTTCTTGAAGAAAACCTAGTAGCGAAAGAGCAACTTGCAGGTAACAAGGTTATCTACAAAGCTATCTAATCCCTCGGGATTACATTCGCTTCGTTAAAGTTTTTAAGCCTCGATTATCGAGGCTTTTTTGTATCTGTCAGATCATGCCCCCTCCAACACAACTTCATACCCACATTTAAACCTAGCCCCAGAAACCTTACTTCTAATCGGCTGCCCCCTTACGTTATTAGCCAGCCTTTCGCGTGTTCCATGTTTCGAACCAGTAAGCACCAAAGTAGGCATTTGATTATTTGAAACGATGCTTTCTCGGACTTGGTGCGTTCAGGTGCATATTTGATAAGTGGTGCTCTTAGATCTTCATCACGAAATGGCAATCAATTGTTAACGGTGTTTAATTATTAATACTTAGGTATTTATCAATAAGCATTTTTCTGGTGAATAAGGTGAGTCCTTTAAAATCGACATTACTCAATGATCTCCTACGTAGTTCTACGTAATCCTTTGGTCTAGTACGCAGTTTTTGTGAGTCCGTCGTGCGTGCTCTCCCTGATATCTAGTTGCCTCATCAAGGTGCACTCTTATGGTGAATCATAAAAAATACTCAAAGAAAGAGTGTTAATCCAACAAAAGGACGTGAACATGAGTCTCATTTCTAACTCCCTCACACGAGTTTTTAAAAACGTTGCGGTGACTGCAGCGGCTTGTTTAGCTTTGGTCGCTACCGGTGCAACTGCTGCTGATAGGGTTTATCGCTTGAAGCTTGCTGAAACATGGGGACCAAACTTCCCTGTATTCGGTGACGCGACGAAGAACATGGCTGCGATGGCTGAGAAAATGTCGAATGGTCGACTGCAGATCAGAATCGATTCAGCGAACAAACACAAAGCACCACTTGGCGTTTTTGACATGGTTAAGTCTGGTCAATACGACATGGGACATTCAGGCTCTTATTACTGGAAAGGTAAAGTTCCAAACACTCTTTACTTCACTTCTATGCCTTTCGGTATGACGCCTGCAGAACAATACGCGTGGTTCTATCACGGTGGTGGTATGGAGTTGATGGAGCAGGTTTACTCTCCACATAACTTGATGTCGTTCCCTGGTGGTAACACAGATATCCAGATGGGTGGTTGGTTTCAAAAAGAGATCAACAGCGTTGAAGACCTACAAGGTCTGAAAATGCGCATCCCAGGCTTTGCTGGGGAGATTCTGGCGGAGCTAGGCGCTAAACCTACCAATATTGCCCCTGGTGAGCTTTACACGTCTTTAGAGCGTCGCACGATCGATGCACTAGAGTGGGTAGGTCCATCACTTGATTTACGAATGGGCTTCCACAAGATCGCACCTTACTACTACACAGGTTGGCATGAGCCGGGTTCAGAGCTTCAATTCCTAGTGAACAAGCGCACTTGGAACAAGCTTCCTGAGGACCTACAAGAAATCTTGCGTGTTGCAATGCGCACTGCGGCTTACGATATGTACACACAAGCAACACATGAAAGTGGCAAAAACTGGGTTTCAATGAAAACAGAATACCCAGATGTACAAGTGAAAGATTTCCCGCCAGAGGTTATGTCTGCACTGAAAGAAGCGAACGATCGTCTACTTGCTAAGCACGCTGAGAAAGATGCATTGGCAAAAGAGATTCAAGCTTCACAAGCAAGTTACCTAGAGCAAGTTCGTTCATGGACGGATATTTCACACAGAGCTTATTTAAATAGCCAAGCGAAATAGTCGACAGCGGTTGACTTAAAAGTTAAATGAACCCAAAGCAAATGCACTATTGTATCACTTGTGCCTAAGGGCTAAGTACTTAAGCAGATAAGCCGCGGGTTCATTTTAACCATAATAATTAAGCAGGATAAATCCTGTAATACAAATACATCCAAGAACCCTTTCTACGTCGTGCGTTTAGCTAATTAGAAACTGAATCGTTTTATGAGTGGTACTCGTTTCAGTTCTCGTTTTACTGCGCGATGTCTTTTCAAATTCCATGGAGTCGGGAATGCGAAGTCTAATTTATATTGAACGCCTATTTAATCGTATCGGTGATGCACTGGGATGGCTTTCCAGTATGTTGTTTATCCTTCTTGTTGCTAACGTAGTGTATGACGTTGTGATGCGATACGCCTTTAACGATGTGTCTATCGCCTTCCAAGAGATGGAATGGCACCTTTTCTCAGCCGTCTTCTTGTTAGGTGTTCCTTACGCCATCAAAGCGGGTGGCCACGTACGAGTTGATGTTTTCTACGAACAACTCAGCTTCAAGGCACAAGCGATTATTGACCTAATAGGCACCGTTGTCTTCCTGCTTCCTTTCTGTTTGCTAGTTGCTTGGTTTGGAATCGATGTTGCGAAAGAGAGTTATAACCTCGGCGAAACATCGGGCGATCCCGGAGGTCTTCCTTACCGATGGATCATTAAAGCGATGATTCCACTTTCATTTTTCTTGATGGCACTCAGCGGAGTCGGTTTGATCCTGCACTCGCTGAACAAGATTTTTAATCCACACCTTATCCATGCAAATCATAAGTAGAGGCTAAACATGATTGGAATAGTAATGTTTTTCGTAGCCTTGTTTGCGCTTTTACTTGGCTTCCCAGTGGCGTTCACTTTTTGTGGTATCGCGTTAATCTTTGGTGTTTGGGCTGAGGGCATTGAAATGTTTGCCTTCATGCCATATCGAATTCAATCAATTATGGAAAATACGGTGCTGATGGCCGTTCCATTGTTTGTTTTTATGGGCCTTGTTCTACAAAAGACCAAGCTGGCTGAACAGTTACTTGAGTCAATGGGTCGATTGTTTGGTGGTGTTCGAGGTGGCATTGCGATCTCGACCGTGCTGGTGGGCTCACTACTTGCCGCGTCAACGGGGGTAGTTGGTGCTTCCGTAGTGGCAATGGGGCTTATCTCTCTGCCTGTTATGCTCAAGTACAACTACGATAAAGGCTTAGCCTGCGGCACCATCTGTGCTTCTGGTACCTTAGGGCAAATCATTCCGCCATCCATCGTCTTGATTTTATTGGGTGATGTATTGGGTGTACCGGTTGGGGACTTATTCCAAGCTGCGATTTGGCCGGGTGTGATGCTAGTGGGTGCTTACATTGTTTATATCTTGATATACGCGAAGCTCAACCCTGAATCGGCTCAACCGATTGAACGTGATGACTCCATTAGCCGTAAGCAAGAGGTGTTTAATGCGCTTAAAGCGATTCTTCCACCTTTAGCGCTGATCATTGTTGTTCTGGGCTCTATCTTTGCTGGTGTGGCAACGCCAACTGAATCGGCAGCGTTAGGTGGTGCTGGTGCATTGGTTCTTGCACTGTTATACGGTCAATTTAGTTGGTCGATGGTGTTTGCTGCGTCAAAAGAGACAGTTAAAGTGACCGCGATGGTTTTTGCTATCCTGCTTGGTGCGACAGCATTCTCGATGGCGTTTACTTATACCGGTGGTGATTACCTAGTTGAAGAATGGATGCTGCAACTGCCAGGTGAAAAGTGGGGCTTCTTGATCATCACCATGTTGGTTATTTTGATTCTGGGTTTCTTCATCGACTTCGTAGAAATCTGTTTCATCATCGTGCCGATCATTGCGCCAGTGGCTGAATTGATGGGCATCAACATGACTTGGTTCGCTATCCTTATCGCAATGAACCTGCAGACCTCATTCTTAACGCCGCCATTTGGCTTCAGTTTGTTCTATTTGAAAGGGGTTGCGCCGAAAGGCGTCACCACTAAGGACATCTACCGAGGCGTGATGCCGTTCATTCTGATTCAGATCCTCGTACTTGGATCACTTCTCGCTTTCCCATCTTTCTATGGAATGTGAGTGAAGCCTAGAATGTGAATGATATGTTTCAACGGCTATCTATAAATTGATAAAGTAAAACGGCTTATTGATGTTCAGTAAGCCGTTTTTTGTGAGGGAAAGGAATGCCTCTAAAAGCTAAGCTGATTTTGCTGACGCTACTCCCGTTGCTGCTGGTAACGGCGAGCATAAGTTGGATCTCGTTACATCAAACCAAGACGTTGGGTGCGAAAGAGGTCGAGATCTTCAGAGACAGCTTAATCAAGTCGCGTGAAAACGCCCTCAAAGACACCGTCGACCTCGCATTTGATGCGATCGAACATATCTACAACGACCCCGACATTAAAGAAGCGCAAGCCAAAACAGAAGTCCGAAGCATATTGTCTAAACTTAGATATGGCTCTGATGGTTATTTCTTTGCGTATGATCGCCACGGGACCAATCTGGTTCATCCTATTCAACCTGAATTGATTGGCCAAAACCTACTTGAACTGCAAGATGAAGACGGTGACTTTCTGATAGAAGCACTATTAAGAGAGGCGCAAACTGGAGGTGGGTTTCACCAATATTTATGGCAGAAGCCGTCGACCGGAGAAGTGGTTTCTAAGCTGAGTTATGCCGCTTGGTTGGAACGTTGGGATTGGATGATTGGCACAGGTTTGTATATTGAAGACGTACATCAAGAAGTGGCTTCGATGCAGGCTGCGATCAACAAGAATATTGAAACCACGTTTTTCTCCATTGTGGTGATTCTTAGTGTAACAGTGGCGGTTATTATCGTACTCACCTTAGCCATTAACATGCATGAACACCGTATCGCGGACAACAACTTAAAAGAGCTCGCCCATAAAACGGTGATGTTCCAAGAAGACGAGAAGAAGCATTTAGCACGAGAGCTGCATGACGGTATTAATCAATTATTAGTATCAAGTCGTTGCCACTTAGAACTACTTGGTAATAAGTTACAAAATGAAGACCTCAAAGCGCATTTGAATAAGTCGCAGCATTCACTGATGCGAGCGATTGAAGAGGTGAGGCACATCTCCCATCAACTTCGTCCAAGCTCATTGGATGATATTGGCTTAGAAGCGGCGTTGTCTTCGTTGTTGTTAGATTTTCAGGCTCACTCGGGTATTGAAGTGGAGACTTTGTTCGCCACTCAACCCGGAAAGTTGAAATCAGAAGCGGCGACGACCCTCTACCGAGTGGTGCAAGAATCATTGAACAACATAGAGAAACACGCCCAAGCGACCAAAGTGACGGTTATCGCGCAGCAAATCGGTAATGTGTTGCAACTGCTGATCCAAGACAACGGTGTCGGTTTCAACACTTATAAAGCGATGGAAAAACGAGGGATCGGTCTGCGCAATATGAGAGAGCGAGTGGAGTTCATCGGTGGTGATTTTGAATTGATGAGTGAGATTGGCCTCGGAACGGAAATTACAGTGTTACTGACACTAGAGGGATTAATGAATGAGTGAAGTTATTCGAGTTGTGATCGCTGACGATCACCAAGTGGTACTGGATGGCTTTATGGCGAGATTGGAACTCGAGCCAGATATTTGCGTGATAGGCACCGCCAGTAATGGTTTAGAAGCGGTAGAGGTCGTTAAGTCTTTACGGCCCGATGTGGTGTTAATGGATATTAGCATGCCTATCATGAACGGCATTGACGCCACCCACCTGATTAAAGAAGAAGACCCTGATGCGAAGGTGTTGATGCTGACCATGCATAACAACCGTGAATATATTATGAAGGTGATGCAGTCGGGCGCAGTTGGCTATATGTTGAAAGAGATTTCCGCTGAAAAAATGGTACAGGCGATCAAAACGGTCAATCAAGGCTCGACCTATTTCTGCGAAAAAGTCACACAGAATTTGTTTACTCAGCCGATTACTCCCACGCAATCCGTCAAGAATCCATTGAGCAGACGTGAAGAAGCGGTGTTGAAATTGGTGGCAAAAGGGGAGAGCAGTAAAGAGATCGCGAAGGGTTTAAATATCAGTTACCGAACGGTAGAAACACACAGACAAAACATTAAGCATAAGCTTGATATTCACTCAACTGCAGAATTAGCTAAGTACGCTGTCAATTTGGGGCTTGTGGACTGATCTTACGCTAAATTACATTGAATGTGTAATTTAATTACTAACTTTGCTATTTAGGCCTACTTTTTGGAGGTTTTTTTAGTATTTTTGCGACAGGTTGATATTCTTCCTTTCGAAATTTAAGTGCCGAACGCAATGTTGCAAACAGTGTACTACAAATTAGAGAGGAAGCATGGCGCCTGTAAAAGATAGGTATAGTATTGAAAATACCGATTATACAGTAGGACAAGATAACGTTCAGAAATGGGGTTTTGATGTTCATAACCCAGTATTTGGAATCAGTGCAGGAGCGATCATCGTCTTCCTGATCGCACTTCTGGTCGCTGACCCTGAAACCGCAAAAGCAGCACTTGATGGAATTAAATGGAAAGTCATCGGTAACTTCGATGGTTTCTTCATGTGGGCAGCTAACATCTTTGTTATTTTCTGTTTTGCCCTCATTGTCTCCCCGTATGGCAAGATACGTATTGGTGGCAATGATGCCAAAGCAGAGCACTCTAACCTATCTTGGATGTCGATGTTATTCGCCGCGGGAATGGGTATTGGTTTGATGTTCTGGGGTGTTGCAGAGCCAGTGGCTTACTTCACAGGTTGGTATGAAACACCACTTGGTGTTGAAGCTTATTCTCCTGAAGCGGCTAAGTTGGCGCTTGGCGCGACTATCTATAACTGGGGTTTACACGGTTGGTCTATTTACGCCGTTGTTGCTCTAGCCCTCGCTTTCTTCACATTCAATAAAGGCTTACCGCTTTCTATTCGATCAATCTTTTATCCACTTCTAGGTGATAGAACTTGGGGTTGGTTTGGCCACATTGTCGACATCGTCGCGGTACTTGCAACACTGTTTGGCCTTGCAACGTCACTTGGCTTAGGTGCTCAGCAAGCAGCAAGTGGTATTAACCATGTGTTTGGTACCGATGGTGGTATTGGCATGCAGCTTATCGTTATCGCAGTAGTAACGCTATTGGCAACAATGTCGGTTATTCGTGGTATTAACGGTGGTGTTAAGGTTCTAAGTAACATCAATATGGTCGTTGCGTTAGGGTTGCTTATCTTCGTGACCATCGCTGGTGGCATGGCGGGTATTAAAGCTATTCCAACGGCATTGATGGGTTATATCGAAAACTTTATTCCTTTAAGTAATCCTCACGGCCGTGAGGATGAAACTTGGATGCAAGGTTGGACAGTATTCTACTGGGCATGGTGGATGTCTTGGTCACCATTCGTAGGCATGTTCATCGCTCGTATTTCTAAAGGTCGTACAATTCGCGAATTCATCGTGGCGGTATTGTTCATCCCAACGTCAGTAATCATTATCTGGATGGCGATTTTCGGTGGTATTGCGATTGACCAAGTCGCGAACAAGGTCGGTGAGATCGGTGTGAATGGTCTGCAAGATATTACACTGTCTCTGTTCCACACTTACGATGCGCTTCCGATGAGCTCAGTACTTTCTGTTGTATCGATTGGCTTAATCATGGTGTTCTTCATTACTTCTTCAGATTCAGGCTCATTGGTTATTGATAGCATTACCTCTGGTGGTAAAGTGGATGCACCCGTACCTCAACGTGTATTTTGGGCGTTGATGGGCGGTGCGATTGCCGCAGTTTTACTTTGGGTTGGCGGTACTGAATCAATCCAAGCATTGCAAGCCGGAACGGTATCCATGGCGTTACCATTTGCATTCATATTATTGCTTATGTGCCTAAGCTTATTGTTAGGCTTACGAACAGAAAATCAATTGGTTAAGCATCAAAATGCTTTGAGCTAAAAGTATTTTCTAAATAAAGGTCGACATAGTCGGCCTTTTTTCGTCAGTAATTTGAGTAATTACGTGAATTTTGTTTGAAAACTCATCGAACCGATTCTGGTTTACTGAAAACAATAAGTTAACCTGCTAAACTTCAGACATCCAAGTATTTGAATTATGTGACAACAGCTTGTACTACTTGGATCGTATGTTCGAGTTTGTGATTAAGTCGCAGGTAAGTAAGGGATATGAGGTCAATAGACCGTATTAGTATTCCGTAGAGAGGGATAATGACTAAAGGTATAGATAAATACAGTATCGACAGTACGGATTACACTGTCGGTCAAGATAACGTCCAAAAATGGGGCTTTGATGTACATAACCCTGTTTTTGGTATTAGCGCAGGCCTAATTACTTTGTTTTTGATCGGTGTTCTGATTACAGATACCGCATCAGCAAAAGCAGCACTTGATGGTGTTAAAGGTCAAATCATCAACTCGTTTGATTGGTTGTTCATCTGGTCTGGTAACATTTTTGTTATTTTCTGTTTAGGCCTGATTGTTTCACCATACGGTAAAATCCGCCTTGGTGGTGTTGATGCGACCGCAGATTACTCATTCATGTCTTGGCTATCAATGTTGTTTGCCGCAGGTATGGGTATCGGCCTGATGTTCTGGAGTGTGGCGGAGCCCGCTGCTTACTTCACGGGTTGGTTTGAAACCCCGTTAGGTGTTGAACCAAACACACCAGAAGCTGCAAAACTGGCATTAGGTGCAACCATGTATCACTGGGGTCTACACCCTTGGGCTATTTATGGTGTTGTAGCGCTGTCACTTGCTTTCTTCTCTTACAACAAAGGTTTGCCTCTTTCTATTCGTTCTATTTTCTACCCAATCTTGGGTGATAGAGCATGGGGTTGGGCTGGTCATATTGTTGATATTCTAGCGGTTCTTGCAACTCTGTTTGGTTTGGCGACGTCGCTGGGCTTAGGTGCGCAACAAGCAGCAAGTGGTATCCAACATGTCTTCGGAATCGAGGCTGGCTTGGGGTTACAAGTTGTTGTTATTACGGTAGTAACCTTGTTAGCGGTTGTATCAGTACTTCGTGGTATTGATGGCGGCGTTAAAGTTATCAGTAACATCAACATGTTGGTTGCTTTCCTACTGCTTATCTTAGTGGCTCTAATTGGCTACGCGGTGACTTTAGGTTCTATCCCAACAACCTTTATGGCGTACATTGAAAACATCATTCCATTGAGTAACCCTCATGGTCGTGAAGATGAAACGTGGATGCACGGTTGGACGGTATTCTACTGGGCTTGGTGGATTTCATGGTCACCATTCGTAGGTATGTTTATCGCGCGTGTTTCTAAAGGTCGTACGGTTCGTGAGTTCATCACAGCGGTTCTGATTGTTCCAACGACGGTGACTATCATTTGGATGTCAGTATTTGGCGGCATGGCGATTGACCAAATCGTGAACAACGTTGGTATCCTTGGTCAAGATGGTTTGACTGATGTATCACTAGCGATGTTCCAAATGTTTGATGCTCTACCATTCGGTACGCTGCTATCAATCATTGCTGTTATCTTGGTTCTAGTATTCTTCATTACATCGTCTGACTCAGGCTCTCTAGTTATCGACAGCATTACCGCGGGTGGTAAAGTCGATACGCCAGTACCTCAACGTGTGTTCTGGGCATTCCTTGAAGGAGCGATCGCTGTGGCTCTATTGTGGGTTGGCGGTACCGAAGCAGTACAAGCTCTACAAGCGGGTGCTATCTCGACAGCATTGCCGTTCACCATTATTCTATTACTGATGTGTGTGAGCTTGCTAATGGGTATGCGTACAGAAAAGCGCTAACTTCTGAAGCTTAAATCGACTGCGATTTATAGGCGGTCGAATACTAAATAATACGAAGGCAGGTGAGGAAACTCTCCTGCCTTTTTACATCTATTTTTCATACCTTTTTTACCGTACTAAGTCTGACATATTTTTTAATAACCATATACTTAGTAGCGCCTTGAATTTGGCGGCGTGACAACTAATTGGCATAAGCTAAGGCTATGGTTTACATAAAAATATATTCCAATATTAAATCGTGAAATCGCTCGAATTTAATACTGATATTGGGTAGTATGCGCGAGATTTCCCACCACTCGTGAAACTTTGACATGAAACTAACACTTAAGCAGAAGTTGATAGGTGCTAGCCTATCTGCTGTTGTCGTTATGGCTACAGCGTTGACTTGGTTATCAGCAAACCAATTATTTGAACAGACTCGTAATGGCGTATACCTGCGAGCTGAAAGCGTATCAGAAGCAGCATCTGAAGGTATTAAAAACTGGATTGATATTCGTACGGATATCGCATCAGCATTTAATGACTTTTCACGAGAGGATGATGTTGTTCCTTTCCTTAAGCAAGCTCGTGTAGCGGGTGGCTTTGACGATATCTTTTTAGGTACTCCAGAAGGCGGAATGTACCGTTCACATCCTGAACGTAATCGTGCTGATTACGATCCTCGTCAACGTCCTTGGTACCAAGAAGCAAACGCAGCGGGTAAGCAAATCATCACGACGGCTTACCAAGATGCGATCACTAAAGCACTGCTAGTAACGATTGCAGAACCTGTGCGCCATAACGGCAAACTTGTTGGTGTAGTAGGTGCAGACGTACTTATCGATCAATTGGTTAACGATGTAATCAGCCTAGATGTTGGTGACAATGCCAACGCAATGCTGATTGATGCATCTGACGGCACATTCCTAGCACACCCAGATTCAGCATTGAGCCTGAAGCCGGTAAGTCAGCTTTCAAACGATATCTCTATGCCTATCATTGAGAACGCAGTGCGTACTGGTAGCATTGAGATCATTAAAGAGCGTGGCGCTGAGAAGCTGCTTTACTTCACTAAGGTTCCTAACACTAACTGGATCTTCGCGGTTCAAATGGACCGAGCGACTGAAGAAGCTAACCACTCAACACTGCTTACTCAGCTAATCATGACGGCTGTTGTGATTACGCTTATCGTGATCGTATTGGTTTCTTGGTTAGTGAGCTTCCTATTCCGCGACCTAAACCGCGTTTCTGCTGCACTTGAAGAGATCGCTTCAGGTGAAGGTGACCTTACTCAGCGTCTTGAGCCTAAGAGCGACGACGAGATTGGTCAGCTTGCTACAAACTTCAACCGTTTCGTGGGCAACATGCACACCATGGTTGTTAAGTTAAGCGAAGTGTCTGCTGCATTGGGTAACCAAGCACGTCAAACGGCTTCTCAAGCTGAAGAACGTAGCGCTCGTATCCAGATGCAACAAGATGAGATCAACATGGTAGCGACAGCCGTTAACGAAATGGCTGCAGCAACACAAGAAATCGCGGGTAACGCTGACCACACAGCTCAGAACTCATCTGAAGCCGTTGGCGCGTGTGAGCACGGTACTGGTCAAGTGACACAGACTCAAAGCTCTATCCAAAACCTTGCTCAAGAAGTTCAAATCGCAACTAACGTGATTCTAGAGCTTGAAGAGCACGGCAACAGCATCAACGCTATCTTGTCGAACATTCAAGGTATCGCTGAACAAACGAACCTACTTGCACTTAATGCCGCTATCGAAGCAGCACGTGCGGGTGAACAAGGTCGTGGCTTTGCAGTAGTCGCTGATGAAGTTCGTGTTCTGAGCCAACGCACGCATGGTTCAACGCAAGAGATTCAACAAACTATCGAATTGCTTCAAGGTACAACTGGCAAAGCGGTTAACATCATGAACGATAGCCGTACTCTAGCTGAAACCAGTGTTGATGACGCTAACTCAGCAGCAGCGAGCTTAACGCAAATTCATGCTGCCGTTGAACGCATTAGCGACATGGCAACACAGATTGCTTCTGCTGCAGAAGAGCAAGCTTCAGTAACGTCTGAGATTACTCGTAACACTGAAGGAATCCGTGACGTATCTAACGAGCTAGCAGACGAAGCGCACCAAGCGGCAGAGCAAGCAGCGCAGCTGTCTGAACTGTCTCACGAGCTAGAAAGCGAAATCAGCCGCTTCAAGCTGTAAGCACTAAGTTCTGAGCGAATCGCGATAACTTAATAGCTAAAACGACTAGCGAATAATTCGCGATAACGTTATCAAAAAGCCGAATGTGATTATCACATTCGGTTTTTTTGTGCGTGCTAGTTAGAGTTATGAATCCAAACTAGTTGTTCGGATAACCTGGGAACTTAGCTTTAAGTGCTGCACGAGTAGGGAAGTACTGCTCCATAAATTTAACCATCGCAGGGTCGCTCGCTTGCAGCTCTGTGAATGTTGCAGAACTTAGCTCTTGAGCACGGTAGCCTTTGTAGTTCACGTCGTAGTAGGCATACAGAGAGTAGGCTAGGTATTCTTGGTCGTACGACTCTGCGTCTAGGTCAGCTTCTACAATCGTCGAGTCTTTTCCGTTCGGAAAGTAAGAGCCTGCAAGAATCGCTTTCTCATTCAATACATCTAACTCTTTTTGCATCTCCGCCCATTTCGATGAAAATGATTGTACCGCTAAGTTCATCACACCGTAATCGTGCACAAAGTGAATGATCTCTTCAAATGCAGCGTCTCTTTGAGTCACTAAATCCGGTTTGTTCTCACCTGTTGTTGTGTCAGTGGTTTCTGTCGCAAATAGATCTTGGAAACGGTAATTCTCATCTAAGAAGTCACCGCCATCTCTGTCAGACCAATCGTCATCGTAAAAGAAACCCATGGTCGCTTTACTGTCGTAAATAGCCTTAGTCACTTCTGCTGGGAAGTTATCAAGGTAGTACTGCATGATGTTCTTAACGTGTGTGACCTTGGCTGCACCGTTATTTTTTGACTGGTCTTCAATCAAGAGTGGAATCTTATAACCGTGTGCTTCTACGCACGTCTGTTGTTTGATGCCGTTCGTGAGCAGGTCACCTGTTGTGTTTGAGATAACAGAGCAATCACTCGTTGGTACACGTGCAAACGTCTCTGATGCACTTTGAGCGAAGGATGGAACAAATTGAATACCATTACTCAAAGTGTTGCCCACACGAACATAGAGGTTCATCGGTCTCATCTGATCGATGTTAAATTTGACGCCCGTACTATCAGTAATGAATTGCTTGTTGATAGTGACAGTATCGGCTTGTTTCCATCGAACAACGTTGTTTATATTGTTTTCAACTTCAGCGATAGCAAGTTTTTCAGGTGTCGATGTTGAGTTAAAGTTTTCGTAGTAAATATCGAAGTTTTCAACATCGAACGTTTTGCCTGATGAGTTTGTCGCCGTGACTGAGAAGGTGATATCAGCATCGCTTTGGGTTTTGTAATTGCGCTCAGGAATGCCGTGAACTTGTGCGAAATTACCGCTCGCTTTTTGTGTATTACCGTACTGAGTAATATCAATGTTCACGTTTTTGTCTGTGCCTAGTGCAATCGACTTGACACTCAAGTGTAGTGAATAGTTGCTCCCTAAGGTAACAACGGATTTTGCGCTTGATGCATCGATGACATTCTTTGAAGCGCTAGTGTTATTGCTGTCGCTACTGCCGCCGCACGCAGTGAGCATCGTAGTGAGAACAATAGTTGGAATTGTGAGTTTGTATACCATAGGGGACCAAGTTATCTGCAAGCTATAAAGCCTGCATGTTACTAGAGATGGTATTTGCTCTTAGTAAGCGTTTGTAAGTTGTGTGTTGGCTTTTGTAAGTAATGTATTAGTGGTACTTACAAATGAATGGTGTGGTATTGATTTTAATTATTGGTCTGGGTTGTTCGATATCAGAGTCACAGACATAAAAAAGCCCGAGTATAAACTCGGGCTTTGAATGGTTTTACTTATGCTGTTTGAGTAAATGTCTGAACTTCGTTTCGTTCGTCTATTTAAATTCAAACTTACCTTTCATGATTGCCCAGTGGCCAGGAAAAGAACAAATGAATGAGTAGTCACCACCGGCTTTCATATTTTCGGTACTGAATGTGACTGAGGCCGATTCACCCCCGCCGATGACTCTTGTAAATGCGTATACACGCTCATCATCTGGTTTAACGTAGTTATTGCCGATACCTGCGGACATACCATCAATACCAACGGCTTGGACTGATGCCGTGTCTGTGATAACAACGTTGTGTCCCATTGATTGTGCAGGCATAGACCCAGTGTGGTTAAGTGTGAGAGTCACTTCTTTACAGCTAGCGGGCACACTTAAGGTGTCAGTTGAAAATTGCATTTGGTCAGTGGCATCGATTGATATTTCACACTCAGAAGCTGCTTGAGCGGTAAAACTCGCACCGAAAAGGGCTATAGTGGTTGCGATTAATCGTAAAGACATACGCTGTTCTCCATTACTGTTTTTGGGGTAGGTGATTCCTTAAGAACGATCGATACGTATTATCTTCGAAAGGTGAACGTAGAAACGTGCTACAGCCTGAACTATAAGCAACTCATTGCTTTATATTTGTTAGAAAATAATACCGTGAGAGAAGACAAACTTCTGTGACATATTCACTTTAGATTTGATGACGTAATCATTGTTGCTTGCACTATCGATGGATTAGGTAGGGTAGCAACTTAATTTAATGATGACTGCTTGTTTAGGATTAGCCAGACAAGCAGCCTTGTTAAACACGAATGTTATGACTCGTATTGAGGCTGCACCGTTTGTGCTTGGTTGAGTATGTGTTTTACGATAGCTTCTAAACCTTGGTTGCGACTAGGGCTTAGTTGAGATTGCAAATCCAGTTGAGTAAACCAAGTTTTGATGTCGAAGCTCAAAACATCACTGACTTTCTGTTCGTTGTATGCAATGAGGACGAGCGCAAGCAAACCTTTGACCAAAGATGAGTCACTGCTTGCCTTAATTGATATCTGACCTTCCTCATTAATAGCGAGATCCAGCCACACATTACTCTGACAGCCAGCAATAAGGTAATCATTATCTAACTGCGTTGTTGGGAAAGCAGGTAATCTCTCTCCCAACTCAATGAGGTACAGATAACGCTCTTCCCAGTCGGCGCATCGGTCGAAATTTCGTTTAAGCTTGTCAGGGGTCATACGTTACCTTAATAGTTGGCTAATGCGTTTTAACGCTTGGCAGAGCGCGTCTACATCTTTTGGCCCGGTATACATGCCTATCGACGCCCTACAGATCGAGTTCTGGCCAAGGCGTTTAATCAGGGGCATTGCACAGTGGTGGCCGGTACGAATCGCAATTCCATATCTATCTAGGAATGAGCCGACATCGAATGAGTGCTGATTTTTCATATTAAACGCCAACAGACCGGTTCGATTTTCATCATCGCCATAAAGATCTATTTCAGGGAGCTGTTTAATGCTATTAACCAGATAGTACATAATGCTCTTTTCGTAGGCTGAGATTTCTTTGAAGCCAATCGCTTCTAGATAGTCTATTGCTGCCCCTAAACCTAAAATCCCTGCAATGTTTGGCGTACCTGCTTCGAACTTCCAAGGCGCCTGACCAAATGATGTACCCAGAGGCAATGTCACTTGATCGATCATCGCACCGCCGCCTTCCCAAGGAACCATACTATTCAGATGTTCCTTTTTCGCATAAAGCACGCCGATTCCTGTAGGACCATACAGTTTATGACCAGAGAATGCGTAGAAATCACAACCTAGATCGGTCACATTGACTTCTTGATGCATGACAGCTTGAGCGCCATCGACCAACACCGGTACTTTTGCTTTATGTGCGGTCTTGACAATGGTCTTAATCGGATTGATTCGCCCCAGAACATTGGAAACGTGGCTGATCGCAAGCAGCTTGGTTTTGCTGTTCATCAAAGAGACAAGGTCATTTAGATTCAAATAACCATTCTCCGCCATGGGCCAAACACGAATGGTGACATCATAAATTTCAGAGAGCAGTTGCCAAGGGACAAGGTTGGCGTGGTGCTCCATCTCGGTCACAATTATTTCGTCGCCCGGTTTTAACCTTGGTCGTAAATAACTGTTGGCAACAAGGTTGATGGCTTCGGTGGTGCCTTTGGTAAAAACAATATTCTCGTGTGATTTTGCTGAAATAAAGTGGCCCACTTTTTCTCTGACCAGTTCCATCTCTTCGGTAGCTTTAGAGCTTAAGAAATGGACACCGCGATGAACACTGGCGTAATCATGTTGATAGAACTGCGTCATGCGGTCGATCACTACTTGAGGTGTTTGAGCAGTAGCAGCGCTATCTAAATAGACCAGGGGCTTGTCGTAAACTTGAGTTTTTAAGGCAGGGAAGTCACTAAACCAAGGACTTGCCGTTACAATAGAATCAATC
The DNA here is from genome assembly GCF_014879975.1 of Vibrio bathopelagicus. Taxonomy (NCBI): domain Bacteria; kingdom Pseudomonadati; phylum Pseudomonadota; class Gammaproteobacteria; order Vibrionales; family Vibrionaceae; genus Vibrio; species Vibrio bathopelagicus. The sequence goes on along the minus strand of NZ_CP062500.1, from coordinate 2,234,978 downwards.
ATGGTCGCTCTCTTTATTAAGTGATGCGTTTATTTTATCTATCGCATATTGTCTTAGTGCCGGATGTTTGATTCTTTCGGCCACTTCAATAGCAAAGGCTGACGTAATCATATGTTCGGCACGCTGTTTTGGGATGCCTCTTGAGCGTAAGTAATTGATCTGATTTGGGTCAATTTGTCCGGTGGTAGCACCGTGACTGCACTTTACGTCGTCGGCATAGATCTCTAATTGTGGTTTGGAATTCACTTGAGCGTAGTCGCCGAGGATCAGACTGTGAGTATTCATTTGCCCGTCTGTTTTTTGTGCCACAGGGTCAACGTAAATCATTCCATCAAATACAGATTTAGATAGTTCACGAGCGATAATTTTATGATTTTGTTCACTTACACAGTGCGGAGCATTGTGTTTAAGGTATGTACGTGTATCGAAGATCTCTTCAGATTGAGGTAATGATACGCTGTCCATAGACACAAAGCCCTGTTCTCCGGCGAGTACACTACTGACCTGGTGGCGGATAAGCTGACCCGAATAGAGCATACAACAGGAGTGGGCACTCGCATGCGCACTAATCGTTATATCATTATGACCAAAATGGTGTTGCGTCGAGGACTCTTCGACTATCTTTGTGTGGTGATAATGTGCGCCGCAACCAATATGCTGAGTTAAACGAGATAACGTAACCGCGCCTCTGTCACCTTGAGAAACATGGTGTTCGATGACGTTGATTTCCGAATGTTCAGCAACTTCAATGTGGTTTCTGTAGCTCGATACATCCCCTTGCTTGCCTGAATTAACATGCAGTAGGTATATCGGCTTTGAAATCTGCGTGTTGGCTTCCACTTCGATTAATACGCCACACGAAGCGGTGGCATCAGTAATGTAAGTAAAAGCATCCGGCTTTATCGAACGCGATAATTCGTCGGTTTCGATTGGTGACAGCGCACTGATCGGTGTCACTCGTACTTTTGGGACCCAGTCTGAGTATCTTGCAGAGAAGTATCCGTCTACGAAAACGAGTCGATAAGCGTCAATGTCCAAGCTGAATTCATTGTATGGCGTATTCGCTGCAGGTTGTGCTGGTGCCCTTATTAGCTCAAGCTGTTCTAAACGGTTGAACGGTGTGTATTTCCAGTCTTCATGTTTAGAAGAAGGGAGGCCGACACCAAGCAATTTAGACCATTGCTTATTCTGCCACTCATTCGGTTGAACAAGGGTTTGAAATGAATCAAGCAATGAGAGCTTATTCTTCATCAATGATCCATCCATAGCCTTTCTCCTCTAACTCGTGAGCTAACGTATGGTCGCCAGATTTTACGATTTTCCCCTTGTATAACACATGGACGAAATCGGGCTTGATGTAGTTGAGGATTCGTTGATAGTGTGTAATCAGAATAAAGGCTCGCTGCTCATTCTGTAGCGCGTTCACACCTTCTGACACTGCCTTCAGCGCATCAATATCAAGGCCTGAATCGGTCTCGTCAAGTATGCAAAGATCGGGGGAAAGTACAGCCATTTGCAAGATATCATTGCGCTTTTTCTCGCCACCTGAAAAGCCCTCATTAACGGAGCGTTGCAATAGGAGTGGAGGCATTTTCAACAATTGTGCTTTTTCTTCGAGCAGGTCTTCAAAGTCAAAGCGGTCAATAGGTTCTAGGCCTCGGTATTTGAGAATCTCGTTGAGTGCGGTATTGAGAAACAGTTTGTTGCTCACCCCAGGAATTTCAACGGGGTATTGGAAAGCCAAAAATACGCCTTCACCAGCTCTCTCTTCTGGATCAAGTTCAGTGAGATCCTGACCTTTAAAAATAATTTCACCGCTGTCGACTTGGTAATCGTCTTTGCCTGCTAGTGTCGCCGATAGTGTGCTTTTTCCTGAACCATTTGGCCCCATAATCGCGTGAACCTCACCTGGTTTAACGGTTAGGTTAATGCCCTTTAGGATAGCGTTTTCTTCAACGCTAACGTGCAAATCTTTAATTTCTAACATGTCTATCCCACACTATGCTCGAGGCTGATTGATAAAAGCTTCTGGGCTTCAACAGCGAATTCGAGAGGTAATTCTGAAAATACGTCTTTACAAAAGCCATTCACAATCATTGAAATAGCGTTGTCTTCACTGATGCCTCGCTGGACACAGTAAAAGAGTTGGTCTTCGCCAATTCGAGATGTTGTGGCTTCGTGCTCAACATGAGCGGATGGATTTTTTACTTCGATATAAGGGAAGGTGTGTGCGCCACATTCATCTCCAATTAACATGGAATCACACTGGGTGAAGTTTCTAGCCCCTTCAGCGTTGGAAGTCACTTTAACCAACCCGCGGTAGCTGTTTTGGCTTTTGCCTGCGGAGATCCCTTTTGAGATGATCGTAGAACGCGTGTGTTTTCCGATATGGATCATTTTAGTTCCGGTATCTGCTTGCTGAACCCCATTGGTAAGAGCGACAGAGAAGAACTCGCCGACAGAATAGTCACCTTTTAAAATGACGCTTGGGTATTTCCAAGTAATTGCAGAGCCTGTCTCGGATTGGGTCCAAGACATTTTGCTGTGGTCACCTTCACAAACAGCTCTCTTGGTTACAAAGTTAAGAATCCCGCCTTTGGAGCCTTCTTCGCCAGAAAACCAGTTTTGTACAGTAGAGTATTTAACCTCAGCGTTCTTATGAATGATCACCTCTACGACCGCGGCGTGGAGTTGATAGCTGTCTCGCATAGGAGCAGAGCAGCCTTCAATGTAGCTTACGTAAGAATCTTGATCGGCGACGAGAATGGTGCGTTCAAATTGGCCTGTTTTCGCTTGATTGATTCTAAAGTAGGTTGAGAGTTCTCTGGGGCATCTCACGCCTTTAGGAATGTAGACAAAAGTGCCATCAGAGGCGACGGCGGCATTCAATGCAGCAAAGAAGTTGTCTTTTGGTGGGACGACCGTGCCCAAATATTGTTGAACAAGGTCTGGGTATTCTTGAATAGCTTCACTAAATGAACAGAAGATAATCCCTAGCTTTTGAAGTTCTTTTCGATAAGTAGTGGTGACAGAAACCGAATCAAAAATGGCATCTACAGCAACTTCAGAACCTTCCCTAACAGGGACGCCGAGCGCTTCAAATGCTGTTTCTACTTCTTCGGTTAAGAACTCATTTGAACCATCGTCACGGGCACTTTCACCGTTAGGAGCATTGTCACAACTCAAGCAGCTCGGCGCAGAATAGTAACTGTAATCTTGGTAATTAAGCTCAGGGTAGTCGGCTTTGAGCCAATGTGGCTCTTCCATTTCTAGCCACTGTTTGAACGCTTTCAGGCGAAATTCCAACATCCATTCCGGCTCGTTACGTTTTGCAGATATTGCTCGAACAACCTGTTCATTAATCCCTTTTGATAAAGTATCTGAAGATAGCTCTGTGTAAAAACCTTCACGATAGTGAGTGCTTTGCAGCATATCTTCAACTTCAGGCTGCGTTTCAACTGCACACATGCTTAAACTCCAAAACTCTCACCACATCCACAAAGATTTTTTACTTTGGGGTTGTTGTATACAAAATTGCTATTCAGCCCTTGACGTACAAAATCAATCTCAGTGCCATCGACCATAGGTAGAGCCTTCAACGCGACAAAGAATACGATGTCATGTGACTCATACTTGATATCGTTATCGGATGGGGCGTCTATCAGCGTCACAACATACGCAAAACCTGTACAACCAGAGGGTTTAACGGTCAGGTGAAAATGTTGTTTACCACCGGATAACTGCACAATTCTCTGCGCCGCGGTGGCACTCAAAGTGACGCCTTGCCACTGCATGTCATGTATTGATATTTCGTTAGAACCAGAACTCGGAATACTCACCTTACTGCTCCATAGTTGATCACTTCGATTAAATGATATTGATTATCATTTGTATATCAACCATGTATTGTCTAGGGTTTTTGGTGTGCAGACCAATATATTGACAAAATTAGATCTATAAATACTATATGTGCTAAGTTATATTTGATAATGGTTATCATTAAGATTTAAGTGAGGTTGTACTATATGGATATCGTCGTCTACTCGAAACCACAATGTGTTCAATGCACAGCGACAGTGAAGGCATTACAGAGCAAAGGCATCGAGCATACTGTTGTTGATTTGACACTCGATGAAGCAGCAATGGAGAGGATTCAATCAATGGGTTATCGACAGGCACCAGTGGTTGTTGCCAATGATCGGCACTGGTCGGGCTTTAGGCCTGACATGATTAGTTCTTTGGGACAATGATTGTTTACTACTCGAGTGCCTCAGGAAATACAAAGCGATTTGTAGAACAGTTAGGAATGTCAGCAATTAGGCTTCCTATTGAGGACGATGAAGGGCTGCTCGAGATTGAACAATCATTCGTACTCATATGCCCAACTTATGCTGATGGCGAGGGACGGGGAGCTGTACCTAAATCTATCATACGCATATTGAATAACCCGAAAAATCGCTCATTGATTAAAGGTGTGATTGCAACGGGAAATCGAAACTTTGGGGCGCTATTTGCTCGTGGTGGCGCGATTGTCGCCGAAAAGTGCAATGTCCCACTCTTATATCGTTTCGAACTATCAGGAACCCAGACCGATGTTGAAATCGTTCGTAACGGGTTAAAACAATTTTGGAAACATCATGGATAACCACTTCGAGAATGAGTCTCTTGACTACCATGCTCTAAATGCGATGTTGAATCTGCTCGATGATCAAGGGTCGATTCAATTTGAAGCAGATAAGCAAGCTGCTCGCCAATTTTTCTTACAACACGTGAATCAAAATACGGTCTTTTTCCATAACTTGGACGAGAAGATCGACTATCTCCTTAGGGAAGGCTATTACGAGACGGAAGTCATTGAGCAATATGACCGCAGCTTTCTCCATCAAATTTGGCAACAAGCTTATCAAATCAAGTTTCGTTTCCGTACTTTCTTAGGCGCTTATAAATTCTTCACTTCCTATGCTCTGAAGACACGAGATGGCAAGAGATACCTTGAAAGGTTCGAAGATCGAGTTGTTATGACGGCACTCCTATTGGCGCGAGGTGACAGTGATTTTGCTCTCGCACTGATGGAAGAGATCATCCACCAACGCTTCCAACCCGCAACTCCTACCTTTATCAACTCAGGAAAAAAGAGTCGCGGCGAATTGATCTCATGCTTTTTGTTGAGAATTGAAGACAACATGGAAAGTATTGGTCGCGCAATAAACTCTTCGTTGCAGTTGTCTCGTCGCGGTGGTGGTGTCGCGCTTCTTCTTAGCAATCTGAGAGAACAGGGTGCGCCAATTAAAGGGATTTTGAACCAAAGTTCTGGTGTAGTGCCGGTGATGAAGCTACTCGAAGACAGCTTTTCCTATGCTAACCAGTTAGGCGCAAGGCAAGGAGCTGGCGCTGTTTATCTTAATGCTCATCACCCTGATATTATGCAATTTCTTGATACTAAGAGAGAAAATGCCGATGAGAAAATTCGAATTAAGACATTGAGTCTTGGGGTGGTGATTCCTGATATTACGTTGGAATTAGCCAAACAAAATAAGGATATGTACCTGTTTTCTCCCCATGATGTAGAGCGTGTCTACGGCGTACCTTTTTCTGAGATCAGCGTTACTGAGAAGTATCATGAAATGGTGGACGACCCAAGAATTCGTAAAGGAAAGATCAACGCGCGAGGCCTTTTCCAAACACTCGCAGAGATTCAATTTGAATCTGGCTACCCATACATCATGTTTGAAGATACGGTGAACCAAGCCAACCCGATAGAGGGTCGTATCAACATGTCCAATTTATGTTCTGAGATCCTTCAAGTGAATGAGGTGTCGAGCTTCGATGACGACTTGAACTACAGTCATATTGGGCGTGATATCTCATGTAACCTCGGTTCGATTAATATCGCCAAAGCGTTGGATGGCGGACAGTTACCTCAAACGGTAGATACCGCTATTAGAGCCTTGAACGCTGTGTCAGAGATGAGTGCTATCAACAGTGTGCCGTCGATCAGAAAAGGTAATGATGAAAGTCACGCGATTGGTTTGGGTCAAATGAACCTACACGGCTTCTTAGCGCGCGAGCGAATTCACTATGATTCCCCTGAAGCGATTGATTTCACAGGCAGTTATTTTGCCTGCATCTTGTACCACTGCCTCGTTGCGTCTAATAAACTGGCTCAAGAGAAAAAGAGTATGTTTAAGGGATTTGAAAACTCCACTTATAGCGACGGATCGTTCTTCAATAAATATCTAGAGCAAGATTTCTCTCCAAAATCGGAAGTCATCAAAGCGCTATTTGATCGCCTAGATATACGTATACCAACAGTACCTGAGTGGGAAGAGCTGAAACAAACTGTGATGAGCTCTGGCCTGTACAATCGAAACCTACAGGCGATCCCACCGACAGGATCTATTAGTTACATCAACGATTCTACGGCGTCTATTCACCCCGTGACCGCTAAAGTAGAGATCCGAAAAGAGGGTAAAATTGGTCGAGTTTATTTCCCTGCGCCTTATCTAAATAATGACAACTTAGAGTACTTCCGTGATGCCTACGCCATTGGTCCTAAAGCGATTATCGATGTTTATGCCGCAGCGACAGAGCACGTCGATCAGGGCTTGTCACTAACGCTGTTTTTTGATGACGAGGTCACGACGCGAGACATCAATAAAGCTCAGATCTATGCATGGAAAAAGAAAATTAAGACGCTTTACTACATCCGTATGCGACAGAAAGCGCTTGAAGGCACTCAAGTCGAAGGCTGTGTGTCTTGCTCACTGTAAGAAAGGGATAAATGCAATGAAACAGATGGAATCAGGTCCAGTACGAGCGATTAACTGGAATCGTATGATCGATGACAAAGATCTAGAGATTTGGAATCGTCTGACGGTGAACTTTTGGCTTCCCGAAAAGGTGCCGCTGTCGAATGATATTCAGACATGGAAACAGTTAACCGAAGACGAACAAGCACTGACAGTTCGCGTGTTTACTGGACTGACGTTACTCGATACGATTCAAAATACGGTAGGGGCTCCTGCCTTGATGGAAGATGCTCGAACGCCACACGAAGAAGCCGTATTAACCAATATCGCTTTTATGGAAGCTGTACACGCCCGTAGCTACTCTTCGGTATTTTCAACGTTGTGTACCACGCCACAAATTGATGAAGCATTTCGTTGGGCTGAAGAGAACCCTCTACTTCAGCTAAAGGCTAAGTTGATTCTAGAAGATTACTTATCTGAAGGTGACCCGCTTAAGAAAAAGGTTGCTAGCGTGTTTCTCGAAAGCTTCTTGTTTTACTCAGGTTTTTATTTGCCTATGCATTGGTCGAGCCGAGCAAAATTGACGAATACAGCAGACTTAATTCGCCTGATTATTCGAGACGAAGCTATTCACGGCTATTACATCGGATACAAATTCCAACTCGCCTTTCAGGAGCTTGATGAAAATGAACAGGCGAGAGTCAAGGATGAAGCCTATTCGCTGATGTTTTCTTTGTATGAAATTGAAACCCAATATACAGAATCGCTCTATGATCAAGTTGGGTTAACTGAAGATGTGAAGCACTTTTTACATTATAACGCCAACAAGGCCCTGATGAATTTAGGGTTCGAAGCTCTCTTTCCTGATGAATTATGTCAGGTCAATCCAGCAATTATGGCAGCACTCTCGCCAAATGCTGATGAAAATCATGACTTCTTCTCAGGTTCTGGCTCGTCCTATGTCATAGGTAAAGCCGTTGCTACCGAAGACGACGATTGGAACTTCTAAATAAAAAATCCGAGTAGCAATACTCGGATTTTTATATAGAGGGGAAGGGCTTTCTTTATAACCTACAAGGTACTAAATTGCCTGACGAAGTTGGAAGTAACGTCCTTCTTCGTTTAACAGCTTCTCGTGAGAGCCATTTTCAACAATCTCGCCTTGTTCAATCAGAACGATAGAGTCCATCGATTCCAATCCAATCAAGCGGTGAGTGATGAAGATAACCGTCTTGCCTTCGAAGTGCTTCTCAAACAGCGTCATGATGCTGTGTTCTGTTTGCTTATCTAAGCCTTCTGTTGGCTCATCTAGAAGTAGAATAGGGGCGTCATGAAGAATCGCACGTGCGATGCCGATACGGCGCTTCTCACCACCAGACAGTTGACGACCACCGTCACCTAACCAGCTATCAAGCGCGTTGTTCTCAAGCAGCTTTTCAAGACCCACGTCTTTTAGGATATTTGCTAAGTGATCATCGGTTGCTTCTGGTCTTGCAATCAACAAGTTGTCACGCAAAGTACCATTTAGAATGTCGACACGTTGGCTTACTACACTGATCGATTCACGAAGTTGCGATTCATTCCACTGCGTCAGTTCAATACCTGCAATAGAGATGTAACCCTTTTTAGGATCCCAGTAGCGAGTCAGAAGCTGAATCAGAGTCGATTTACCAGAACCTGTTTGGCCAACAATCGCAACCTTGTTCGTGGCAGGGATCGTTAGGTCAATAGCGTTCAGAACACTGCGCTCAGAATCAGGGTAGTTGAACGTTACGTTTGAGAACGTAATATCCAGCGGCTTGCTGATGTCGAGTTTCTCTTCAGCAAACTGAACTTCAGGCTCTGACAGAATAACTTCGTTCAAGCGACGCGCAGAAGACAGGGTTTGACCTAAATGCTGGAACGCGCCTGCAATCGGCATCAGCAGTTCAAAGCTTGCCATGGTTGCGAACGCCATTAGCGCGATGAACGGGTCTGGTGCATTACCACCAACGCCGTCAGCAGCAAGCCAAAGCATAAGAACAAGCGTCAGACCGTTGAACAACATCAGAGCTGCTGACGCCATACCGGTTAGGTTGGCATTCACAAACTGATTCGCCATCAACTTTCGTTGAGTCTCTAGAATCGCATTACGGTAACGCTCTTCAGCACCGAACAGAGTCAGCTCGCTGTAGCCTTCAATCCAATCTAGCGTAGTCACACGAAGATCAGCTTTGTTTTGTGTCAGTTCACCGCCGTTACGCTTACCCAGCTTGTAGAACAAGATTGGCCAAACCAAAAGCATGATCAGAAGGATAGAACCCAAGATCAAACCAAGGGAAGAATCGAACCACATCAAGAACAGAGTCAGGAAGAAAATCCCGAACACACCAACCGTCACTGGGCTGACTAAGCGCAGGTACACGTGATCCATTGCGTCGACATCGGCAACCAAACGGTTCAGTAGATCGGCGTCACGAAGGTTTGAAATACGGCCTGGGATCAGCGGAGCCAGCTTCTTGAAGAAGAAAATACGTAAATCAGTTAACAGTTTGAATGTTGCATTGTGGCTGACAACACGTTCACCCCAACGACCCGCAGTACGGCTCATTGCTAAACCACGTACACCGCCACCCGGCAGCATGTAGTTGAAGGTTTCACGCGCAATCGTAAGGCCCGCAACCGCAGAAGCTGAAATAAACCAACCCGACAGCGTTAACAAGCCGATAGAAGCCGACAGAGTAGCAAAAGCCAATAGCATGCCTAGTGACAGGCCGAACCAATGCTTTTTATAGAGTCTCAGGTAAGGCAGTAAATCACGCATCTAAATTACCCTTATTATCTTGTTGAGCTAAGTTCGCGTTAAGCATCTCTTCGAACAAACCACCCGCAGTTGAAAGCTGAGAGTAATGACCTTGTTCAACCAGACCACCATCGCGCATAACCAGAATATTATCGACTGATTTAAGAGGAGCGAGTTGGTGCGTCACAAGCAGTGCAGTGCGGCTTTCAATGTTGCTATTGATGCCTTTCATCACTAACTGTTCGCTACGAGTATCTAGGCTGGCAGTCGGTTCATCTAACAACCAGAACTGACCGTCTTGAATCATTGCACGAGCTAACGCCAAACGCTGTGATTGACCAACAGACAAGCCGCCAGAACGATCAGAGACCATGTAATCCAAGCCGTGCTCGTTTACAAATTCACTAGCAAATGATTGCTCAAGTGCATTCTCGACAACTTGGTCAGTGATATCATGCTTACCTAGCGTGACGTTGTCACGAATGGTGCCATGCAGTAGTAATGGGTTTTGACCAACCCAGCTAATGGCTTTACGCCAAGATGCCAAGTCTAAGTCACGCAGTTCAATACCATTGATTTTCAAGCTTCCTTCATAAGGCATGAAACCAAGGATGGCGTTGATCAAGCTGGTTTTACCCGCACCACTTGGGCCGACAAGTGCTGTCGATTGACGAGTGTTCAATGCAAACGAGATAGGGCCAACTAATTGAACACCTTCAGGGCTTAACACTTTTAGATCTTGAGCTTCAATATTGATGCCTTGAGCTGAATCGAGTTGAGTGTCACCTGATTTAACTTTAGTAATGTCCGTTTCTAGGAACTCAACAATACTTTCAGCAGCGCCAACCGCTTGTTGTTTCGCATGGTAGAAAGTACCTAAGTCACGCAGAGGTTGGTAAAACTCTGGCGCCAAGATAAGGATAAACAAACCTGCGAATAGCGTAATGCCTGCACCGTAGTGACCGAAGTTAAGCTCACCAATGTAGGTGAAACCAAAGTAAACAGCCGTCATCGCAATTGAGATTGAGGTGAAGAACTCAAGAACCGCAGAAGACAAGAAAGCGATTTTCAACACATCCATAGTACGAGTTCGGAACACTTCTGAAGCACCTTTAAGTACCTCTGTTTCAGCGTTCGTGCGATCAAATAGACGAATGGTTGTCATTGACTGCAAACGGTCGTAAAAGTGACCTGAAAGACGTTGAAGCGCTTTGAAGTTTTTACGGTTTGCGTCTGCGGCTTTCATGCCGACAAGTGCCATGAACATCGGTACCAGTGGTGCGGTAATCAAGAAGATCAAACCTGCCGCCCAGTTGATTGGGAACACGACCACAAGAATGATAAACGGAATCATCACTGACAGAGACATCTGAGGTAAGTAGCGAGAGAAGAAATCTTGCATGTCTTCTACTTGCTCTAACAACAAGGTTGCCCAAGTACCTGCAGGTTTACCTTTGATATAGGCAGGGCCAAGCTCTCGTAATTTATCGAGAATGAGCTGCCTGATGTAAATACGAACCTGTTCACCGCAGCGATAGCCAGCGATTTCACGTCCCCATGTACAGCCAGCTCGGCCAACGACCGATAATGCCAAGCCAGCGAAATGACCAACCAGTTCAGATTTATCGACATTCTCGATGATCAGCTGGTGAAGAATAGAGGCGAGAAGAGCTGCTTGAGCAATTAAAAACACGCTTGAGAGTACGCCAAGGCCAATCGCAATCATGAGCCAGCGTTTCGCTAAACTGCTCTGTTGCTTAAGCCACTTATTCAAGCTGCGTTGTTTTTTCTTATCCATTATGAAGGCTTAATGATAATTATTATTCGTTGAGGGCGGCTAGTATACAAAAGAAAGCCCAGTGGATATACCACTGGGCTCTAGGGATTTATAACAAAATGTGATGACGCCCTGCATCTATTGGTGCGAGGGCTTCGATAATCAAATCTGCAAACTCAGATTTACTTATCGTTAAGGCCATCTAGGAAGCGTTCTGCGTCTAATGCAGCCATACAACCCGTACCCGCAGAGGTAATTGCTTGACGGTAGTTGTGGTCCATTACGTCACCCGCAGCGAATACGCCTGGGATGCTTGTCTGTGTCGCGTTTCCTTCAAGACCTGACTGAACGATGATGTAGTCATCTTTCATGTCTACTTGGCCTTTGAAGATTTCCGTGTTCGGTTGGTGACCGATAGCAATGAATGCGCCCATTACGTCGATATCTTCTGTTTTGTCAGACTGAGTATCTTTAATACGAACGCCAGTCACACCCATGTCGTCGCCCAGAACTTCGTCTAGCGTGCGATCAGTGTGAAGAACAATGTTGCCGTTCTCTACTTTGTCCATTAAGCGTTTCACTAGAATCTTTTCAGCGCGGAACGTGTCACGGCGGTGAACTAGATGAACTTCAGATGCGATGTTAGATAGGTAAAGTGCTTCTTCAACAGCGGTGTTACCACCACCTACAACCGCCACTTTTTGGTTACGGTAGAAGAAACCATCACACGTTGCACAAGCAGAAACGCCGCGGCCTTTGAATGCTTCTTCAGATTCTAAACCTAGGTACTTAGCTGATGCACCCGTTGAGATGATCAATGCATCACACGTGTACTCGCCAGAATCGCCTTTAAGACGGAAAGGGCGGTTTGATAGGTCTACTTCGTTAATGTGGTCGAACAGGATCTCTGTTTCAAAGCGCTCTGCGTGCTCTTTCATGCGATCCATCAGTGCTGGGCCTGTTAAACCTTCCGCATCACCCGGCCAGTTTTCTACTTCTGTAGTAGTTGTAAGCTGACCACCTTGCTGCATACCTGTAACAAGTACTGGGTTTAGGTTTGCACGAGCAGCGTAAACTGCAGCTGTATAGCCAGCAGGGCCAGAACCAAGAATCAATAAATTACAGTGCTTTACGTCGCTCATGAGGACTCCGAAATTGAATTTGTTTTAATTTATAATCGCTTAGGATTGTATGGAAAATATGGAGGCAATAAAAGTGTAAACAAGGGCAGAAGTGTAATTAATCGTTATAGGTTAGAACATAAGCTATTTTTAGGAACTTAGGTACATCAAGGGATGTTGCATTATTAATGCGTTGAGTGAGTCTTAATGTCGCATGGACATATAGTGGCTTATTGCGGTGAAATTTGCCTTAACCAAGAAATTTTGGAACGTAAGGGGATAGGACTAAACTTTGTTGTCGAGTTACTTGTGTTGACATGGTCTAAAGCAGACAGCTAGATTGAAAAAGCCTCGCATTTGCGAGGCTTTGAATCGTCTGTTACCAATGATAATTAAAGCTCTGCGATCAATTCTATTTCTACTAGAGCATCTAATGGTAAACGAGCAACCTCTACGCATGAACGGGCCGGTTTATGTTCGCCAAAAAACTCAGAGTAAGCGGCATTGAACTCAGCAAAATTATTCATATCAGACAAGAATACTGTCGTTTTAACAATGCTCTCTTTTTCGCAGCCAGCTTCCGCAATAACGGAACTTATATTACGGAAAATTTGCTCAGCTTGCCCCGTCACGTTACTAGCAGAAAACTTCATTGTTTCTGGGTCTAGAGGTAGCTGACCAGAAAGGTAAAGCATACCGTTAGACTTGATAGCTTGAGAAAAAGGGCCGACTGCTGCAGGTGCTTGTGTCGAGAATACAATTTCCATGAAAACTCCCAAATATCATCGTGTGATGATGTGAAAAATAATTAATAAATGCGCGTGAAGCCGTTTTCTAGATCTTCAATAAGATCGGATACGTTTTCTAGACCTACATGGATTCGTACTAAAGTACCTTCAAAATCAACAGGGTTTGCAGGGCGAATAGCATTCAGCTCTTCAGGTTGATTAGCAAGAATCAACGACTCGTAACCGCCCCATGAATATGCCATTGAGAAATGTTTAAAATTGTCTAAATATTCTTCAAGTTCTTCTTGGCTGAGTCTTTTATTTAGGACGAAGCTGAATAGACCATTACAGCCTTTGAAATCGCGAACGTAGAATTCATGACCTTTACAGCTTGGTAGTGCAGGATGGTTAACTGTTGCAACTTCTGGGCGTTCCGTTAACCATTTAGCCACTTCGATACTAGCTTTCTCGTGTTGAGCTAAACGAATTCCCATAGTACGTAAACCACGTGAAGCGGTGTAAGCTGTATCTGCATCAACCATCTGACCCATAAGGTAAGAACGCTCACGTAAACGATCCCAACAACGCTCGTTGCTTACGGCCGTACCCAACATTGCGTCTGAGTGGCCAACGATGTATTTAGTGCCAGCTTGAATTGAAATATCGATACCGAATTCCAGTGCAGGGAATAGAATACCTGCAGCCCAAGTGTTGTCGATCATAATAACGACTTCTTCAGATACAGCGCGAACCGCTTTGACAATAGCTGGAATGTCTTGAACTTCCATAGTTACTGAACTTGGTGACTCTAAGAAAACTACTTTTGTATTAGGTTTTACTAAGTCAGCAATTTCAGAACCAATTGTTGGGTCGTAGTATGTTGTTTCTACAGCCATGTCTTTAAGAATGATATTGCAGAAATCTTGAGTTGGCTCATAAGCGGCACCCGTCATAAGAACGTGATCGCCCGAGGCAACGAATGACAATATAGAATTTGTTACGGCAGCTGCACCACATGGGTATAGCGCGCAACCCGCACCATTTTCTAGCTCGCACATAGCATCCTGTAGAGAGAAGTGAGTCAGAGTGCCGCGACGTCCATAGAATAATTCACCTTTTGCACGGTTTGCTGTTGCGTCTTTTTTCTCTTTAACACTGTTAAACACAAGTGACGATGCACGTTGAACTACAGCGTTTACAGAACCTTGTTGAAAACGAGGTTTGCGACCTGCGGTAACTAATTTTGTTTCGATATGTTTACTAGTCATTTTTTTATCCTATGCCAATTGTTCAGCAGGTTGTGATAGTTCTTGAGGTTGTTTTTCTTTACCCATGAAGCGTTCTACGATTTGTGTTGCGTTAATGTCGTGCACAACGTTGAGTACTGTTGCAGGTGCATCACATATAGTGCCGATTACTACGAGTACTGGAATTACTTCAAGTGGAAGGCCGAGCGTAGTGACAATGAAAATCTCACCTAAGAAAGCGCCGCCCGGTACACCACCGATGATGATTGCCGATAGCACAGCAATAACCATGGTCATAACGAATACATCAAAACTAAACGGAAGCCCTAAAACTGCGTAGATAAAGACCACTTTGATTGCCGCAGTAATAGCAACGCCGGATTTATTAAGGTTTACGAAGAGTGGGATACAGATATCGTATATTTCTTTTTTGATACCCATACTGTCAGCCGCTTTGATAGTGACTGGTAGAGTGCCAAGAGAAGAACACGTACCTAGCGCTGTAATTGATGGGGCAGCTGCGTATTTCCAGAACTGCTTAACGCCATTAGTGCCACCACCGATGTATGAGTAGACAGTTGCGCCAACTGCGTAATAAATAACCATGTATCCGCACAGTAGGCCGATAACTGTAGCAAGAGGAGCTAAGATTGAACTGTCTTGAGATGCCATTGTTGCAGCAAAGAATGCGCCAAGGCCGACAGGAGCGAGTTTCATAATAAGGCCAACGATGTTCATCACTATAGCGTTAGCTGCATCAACTAACTCAGCAATTTTCTTACCTTGCTCACCGGCTTGGCTAATCGCAATTCCCGCCAGTACAGACATGATAATAAGCGCAAGAATGTTCGATTTCGATAATAAGCCTACAAAGTCGTTGGTCGTAAACATGCTGACAAAATCCATGCCACCTGCACCGCCTGTAAATTCTTGGCTTAAGTCGATGGTCACGCCTTGAGATAGGTCAAACAGCTGAGCTATACCAACAATTCCCAGTGATGGGAAAAATGCCATCGCAATTGAAATCGCCAGTACTAAGCCTAGAATCTTGCCAAGTTTCTTCAAGTCAGTCATGCCCGCAATTGAAGACATAACACTAAGTGAAACTAAAGGAACGATGACCATAAATAAAAGGTTAAGAAAAATTTGACCTATTGGTTTTACCTTAAGTGCAAGTTCTGGTGCAGTAATTCCAAAGATTGCGCCAATAATAAGCGCCAATAGTAAGACTATTGATGAGCGGTAAGGCTCTAGCTTTTTTAACATAATGTTTCACTCTTGTTGGTAATTAGGGGTAATAATAAATTATACGCATACTTGAATTTGGGGTGATTATGGAGAAAAAATTATAAGCAAACAGTGATTTTGATCTCTAAAGTGGTATTTTTGGATAATTTTTTATAATTTAATGTATTGGATCAATTTTTATGATAATTTTTTATTAACTGAAGAAATGGAGCGATTTAATGAACTACTTAGTCCCGTATGAACCGATTGTTGATATGCTTGCTGACTTTTTGGGAGAAAATGTCGAAGTAGTGTTACACGATCTCAGAGATATAGAGTCATCCATATACAAGCTTAGAAATGGACATATAAGCGGTAGGGTGGTTGGAGATCCTGTGACCAACCTTGTAGTCAAATCAATAGCGACAGCTAATTCGGTTGATTATGAATACAACTATGTAGGTCTGTCGAAGGACGGTAAAAAGTTAAAATGCGCAACTCTTTATATTCGTGACGAGAATAAGAGAATTGTTGGTGCTTTGTGTATCAACATGGTTGTAGAGCAGTTTTTAAATGCTAAGAAATTTATTGACTCGTTTCTTGCTGGTTATGTGCCAAATGAGGAAGACAATAGTGTTGATGAGCATATTGGAGTTAGTATCCCTGAGATGGTTGATATTCGTATCGATAAAGTAATTGAAGCTTACCCTGTAACGCTATCTGAACTATCGAAGGAAGACAAAATTGCTATTGTTACGGATCTAAATAATGAAGGGATATTTTTATTAAAGGGAGCTGTTGGAAAAATTGCTAATAAATTAAACATATCTGAACCTACCGCCTATAAATACTTGCAACAGCTTAAGTAATGACGATTCGCTTCTAACTCGCTGTGAAGGTTCAAGTTAATTGCCATTTCTAGCATGTGATGTGTATAACTTATTGGTTTTTAAATATAAAAACCAATGAGAAATTCTAGATTAGAATTTATTGGAGACAAACGTTTTCGTGGCTGAAAGATCGGCTAAACCATCGTCTTCTTCAAGGATTGTTGCTGCCGCCGTTCCGATTTCGAACGGGTATATCAAAATACGTCGAAATAGCTGTATATAAAAACAGTGTTTAATTATAAGATTACGCGGAATGTTTGATAGCAACGTTAGAAATATGAGGAACGAGCATGAACTTACTCCCAACAGGCACTCAGCTAGGTAAATTGGAACTACTGGAAGTGTATCAAGACGTCTTAGGGCCGAAGTGCTTCTCGGTTAAGAATGAAAACACTCAAAGGTTTATGGTGTATTGGAGTGGGGACTACGACAACGGCCAGTGCATTAAGTGGGCTTACATTCCGGTAACCAAACCATTGCTGGCCAGCCTGCTAAACAAAGGAGTGAGCTTTCACGATGCGTTTCACCGTTCAGATAAGCTTTATCTAGCGACTATCTATACAAACGAAGTAGGGAAGCCCGCTAAAGTTGAACTACTGAATGCTACGAATAAACAGTCAGTAAACCTGCCGTCTGTTGATTATGAAATCGACCTTGAAGAAGCTTGTATGTTTTAGTTTGCACAAGGGGAGTTAAGGCCTCTTAAACTCACAATTGGACAATTCCGTTTTAGCAATATTACTAATTTAGTAAAACATGAATTATTAAAAGTATGGTAAAAGTCGCTTAGCTTAGTGTCCAGTCTAACTGGGTCAGATCAGATTTATTCTTGTATTTTACCTGAACGGTCTTTGAACGCTTGCTGATACTGGTGTAGTCAGGGGAACGCAAAGGGATATTCATCAATGCTGTTTCAATCGCAGTATCAGAAAATTGAAAGCCTCTACCATGTTTGCCATGATGGCTCTTGCATTGCCACGCTTCAACGGCCGAGTCGTCAATCCAAAACGTTACTAAACCTCGTTTGCACAAGGCTTCATCGTATTCATTCCAGTTAGTTATCTTCTTTTTTGACTTACCCATAACATCACTATGCTTCTACTACATGGGATCAGGTCACTGGATTGGGGAAAGGTTCAACTGATTTAGTCGACAACGCCTCTAAATGCTTTGATACAAGCCCGAGAAGGTTTCTAATACCAGGCTTTGATCGCTACACATTGCTTTATATGATGAAGCATAGGCACCCTCTGCTATTTTTCTAAGTAGTGTCGCACCTTCACTAGGGTTATATAAACCATTTGAGCATTCTATTAACTCTTTTCCAGAAGGGTGGTAGTCCGTTTTTAGACCGCTTTCTTGAGGAAGAATGACATAATCGACGCCGAACTCTTGAGCAATTGATATTGAACCTTTTCCTTCAGCTAAAACTAGATTAACTCTCTTTATCAGATAGTTATTTACATTAGCTGGCAATCTACCTACTGTTACAAACAGAGATCTATCTGCACGACTGTTGAGAGCTTCAATCAAATCAGGGCTATCAATGGAGATAGAATCGTAAGAGCCCAAGTCAGGGATGTGTTTGTCTCCCACAACAAGTACAACGGCTTTCTTACTCAAGTTTTCGAAGGCGTAGTGTTGTGTTTCAATCAGATCTTGCCGATGTTCTGCTGGTACCTGATGATAACCATAGTTGTAAACAAGGTAGAGTTGGTCGTGATTCAGTATTGAGTTAAGCCCTCGTTGGATAGCTTGAGATAACTCAGACTCTTTTATCGCATTGTTGGAAATCAATGTTCGATAAATTGCGTTGTCATCGACGCCGCATGGGTAGTCTTTTTCTTTACCATTTTCATAGATTGTGCGTTTATCGGGCTTATGATCTTTATCCCTCATGTGCACCTCAATAACCTCACCGGTTTCATAGTCTGCAACCTGTGCGTAAGAATCTCTCGCACCTGACAACAATAAGCTTTTACCTTGATGCGTTTTTTTATCGATTAGTCTTTCAAAATCATACGATTGTTCTTCCCAGTCAGGGCAAAGCTTCTTAAACTTATCTTGTGCGGTATCTTTACCTTCTTGAGTGAGAACGAACGTAAACGTGTCTTCAAGTGGGTATTCCGAATAGTTTTCAAACAATCCCGTTTTTTCTGGACCGTGAGTGTCATCGGACATTGTGTAAACAACCGCTTGACCCTCACTAAACGCTGTTAACGCCTCACCTAGCTCAGACGCATTAGTTGGACAACCTTCAATGTTAGATGCAAGCTTAAGTACGGTTTGGTTTGTTACATTGTTCTCGACTGTCGCTCCTTCCCCGCCAAATTCTTGATAAAACGAGTGCAGTTGACTTCTCATTTCATAGCCGTCTTTCCACTTGGCTTTAAAGCTAACTGTCTGAGTAAAGCCCGTGCTTTCTTCGTCATCGTCCGTGAGAATGATGATTTTTGGTGGTTTATTGAAGTAGCTTTTGAATTCGTTAATTGCTCTAAGGTTGATTCCTTGCTCGCCAAAGTTTGGTGAGTTGGGAAAAAAGAAAATAAAGTTATCGAACTTTGAACAATACTGGCGTAGCTGTTCATCTTTCGCTAAGGGAAGGGTCAATACTGGCTCTGGTTCAGAGATTTGACCTAACCCCGCCTCTTGTCTATCTCGAAGAACCCTTTCACGATTCTCCTTCCATCGTTTCTCATCGCTCGCGGTATATCTCAACTCTTCTTGATGCTCTTGACGTTGACGAGCAGCACGTTCTCTTGTGGTTTCTTGTCTTTCTTCTGGAATGACGGGGGCAGATTGATATCTCATAAGAGTCTACTTTCATAAAAAATAAAAAAGAGCATACCAAAAATCGATGCTCATTATTCCTATTATGTAAAACGTGTGAGTTAGCTATCAAAAACTGCCTTTAAAGCATCTCAAACGCTCTTAGCGAAGATTTTAAACACTTGATCAAGGCAATATAATTCAATGCAGTCTTGAAAGTTTGTAACGCTTTTAAATCTATTTACATGACAAAAATTAGCGAGTTCATTTAAGCCAAGAACGGTACTATGACACCCATTTTTCGTACTTTGTGAGGTTTGGGTGTCAGATTATTTATATTTGGTCAAAATCCACCCGACCGAGAACGTAGGCTTTTTGGCGAGACTGATAAAGGGGCATAAACGTGTTGGCGATGAACGCCTAATATTTGTGAATACATGCCGATGATTTTGAAGCAACCTCCATTGTTCAGACCCGCTCAAACGCTTACCTCTTAGTTGCCTGAAACCACAAAACAAATTCCTTTCGCAATATTCCCCTTCAAGCATTTCACATAAACCACATCATTAATTCGAATTAGGCGGCACGCCATTTGAAAATGAGTATTGTCGCTATTCAGTTGTGTTATTGAGCATAACGATAGGTATTTTAGGTAGGAATTTTATAGAGACAGACTTTTTCGTGACTGAAAAGATCAGTGAAGTCTTAGCCTTTTAAAGGAAGCAAATTGATTTGGGGCGGTCGAGTTCCCCCCGAACTCGACCTGTTCCAGACGCGCAAGCAAAGGCGTTTGGTTTCTGGCGTACTGATAAATTAACCAATTTCACTTTGTTGTGTAAATAATCAATAGCTTGGCGATTGATAGGTAGGTCGTATTTCGCTGTGCAAAAGCATAGAAATGAATGATGGCGAGCGTGATACCTGAACTCATGCAAGAAGGCTGGCGTATTGAAGTGAAAGGGCTGACACAATATGAAACATCAGCCACTAGTTAATAATATCGTTAAATTTAAATTTGTAGGGGTTTATAACTGGCTAGTGGAGTGTGCTAGTTTTAAGAGTTGGTCATCTTTTATTCTGGTGTTATACACTGCTTTTGGATTTCAAATTAGATTTAGTGTCTGAATTATTAAATCTGACGGGATAAATGGTTGTTTAATGTTGATTTGGCAAGATCTTCAAGTATCCTTTATGTAAATAAAACGTTAAATATCGAAAGTAAATTAACAATCATTAAGGAGTCGATGATGTTACATGCTCACGAAAATACCCTACATATTACCCACCTCAGTAACCACGCAGTTAAGGAGTTGTCACCATCATTCTCTAAGCTACCAAGCACAGAGCATGCGGATGGTCAGTTCCGATTGAGAAGGTACTCAGTGGTTGAATTCAGTAATGGACAAGTCGTTGAGCAAGACAAACATAACTTTGTTCAGTCTGAAGACATTAATCACTTTCAAGGTGACGTTGTTCGTCAGTTCGAGCCGATTGAAGCACAAATCCTAAGCAGCGAAGGCATGCAAGAGATGTGTGAACTGTTTATTGAAACCAACGGGCTTGAAGACGGACAAGAAATCGAAATACATCAAATCCGCATTGCCGCTATTTTTGAAGAAACACAAGTTGCTCCAGAAGGGGTTCACCAAGATGGTTTTGACCATATCGCTTTGATCGGTGTTAATCGACATAACATTGTAGGTGGTGAAATCATGTTGTATCAAGACTCACATGAAGCGCCATTCTTTAGAAAAGTGTTAGGCGATGGTGAGGTTGCGATGCTGGCAGACAGTAAGCTTTGGCACAATGCACAACCGATTCGTACCATTGACCACGATGAGATGGGCTACATGGATGTGTTTGTTCTAACGGCTAAGGATGCGCGCAATGTCCTTCACTCTTAATGATGTACGCCAACAGTTTAGTGCTCTAGGACAATATCATAACGGTAAGCCTGTGACCTTTTTTGATGGGCCGGGCGGGTCTCAAGTGCCTGAGAATGTTTTAGCTTCGATGACGGAATACCTAGGGCATTTCAATTCAAATCTAGGCGGGCATTACTTTTCTAGCCAAAAGACCACAAGCTTAATGCAGCAAGCAAGAGAAGCGGCGCAAGCACTGCTTAATGCGGAGTCTTCTGGCAACGTTGTGTTCGGTGCGAACATGACATCTCTGACCTTCCAACTTAGCCGAGCGATCAGCCGCGATTGGAAAGAGGGCGATGAAGTTATCGTCACTGCGTTAGACCATTACTCAAATGTATCGAGCTGGCAGCAAGCGGCAGACGACAAAGGCGCTGTCGTTCGCCAAGTTCGCGTAGACGAGTCGGATTGCAGTTTGGACATGGCGCATTTTGAATCGCTGCTTAACGAGAAAACCAAGCTTGTCGCGGTGACGTTTGCTTCGAACACCACAGGGTCTATTGTCGACATGGCGAAAGTTATTGAGCTTGCACATCAGCATGGTGCGCAGGTTTATGTCGATGCCGTGCATTACGCACCGCATCACTTGATTGATGTTCAGCAACTGAATTGTGATTTCTTAGCGTGTTCAGCTTATAAGTTCTTCGGCCCGCATGTTGGCATTGCTTATGTTGCGCCTCAATGGCTGCATACTTTAAAGCCTTACAAGGTCGAGCCTGCGACTAACATCGGCCCAGGTCGATTTGAAACAGGCACCCAAAGTTTTGAAGGCCTTGCTGGTGTGATTGCGGCGGTGGATTATTTGGCGCAGTTTGGTGATCCAACCGATTCATTGCGTTCTCGTTTAGAGCAAAGTTACGCTCTTTATAATAAGCATGAAAGCCAACTCAGTGAGTACTTCCTTAAGCGCTTGTCCGATCTTGAAGGTGCCAAGCTTTACGGGAAAACTGAGTTTGATTCAAACCTAAGAACCCCAACCTTTGCGGTTACCTTTGATAGCTACTCTCCAGAGTTCATCGCCAAGAAGTTGGGTGAGCATAATATCTGTGTGTGGAATGGTCACTTCTACGCACTAGGGCTGGTAAAGCAGCTAGGTATTGAAGAGCAGGGCGTGGTGCGTATTGGTTGTATGCATTACAACTCGATTGAAGAGATCGATTTGTTGTTCAATGTGCTTGAAGGAATTTTACGAAGTAATAACTAACAATTTTAGCTGTTACAGAATTAGAAAAGAGCATACTTCTCTCAATAATATTGAGTAGGAAGTATGCTCTTTTTTGTTTCACCGCGCTTATTACTTACCTGCGTAACGCCAGTGATTCGATTAAGCCCGTTAATTAGTCAAGACAGCTACTTAATCAGACAACTACTTAATTAAGACAGCTACTCGACTAAGAAAGCTGCTCAACAATCGCCACACCCACAGCGTGTGCGCTCGTCGGGTTTTGACCTGTAATTACTCGCTCATCAACAATCACAAGCTCTTGCCAAGGTTGAACCTTGTTGAAGCGCGCTGCGCTGCGAGCAAGAGACTCTTCCAATAGGAATGGAATGTCGTTGATGGTGCCAAAGTCGATTTCTTCTTCACGTGTAAAACCAGTCACAGATTTAGAGCTCAGTAACTTCTCACCGTTGCTCAGAACAACCGGAAGCAGCGCCGCAGGGCCGTGACATACTGATGCAATCACACCACCATCCTCATAGTGCTTAGCCGCAATAGCAGCGAATTGCTCGTCGGTTGCTAGGTCTGAAAGCAAACCGAAACCACCTGGGTAGAAGATAGCATCGTAGCTTTCTACGTTAATTTGGCTTACCGGAATCGTGTTATTGATACGGTTCTGGAAATCATCATCAGCCAAGATTTCCGCGTTTACTGAATCACCTTCAATATCAGTTCCATACAGTGGGCCTTTACCACCCTTGATAGAAGCGATGTCGTACTCAAAACCTGCAGCCATGATCTCTTTCAATGCATGAGTCAGTTCTGGAGCGTAAGTACCGTTCGCTTGATCTGTATCGCCTAGTGTTGCGTAGTTAGTCACTGGGATTAGTATTTTTTTCATGATTCGTTCCTTCAGGGCTGATGTTTGTCTAAGCATAATTGAATTGCTGATGTCGTTATATTAATTGCAAATCGTATGGGTGATAATATCGGTAATACGCAAAACATTATTGCTATATAGCAATAGTTGGATGTGAAGATATGAATGAGTCGGGTGTGAACTAGTAGGATGCGAACTTGTGGGACGCGAATGAGTTAGATGTTAGTAGGTGAAGTATGGATAGCTTTGAAGGTATTAATGAATTTGTGGCGGTCGCAGAGTGTCACGGTTTTTCTGCGGCCGCGAAACAACTGGGTTGCAGTACCAGCCATGTCAGTCGCCAAGTTTCGAGACTAGAAGAAAGGGTAGGCGTGGCGTTGTTGGCGCGTTCAACACGTATGGTGAGCTTGACCGAGTCTGGGCATACCTATTATCAACAATGCAAAGATCTGGTTATCGGGCTGCAACAGGCGAATGAACAAGTGACGTCTCAACAAGCTCAGCTGAGCGGTACTTTACGCGTGAGTGCGGCGGGTGCGTTTGCCGAGAATCATGTCGCAGCGGCGCTGATGGAATTTGCGAAAGACCACCCTGATTTGACCATCGAAATGAACTTCAATACCAACATGGTTAACTTCATCGAAGATGGTATCGATTTCGCGATTCGTTATGGTCGGTTAGATGATTCGGGTTTGGTGGCAAGGAAACTTGTTGATCGTCCGATGGCAGCGGCTGCGAGCCTGACTTACATCGAACAATTTGGTTATCCAACCCAGCCTGAGCAGTTGAAGCTACACAGCTGTATTATTGCCAACAGTGATCAGTGGTTGTTTGAGAAAGATGGAAAACCGTTAAATGCTGTAAGAGTGCATGGACGTTGGAAAAGCAATAACTCGAGCGCCGTGCTTAAAGCTTGTGAAGAGGGACTTGGCATTGTTTACCTCCCTAAAAGCAGCTTCAATGGCGGTCTTGCCAATGGAAAACTGGTTCCAGTGTTAGAAGAGTATTGGGGAGCAGGAACAAGCAGTTGGATCGTATACCAAAACCGTCGCTTCCTTCCACAGAGAGCACGACTCGCGATTGATTTCTTAGTTTCTTATTTTTCCGATTGGAATGAATAACGCGCGCCAGTTTAAAAGAATAGCGAACAAGTTTGAGGCGGTGAACACTAGAGTGCTAACTCAGCTCAAAGTCAAAAGTAGAAAAAGGTAATACTTACATTGGTATAGCTTATCTATTTGTGTTTTTTGACGCGAGTAATAGGAATGAAAGACTTGTCTACTTTTGATAACTGGTGTTAGCGCTAGAATTGTAGAGAAGCCTGTATCAGTACGATATACTAGTTGCAATATTAAATTCCCCTAACGCGTGAAGGATTATGTGGAAGCGTTGGCAGGATATGTAGTTATGCTCCAGTTTGTGAAGTATAGCGAGAGTGCGGAGTTGGTCATGTCTTCAATAAATTTCGAATCCACGTACGGTGTAATAATTATTCAAGATATGAATGTGGTTAGCGTTGACGCTAATTATGCGCGTATCTATGGGTACCTATCCCCCGAAGAACTACTGTCTAAAATAGATAGCTTTCTGGATCTCATTCCAGAAGAGTTTCATGTCGCAGTCTATAAAAACTACCTAGAAACCGTCGGTGGTCAACGAGATCCTCAGGTACACACCTTTACCAATGTTGACCGCAATGGCAGAGAGTCCACGGTGTTTTCTATTGACCATGTGACTGAGTGGCAAGGCAGGCCAGCATTGCAAGTGACGGTCATCGATCTTTCTCCTGCGATTCAGCTGCAAAATGTGGTGCGTGAGCAAGACCAGATGTACCACGATATGATCATGCAATCAGGTCAGGGCATCTTGGTTCACCGAGATTTCAAGCCGTTGATGGCCAATCAATCATGGGTAAAACTGCAAGGTGGTGAGTCGATTGAGCAAGTCTTAAAGCTAGAATCTATCCTCGACTTAGTGCCACAGGAAGATACCCAAGGTATTCGTAGCCACTATCAAGCGATCGTGTCTGGTGAGTTATCGGGAACGAGCACGGTTGTTGAAAATATTGGCTTAGATGGCGTTCATCGGTTCTTCAACATTTACGATAATGCAATCACTTGGAAAGGTCAGCCAGCCGTTCAGGTGGTGCTCGAAGACGTGACTCAAAAGGTGATGTTGGAAAAGCAATTGGTTCACCACGCGAATTACGATGAAATGACCGACTTGCTTAACCGCAGGGCGATTTATGAATGGTTAAGGGAGCATCTAGTCTCTGATACTCATCTCGTGTGTATGCTGCTTGATATCGATGATTTTAAATTGATCAATGATACTTATGGGCACATGGTGGGTGACGAGGTTATTTGCGCATTGGCCGATATTACTAAGCGTAATGTCGAGAAAGCGGGTGGTGTGACGGGTCGATGGGGCGGTGAAGAGTTTATTGTCTTTATCCCTAACGCGTCATCTCAAGTTTCGCATCAAGTCGCTGATCTGATCCGCCAACAGTTTAATCGAACCGAATTTAAGATTGATGAGCAAGTTCGTTTTAATGTGAGCGTGAGTATCGGAGTGAGTGATAGTCGAGCTTGCGAAGGCGCTGTTTCTATCGACGCGCTTGTTAACCTAACTGACCAATCTCTTTACCGAGCGAAAGCGGCTGGCAAGAATCGCGTATTTGGCGATGTGGTAGCGCTTTAATTCCTTGAATTAACGTTTAAAATCGAAACGCATTCCTAACAAAAATGCCCTGAAGTGTTGGCTTCAGGGCATTTTTAGTTTTTGGCCATTAGCTAAACGGCTAAACGGCTAAACGGCTAAACGGCTAAACGGTTCTCACTAGGGGAAACGTTTAAGTTCTACAAATTATGCAGAAACTTCAACTTCGTAAGAGCCAAATTTACGGATGTTAATCACGCCCGTATCTAGGATTAGGTATTGGCCTTTAATGCCTTGAAGTACACCTGTCACCTCTGGGTTCTTATCAAAGTTATGCGAGACAATCTTCACTGGGTGCTGTTCAACTGGGTAGCTGAGTGAAGTGATGTTCTCACTTAGGATCTCGATAGCATCGTCACCAAACTTCGCTCTGATCTCTTGGATTTTATCCTCAACCAATGGCAAGAGTTCTTTGGCCTTTTCTACCAACTCCATATCGTCACCGTCGCCTTTTAGCAGCGTGCGCCAGTTAGTTTTGTCAGCGATGTGTTTTGCTAACTCAACTTCAATCAGGCCAGAAATCTGACGTGTTTTCACTTTCAATATTGGTAGGCCTTGAGTAGCACCTTGGTCGATCCAGCGAGTAGGGATTTGAGTATGACGAGTGATACCCACTTTAAGGCTTGATGTGTTCGACAGGTAAACGAAGTGATCAACCATGCAGTTCGCTTCGCCCCATTCTGGCTCACGACACGTGCCTTCATCGTAGTGGCAAGTCTCTGGCTTCATGATGCACATGTCGCAACTTGCTAGCTTTCTCATGCACACAAAGCAGTGGCCTTGAGAGTAGCTTTTCTTGGTTTTCTTACCACACGAGCAGCAAAAAATATTACCGGTGTGAGTGAGGTTGATGGTTTTACCAATCAGAGGGTTTAGCTCTACAAACTCTTCACCGACAGGTAAACGGTAGGTAACCGCACCATCGAGCGAAGCACTCATTTTCTTGAGTGTTCCTTTTGCTAATAAAGACATGACATTACTCGTTGTATTTTGATTATTATTTCGTCGACTCGGATGCTCTGTCAGCAGACGCTACGGTTAACGATGATTATGCGATGAGTATAACAAATGGAGCCTGTTTTTATACGCAATATTACTTGATTCGTGACGTGAATAATTGGCAGTAAATATGCGGATGAAATTATAGTATGACATTTTGTTAGGGCGTGATATAACGTTTCTTAGTGAATTATTGGCATTAATATCACTAGTTCGCCAACTTATTTTTTATCGTGAAATCCCAACTATAGGGATATTAAGCCGGAAGATTTGACGTGAAGTGGATCCATAAGATTGTTATTTTTCTAGTTATCGCAACACTTGCCATTGTGCAGTATTACCGTGTGAGCGGGAATCGTGTGATAACGGCAATTACGCCTGATAAATATGAATTTATTGCGACCAGCGATCAGGTGGATAGAGGCGTTAGTACGTCCCAATTATCCTATGAAAATGGGCAGTATATTCTCGACTGTGAGCTTAAAGAGTCGGAGTATCCGTGGCCTTATTGCGGCCTATCGATTCGTATCAACCCAGACATCACGGTTGGCCTTGACCTTTCCCAGTATCATACCTTTAGAGTCAATATTGATTACCATGCGGAAGCAGATTCTAGCGGCCGTTTAAGAACCTATCTACGTAATTATAATCCGGCTTACTCCGTTCCTGACGACGAGTACACGCATAAGTATAACGGCATGGAGTTTTCGCCTGGCGTGGATGGCGGGGTTATTGAAATTCCGATCGGCAATTTACAAGTGATGACATGGTGGTTAGCCGATAACGATATAGCGTTAGAGCACTCTGCGCCAGAGTATTCGAACGTTAATATGGTGGAATTCGCGACGGCATCGGGCGCGAAGCTTGGCCACCATCGAATTGTCATACGCAGTATTGAGTTCGAAGGCACGTATATCACGGGTGAAAGCCTGTTTATGATCTTACTGTTTGTCTGGGTCGGTACGGGCACCGTGTTCTTACTTTCAGAGCTGCACAATTCCAGAAAACGCATGGTGATCGCAGAGAAAAGACATCATCACCTGAAGAACGTCAACCGAGCATTGAGAGAGCAAAATTTTGAGTTTTCAGAGATGGCTCACCGAGATGAGTTAACAGGAATACTCAACCGGCACGCGATTCGTGATTGGTTGAAGATGCAGTCACAGTATGTGAAGCAAGGACATGGAAAGCTGAGCATGCTGTATTTGGATATTGATTACTTTAAGAGTGTGAATGACAAATACGGGCACCAGATGGGCGACCATATTTTACGTGAATTCAGCATGGTGGTGGGCAGCTCTATCAGTGCGACAGATAAATTGGTGCGCTGGGGCGGTGAAGAGTTCATTGTTTTTTGCCCTGAAACCGAAGCGGGTGAAGCACAAAGAAAGGCGGAGAAAATTCGACTTTTGGTCAGCCAACACCTTTGGATCCATGGTGACTTGCTCACTTGCAGTATTGGCATTGCAGAGATGAAGCAAGAGAGGGTGACAGAGACGATCGCCCGCGCTGATGAAGCCTTATATCAAGCCAAGCACTCAGGGCGAAATCAGGTGATCTTGAGTCACTAATCTGAAAATTGTGTTGATTACTTGATAAGCCACACGTGCATATGTGACGTGTGGCGTTTTTATAGGCGCTATATGAGTTTACCCTCTAGAGCCTTTGTTGGTTTGTTGGATAACGTATTGAAATGATCTCACTGTTTTTTAAATGTTTGCTTGGTGCGGCTGCCGTTTTACTGATTGCGCTGTTGTCGAAGAGTAAGAGCTTTTACATCGCTGGTCTTGTGCCGTTGTTTCCCACTTTTGCTTTGATTGCTCACTACATTGTAGGCACTGAACAAACTATGGTGGAGTTACGCACTACGGCGCTATTTGGGCTGTTTTCGCTTGTACCATACGCAGCTTATCTTGGCGCGGTTTATGTGTTCAGTTATCGCTACAACTTGGTATCAACACTCTCATTAGCCACTGTCGTTTGGGTTATGTGTGCTTCTATGCTGTTGTTAGGTTGGACGCGCTTAGTACCCAATGCAATCTAATCATGGGTGAGCTGGTGGATTGATGAATAAGTTGGCTGTGTCGTTCGGCTAAGTAGTCTAAGCAACTCGGAAGGCTAAGAGATAGAAACAAAAAAGGTGGCGAGGAGCCACCAAAAGGGAAAAGCGTTTTATTGGTTTTTTGAATGCCCGCTCAGTGACTGCTTCAAACTGAGTGACCGCTTCAAACTGAGTATTAGCTTCACACTGAGCGGGCATTTTGTACTGGTTGAGCTAGGGGAACTACAACCAGTTTATGTGGAGCTTTACCTGTAATACTTGTCTATAAACGTTCGCCTATGAGCTCTTTCCTATAAGTAGTTGTCTATAAACATCAGTCTATAAGGCGTGAGTGCTTACCAGAAAATCCAAGCGAACAGTGTCAGTATTACGATACAAACTAGGTTCAGCACCATACCGATTCGCATCATCTCTTTCTGCTTGATGTGACCAGAAGCAAATACAATCGCATTAGGCGGTGTCGCAACTGGCAGCATGAAGGCACAAGAAGCGGCAACAGCGATTAGAGCTGACAAGATAACTGGCGACATACCTAGCGCTTCAGCAATGGTTGCGAATACCGGCACCAGAAGCGCGGCACTGGCTGTGTTACTTGCGAATTCAGTTAGGAATACAACGAACGCGACGACTGCAAGAATTGTTAGAAGTACGCCTGCTGTTTCTAAAAAGCCACTTAGAGAGTGCGCTAGGAATACGCTGGTGCCTGTCGCTTTAAGAATGTTACTCAAACAGATACCGCCACCGAATAGGATTAATACTCCCCAATCCGTAGTCTTCTCAACATCCTTCCACTCAACCGCTCTAGAAGCGCCAAGCAGTACAATTGCGCCAATCGCAACCAAGCTATCGAATTTAGAGAAGCCGCCGATCATAGCGTTGATTGGCTTGCCGAATATCCAAAGCGTTACCGTTAACAAGAAGATAGATAGCGTGATTTTTTTGCTATTCGTCCACTCAACAGGGGCGTGGTCTAGCTCGAATTTGTGGTCAAGCTTTGGCTTAGTCATCACATACAGAATAATCATCGCGACTGGCAGTAAGATCATCGTGATCGGTAGGCCAAGTGCCATCCATTCAGTGAAGCTCAAACCTACTTCTGCGGCTGCGATTGCGTTCGGAGGGCTACCTACCACGGTTGCAATACCACCGATCGATGCACAGTAAGCGATACCTAATAGTACAAAAACGTAGGTGTTGCGGTCTTCACTTTGGTCGACTTTGTTCATGATGCCTAGAACAAGAGGCAGCATCATAGCAGTGGTCGCTGTGTTTGAAATCCACATCGATAATCCGGCACTCACACCAAATAGCATGAATACCGCCACCGACATTTTTCCTTTCGCGAGCATCAGCACTTTGTCAGCAATCGCTTTATCGAGCTCTTGCTTGTTGAGCGCGGCGGCAAGGGCAAAACCCCCCATAAATAGGAAGATGATTGGGTTAGAAAAGTTAGCCAAAGCAGCAGGCGTGTTAAATACACCGAACAACACAGCGAGTAACGGAACCAGTAGTGCAGTGATGCTGACGTGGATAGCTTCGGTTAACCATAAGATAGCCACAAATACGAGAATACTTAGGCCAGTGTTCACTTGTGTTTCGAAAGGGAGGGTATTGATCAAAAGTGCAAATAACGTGAAATTGCCGATGAGTATCATGCTGTTGCGGGTAAACAACCAATGTTTCAGTGTAGTAACAAGTGCCGTCATAAGACGCTCCTTTTGTTTATCCTCGTTTTATTGGTGCACCGACTTCATTGAGTGGTGCTTATTATTTTCGAGGTATCTTGTTTTCAAGTTATACCGCTCTCAAAGTAAAAAGCTTCGAGGTGTATGGCTTGATGTAGGGTCAGACTTTGTTGGGAGAATGTTACTTAAGTTAATAAAGGCGTGTTGGTGTGTTTTTGTGTAACAGTGGGGAAGTGTGAGGCAACAAATTTAAAATGTGTAGATTTCTACACATCGGTATCTGCTGGGTCTGCAATCGGGCTAGGAATCGGTGATGATTCTTGTTTTGGGTTCGGTTGAATCGGTTCTTTTGGCCCTAAAAACTTGGGTGTTGTGCCCATAATATATAGGTCAAGAAACGCTTTGGTTCGTGCAAGTACTTCTCTTAAACGTATTGAGATACCTGAGTGGTGAGTTGGGCCGGAAACCGCCAAACATTGCGCATGAATATCATAAGAGTTTGCGATAAATAGCGCTCTTTCACAGTGGAATTTTTGAGTAATGATCAGAAAGTTATCAGTATCGAATATCTTCTTCGCACGAACAATGGAATCCAACGTTCGAAAGCCAGCATAATCCAGATTGATACGTTCGTCGGGGACACCTGCTCTCAATAGATCGCGTTTCATCGTCCAAGGTTCATTGTAAGAACGATGAGCGTTATCGCCACTCAGCAGGAATTGATTGACCTTCTCACGATCAAACAGCTCAATCGCGGCCTCAATTCGATATTTGTAATAGTCGTTGAGTGTTCTGCCTAAATACTTGCTGGTGCCAAGCACAACGGCTACTTCGCGTTCAGGCACTTCATCGATCTCGTAGATGATGCGATCTTCTGCCTGCCATGAAACCCAATAATCGATTGCAATAACCGCAGCGCTGCCCACCAGAAAGACGAGGAAAGAGCCATACAGAAAACCTTGCAGTTTCTTGCAAGACTTAAGTAAGTTGTTACGGAAAATTTGAGAATCGAATTTCACTCTCGGTAAGGTCCTTTGACTGAGCGTTATTTTTTGAGTGCTCGATAATAACAAATAAAAATGAGAAAAATCAGTTAAAAAGACAAGACAGTGTAAAGAAAAAAGCCCCTGCAATTGCAGAGGCTCAGATTAAGAGAGGTTATGCTCTTTATTTAGAACACAGCCCACTTTATTAGAATGCAGTACGCTTGTAGCGACGGTAAACCGGCTGCCAGAAGTGCTGGTCAATCGCTTGTTGTAATGCTTCTTCAGTGATCTCTAGTGCAACACCTTGTTCAATCGCTTTCTTACCAACCGCAAGAGCAATCTTTTTCGATACTGTGTGGATCTCTTCCAATGGTGGAAGTAGTGCGCCCGAACCATTGATAGCCAGTGGAGAACACGTTGCAAGCGCACGGCTTGATTCCATCAGCATTTCATCAGTGATGCGTGAAGCATTCACAGCCAATACACCAAGGCCAATACCTGGGAAGATGTAGCTGTTGTTACACTGAGCGATTGGGTAAGTGGTACCGTTATGAGTTACTGGCTCAAACGGGCTACCTGTCGCAACAAGTGCTTGGCCATCAGTCCAACGAATAATGTCGTTTGGTGTTGCTTCAACACGGCTTGTTGGGTTTGATAGTGGGAACACGATAGGGCGTTCACAGTGAAGGTTCATCTCTTTGATGACTTCTTTGCTGAACAGACCTGGAGCGCCAGATACACCAACCAATACAGTTGGTTTAGCATGACGAACAACGTCGAGTAGAGAGAAGCCAGTGCCGTCACTTTCCCAATCTTTGGTGTTCGCATTGGTTTGTACTAGGCGCTGTTGGAAATCAAGTAGGTTTTGCATGCCTTCTTGTAGAAGACCCCAACGGTCAACCATGTAAACTTGTGAACGCGCTTTCTCGTCACTGATACCTTCAGACACCATTTGAGCAATGATAGCTTCAGCAATACCACAACCAGCAGAACCTGCACCTAAGAAGGTGATACGTTGGTCTGAAAGTTTGCTGTTTGCTGCTTTACATGCTGCAAGTAGAGAACCCACAGTCACTGCTGCTGTACCTTGGATATCATCGTTGAAACAACAGATGCGATCTTTGTAACGCTCAAGCAGTGGCATTGCGTTCTTTTGTGCGAAATCTTCGAACTGAACTAATGCATCTGGCCAACGGCGCTGAACTGCTTGGATGAACTCTTCAACGAATGCATCGTAATCCGCACCTGTGATACGAGGATGACGCCAGCCCATGTACATTGGGTCTGCAAGACGTTGAGGGTTGTTAGTACCAACATCGAGTACGATTGGTAGCATGTAAGCTGGGCTGATACCGCCACAAGCGGTGTAAAGTGCTAGCTTACCAATTGGAATACCCATACCACCGATACCTTGGTCTCCCAAACCAAGAATGCGCTCACCATCCGTAACCACGATAACTTTAACGTTGTGGTTTGTCGCATTATTCAGTAGATCATCGATACGATCGCGGTTCGGGTATGAAATAAATAGACCACGGCCACGACGGTAAATATTTGAGAAGTTCTCACATGCTGCGCCAACCGTTGGCGTGTAAATGATAGGCATCATTTCAGAGATGTGGTTTTGAACTAAGCGATAAAAAAGCGTTTCATTTGTGTCTTGGATGTTACGAAGGTAGATATGCTTATCCATATCGCTTTCGAAGTTACAGTATTGCTTGTACGCACGTCCAACTTGCTCTTGGATTGTTTCCGTTGTCTCAGGTAACAAACCTTCAAGGTTAAAAGAGCTACGTTCTTCAGCAGAGAATGCGCTGCCTTTGTTTAGAAGAGGAGTACTAAGTAGAGCGGGACCTGCATACTGGATATATAGAGGGCGTTTATCGTTGTTCATTGGATGCCTAATATGGGAGAAAGAGTAACTGAAAAATGATAACGGTTTAGTTATTCAATTGTAAATAGTTTCCCTCCGATCTTAGCAAACAAAATGATATTCTTACTTATGTCCCACACTTCTCGAATTCTAACGCCATAATTCGTTATACTTTGCTCACACTTTTTTGTTAGTTACCCTCTGTATGTCATCACTCCCCATCGATTCTTATCAAAACACGTTCCATGAACAACTCTTAAATTCTCATCTTGTCGTCGAAGCTGAAACTGGATCGGGCAAATCAACACGTTTACCGATCTGGGCATCTGAGCATGGCCGAGTCTTGGTGGTGGAACCGAGAAGAATCGCCTGTACGTCATTAGCTAAATATCTCGCGCAGCAGTCGGGTGAAAAATTGGGTAGCAAGATTGGCTATGCGATTAAGCTTGAATCGGAATATAACGAGCACACCAACGTTGTGTTTGTGACTCCCGGTATCGCGCTGCGCTGGTTATCAGAAGATGGGCTCGCAAATTTCGATGTCATTGTTGTTGATGAATTTCATGAGAGACGTTGGGACATTGATCTGCTGGTGGCGATCCTTAAACAGAATGCGAGTCATCGTTTGGTGATCACGTCTGCAACCATCGAAGGGGAACGTCTTGCTCAGTATTTGGATGCGAATCGAATAAGCTGTGAAGGGCGAACTTATCAGGTCGAGATAGAACATAGAGCGAATGAGTCCAGAACTCTGCCAGATAGTCGGCATCTAGAACAACGCATTGCTGAAGAAGTGAATCATCAGCTCATTGCTTCACACGGCGATATGTTGGTTTTCCTACCGGGTAAAAAAGAGATTGTGCAATGTGAGCAAGCCTTGGCAAAGAATCCAGATATCCAAGTGGTGAAATTGCATGCATCGGTGAGTGATAAAGAACGAGACTTAGCGTTATCTGGTCGTAATGCCTACACCAATACCGATAACGACGACAGTTTGCGAAAAGTCATCCTTGCCACCAACGTTGCAGAAACCTCGTTAACCATTCCTGACATCGGTGTGGTGATAGATTCAGGATTGGAAAGACGAACTGTTCAACGCAACGGCAGAACGACTCTGATGCTCAAATCCATATCACGAGCCAGTGCCAAACAACGAGCTGGCCGCGCGGGTAGGGTAATGGATGGTGTCTGCGTTCGTCTATATGGCGAACATGCCGCATTAGAGTTGGTCACGCCTCCTGAACTGCAGCGCGAAGAACTGACAGAACCAATGCTTGCAGCTGCCTGCTGTAGAGCACCACTTGATAGCCTATCTTTCCTCGATCCTATCCCAGAGAAATCGCTATACAGCGCGACTCAAACCTTGTTGATGATGGAAGCGATTGATACCGAGCATCAAATCACGGAGCACGGTAAAAAGCTTTACCCGCTGCCGATTGACGCTTTGTACGCCGATATTGTTACTCGAATCAAAACCAAAGCACTCAAAGAGGCCATGGTGGATCTCACGGCGGCGCTGTCCGTTCCTGCTCGCTTGTATCAATTACCGAGCAATGCAGAACATCTTGAAGCGCTCGCTCAACAAGAAAAAGAAGGCTGTGACTTATCCCTGTTAATTCAGATTGTTCGTGGTCGTGATTATCCGCCTCTAGAAATAGACCAACAAGCACTGAATGAAGCTCAAGGGTTGGCCAAGCAAATGCGTGAGGTGTTTGAACTTCCTCAGTTAGAAGCTGCATCACGTTACCAGCGTATTGAGCTACTTAATACTATTATCCAACTGCACCCTGAGCTGGTGTTTGTGCGCAGACTGAAACGAAAAGAAGCATTTGCCAATGGGATTCTAGAAGTGGTACTCGGTCGTCAGAATCGTTTCCCTGACAAGGCGCAAGCGATGTTGGTGCTGGACACGCACAGCCTGCCGGGAAGAGGCGTTAAACAAACACTGACCCTAGCGACAGTGACTGCGCCGATTCCTTTAGATCTCGCCGTTGAAGCGGAGTTAGGTGAATGGCAACAAGGCGAAACCGTGGTCAATAATGATGGTGTATTTACTGAGATGGCTTTGGTGTACGCAGGCCGCACGATTGCGACTAAGCAAGTCGCGGCTGAAGGTCAGTTATCATTGAAGCCGATTGTCGATCTTGTCGTGAGCGGCGTTCAGCTTCCCGGTTTTGCAGAGGCTCGTACTCGAGAGATCAAACATTGGCAACTGTATGTGAAGCTTGGGCTCGATGAAGAGACAAAATATACACCCGAGATCGAGCAACTGAACTTTGAACTATGGTTTATAGAACAACTCGAAGTATTAGGCGTGACGGATGTCGGAGAGCTAGAAATGTTTGAACATTCTGATATCCCGTTTGATGGAATTCCCACATGGGCTTACTCAGAGTTCTCGGAAAAATACCCGTTTTCATTGAGCCTTGCTGATTTACAATTGGATGTTGAATACTTTCCCGCAAGAAAGCTGATTTACGTTCATTATCAATCGGGTAGTCGGAAGTTATCACCAAAACGTTGGGAACTGCCAACATGGTCTGGGTGGCGTATTCAGTACAAAAAAGCGAGCCGGATAATTGATATCAAATAGATGGATAAGTTTTATCTCTAAAATATTAATCAAATAGGTGCATATATGATATTTAAGTGCTTATTTTGTTACAAACTTGATTTTTATATGCCTTTTTAACCAATCAAAAGGTCATAAAAGACCATTCTTCTATATCCTATTGCTATATAGAAAGAGTTGATAGATATTGAGTATATTGTGTTGCCAAAGTGTCGGGGGACATCATGGATAAACAGGAAGAGACGCGTGTAGAGTTCGATTACACAACATTTCTTGGCGCCTCATGCAGTAAAAAATGGACTTTTCTGGAAGCACTCACCACTATTGCACCAGTATTCAGTACCGTCTGGAGGGATAGCATCAAAGAGCTAGCCAGCCCAGAAGATCGCTTATGGCAAATGGCATTGAAATCAATGTCTACACGTAAAAGCGATGAATCTAATATTGTCACTTTGCTTAAGCTAGCAAAGTTAGAAGGGATTAATGAGCTGAAAGTTGTGATGCCATATTCGCTTGAAGATGAGCAAATTGAGTACATAGAATCACGTAGTCATTTGGTGATTGCAGATAATTCTGGTGAAGAGTTCACTATCAAGCTTTGAGCATCAACCAAGCTTTGATCACAAACCTTCACGGTTAGCGGTAGCCATTCAATAGTTTCAATGAAATCTACATTGTAAAAAGGGCCTCAATATTGAGGCCCTTTTAGTATCTGAAATTTGTGCTTACTAGCTAGCTTCTTAGCTGACTAACTTTCTAGCTTGCGAATAGTCGACTAATCGATTAGCCCGTAATCGGCACGAAGCACATCAATGATTTCTTGTTTCGGATTGTTACTTAATACAATCTCGCCACCGGTGATTTTCGCCGCAATATCAAGGTAAGTACGAGAAAGAGACATTAATGCATCCAAAGGAAGTTCATTGTCACGCGCTAATGCTTCACGCTCTGGCATACGTTCTTTGTTCAACAGAATGTCGGCATCAGGGAAGTAGTTAAGTAGGAACTGACGGAAACCTTCTTTTGAGTTCTCGACGATGTTGCCTTTGTTGTACTCTTGAGTATCCCAAATGCGAGATGAGTCTGGAGTACCTACCTCGTCCATGTAGATAAGCTTTTCTTTACCTTGAGCATCGTTCACGTAGCCGAACTCAAATTTCGTATCGACAAAGGTTTGATCGACGTTTGCGAGTGCTTGGCTAATTACGTTGAAGCCTTCTTTTAGAAGTTTCTCGTAATGCGCAATGTCACTTGCTTGAGTAAAGTTGAAGGCTGCGAAGTTGTCTTCGATGTTGTTGCGAGTGATGTTCACATCGTCAGCTTCTGGTACGCCAGGAATTCCTTTCAAAATCCCTTTTGTAGAAGGCGTGATTAGAAGCTCAGGTAGCTTTTTGTCTTTCTCAAGGCCTTCAGGCATCTCGATACCGCAGAATTCACGTTCGCCGTTCGCGTATGCACGCCACATAGATCCTGTGATGTATTGACGACAAATCGCTTCGATCATGACAGGGCGAGCTTTTTGTACAATCCAAACGAATGGGTGAGGGATATCAAGAATGTGACTGTCAGCAAGGCCGTTGTCTTTAAACAATTTGAACCAGTGGTTAGAGATAGCATTCAGAGCTGCTCCCTTACCAGGAACACCTTTAAGATTACCTTCACCACGCCAAATACAATCAAACGCAGAGATACGGTCACTGATCACCATGATTGCTAAAGGCGCATCTGGCGCTACATTGTAGCCTTTCTCTTTAATTAGTCGTTGGCTATCTTCTTCAGTTAACCAGTAGACCGAACGAACCTTGCCACTGTGGACAGGTTTATCAGTACGGATTGGTAGGTCATCATTTACGGCAAGAACTTGATCAGCAAGGCTCATTTAGACATTCCTATCTTTTATCAAACGTCATACAGAGAAGTGCGGTGTGCACATGATTAGACGGGCATTATACCCAATCTACTATTTGCTTCCAGATAAAAAGCAAACGATTGCTAATTCTGTTGATCAAATAAAAACCCCCGCCTAACAATCCGCTAAAAAATTGGCGAATTGTAGGGCAGGGGAAGGCAGTATATTTGGACTGTGTTTTGGAGCTATGCTGTCAAGTTAACTTAAGTTTGTTAGCTAAAAGATTAAGCTATGTTTATGGGCTATGTTTTTGAGCCAAAATGTTATTAAGCAAGGTGGTCTAGTGAATACGCTCTGAATTGGCATCAATAAAGAAGACTTCACACTGAAAGCGCATTCCTAATGTTCTTAGGTATTGCTGACTGAATTGATCAATCGAAGCACTCGCAACAATCGCGCTCGCATTCTTAGATCGAATGGCTTTCTCGACGGTTTCTACTTCTGTCATTTGATTAGAGGCTTTCATGTGAATAACACGATCACAGCAAACATTATGTTGCTGCAGCTGTTTAGCCGATGGTCTTGGTGTTTGAGCCGTAAACAGTAACCACTGATGTTGATTGGACAGCAACGCCATTTTGGCAAACAACGCTTCTTCGTTTGAACTTTTTGTTTCACGAGAGACGGATGTAAATGCGCAGTGAGTTAGCGGGCTAGAGTGTTGGGCTTTAACGTGTGCTTGAATCATTTTGCTGTCCTTATATGCATGCTGTATGTGTATACAGTAGTTTTTGTTACTTATAAGATCAAGCGGTTTTTGTGGGATTATTGGTCGTTTTCTTGCAATGGAGTAAGTGATTTTTACTTAAGTTGTTGATATTTAATTGAAAATTGAATTTGACTGATTTTTCTATTTTGTCTCATAAATTGAAAAAATGTGATTTCTATACAGGTGTATACAGTGGTTTTTACAGAAAAGTACTGTATACATCTGTATAGAAGATAAGAAGATAAGAAGATAAGAAGATAAGAAGATAAGAAGATAAGAAGATAAGAAGATAAGTCTCAGATACAAAAAAAGCGCCTTAGGCGCTTTCTTATATTTCAACGGTGTTACTTATCTCAGTGTCGCTTGGGAGAGTTTTGTTCTCATTTCCATTTCACCAATATTGAACTGGCGAACATCAATGGTTGCAATATCATTGCACTCTTTACATGCATGATGACACTTACCATCTAGGTAGTCGTGCTTTTTTACTAGGCTTGGCTTTTTGCACCAATCACAAACGCCTTCTATTGTGAACATATTTTCTCCTCACCTGTTTAAGTCAGGTGTATTTTCGGCGCAAATTATGACACAAGTAAGACCCATTAGTTAATAGTTTGTTAC
Source organism: Vibrio bathopelagicus (assembly GCF_014879975.1). Taxonomy (NCBI): domain Bacteria; kingdom Pseudomonadati; phylum Pseudomonadota; class Gammaproteobacteria; order Vibrionales; family Vibrionaceae; genus Vibrio; species Vibrio bathopelagicus. The sequence goes on along the minus strand of NZ_CP062500.1, from coordinate 2,195,590 downwards.
CCGTTTTTGAGAGGGGGATCGATTGCAACACTAATAAAATCGGTATCTTTGCGATCTTGGAAAATGAATATGTGTGGTTGTTTACGGTTTTGTAACATTTTGTAAGATGGTTTTTAGCGCATTGTTCAAACGTTTCATTTCTTCGTCACATCCATGACCATCAGGGTGATAGATTTTAGAGAGCTGTTTGTATCGAATCTTAATGCTTTTTTGGTCAGGAATAGAGCTAGGTGTGTACCCAAATAGAGCGCAGGCTACTTGCAAAGCATTCAGACCTTTGTTGTTTTTCTGCTTATTCAATTCGTTATAGATGGTTTGAAGCTGGCGCTTTTGTTGCTTAATAGTGAAATCTTTGGCGCTAAGCTGTGCTTCAAGTGTTTGTTGCTGCTGATTCAACTCACCAGATTTCAGAACCTGTCTCTTTCGCGAGATAACTAGAGTCGCGCTGATACTTGCTATTGCAATCAAAACGGCCAGCACTGCGCCAATCATATAGTCAGAGCTTGTTAGATTAGAGCTTGTCGCTTGGCCATTATAGGGCTGAACGGAAGGGGATAAGCTTGATAGCCCTTGATTAGGTCGTTGTTGATCAGGTAACTCCTGACTTGTGTTGGTTTCTGTGTCGATGTCGTCATTGAGCTGTTCAATCGAAGAGATTTGTTTGGCACGCTGTTGGTTGAATTGTGCTTCCAGAACGCGATTGTACCCCTCTTCTGCATCAGGATTGTCTTTTAAGGCCGCTTCATACCATAACTGCGCTGAATCTAACGGTTGCAGTAGCTTTTTATCAAGTGAGGATTCATAGATCTTTGCCACCTCGTTGGGAGCACGCTTGTTACCTTGTAGCGCCGCTTTGATGAACCACTCCAAGGCCAGTTTGTTATCCTGCTCTACGCTTGTCCCCGCCAAGTACCATTCGCCCAGTCTAAATTGCGCATCTGCATTGCCATTGTCCGCTGACTGCGAGTACCAATAAAATGCATCATCGATGTTTTTAGGCACGTTAGTACCCAGTTCATACGATTGGGCTAATTGATACTGAGACGTTGAGTCTAGAGGTTGTAGCTCTTGAGGTTGTGAATCTAATGAAAGTTCAGCACTGCTTTCAGCATGAACGAAATGTGGGATGAACAATTGTATCGTGGAAAATACTAGGGCTAGAAATAGAGTTCTAAGAAGTGCCGATGACCGGAAGTTGGATAAGATAAGCAAAAGATAAGTCTCGTAAAAAAGCCCAGTGCCGATGTATCAGTATGAATACGCTATGTGGCTGAGTGTTAAAACGTAACGCTTAAAATAAGCCATACGACTGACAAGCAACTATATAGTGGTTAATTCAATAGATAAAGGTAACTGGGCTTTAATCGTGCTACTTAAGCGGCAAGATTTGAATTTCTACGCGACGGTTACAAGCTCGACCTTGAGACGTGTTGTTGTCACATAGAGGGTAACGTTCACCGTTACCACGAGCAATGGCACGGCCTGCTGCAACATCTTGAGAGATCAAGAATGCACGAACAGATTCAGCACGACGCTCAGAAAGGATTTGGTTCGATGATTCGCTGCCAGTACTGTCAGTGTGACCTTCGATGACTAGGCTAGTGTCTGGGTATTCAACTAAGATACGAGCAACACCGCGAAGTGTGTTGTGAATGCTTGATTCTAAAGCGTAAGAACTTGATTCGAAGCCAATGCCGTTTTCTAGACGAAGTAGAAGTTGGTTCTCACCAACACGCTCTACTTGAACGCCAGAGTTCATTAACTCTTCACGAAGTGCTGCTTCTTGTCGATCAAAGTAGTAACCAATACCACCACCAACAGCTGCACCACCTGCCGCACCAATCAGTGCGCGTTTACCACGATCTTTAGAGTTGTCACCAGTAGCAGCACCAGCAACGGCACCGGCGATTGCACCAATTAGAGCGCCTTGAGTTGCAGAGTTAGTCTCAGATTCACCAGTTGTAGCGTTTTGGCGTTGAGTTGCCTGACAACCCGTTAGAGCGACAGTAAGCGCTAGGGCTAGTGTGATTTTTTTCAACGTATTTCTCCATCATGTACTTCTGTCAAACATATAAGTAACGAATGACAACAATTAGTCCTGTAAGTCTTAATGATGGTTTTTATCAATACGTTGAAGCAATGTAAAGTGGCACTATGATTTAGTTATCTTTTTAACTGCTTGGGCACCGCCAACTGGACGATTAACAGACAACTTGCGACCTTTTTTCAAGCCAACTTCGTAGTCAGCTGTGAGGTTTTTCATCGCTTCTCTTAGTTGTTGTTTGAATGTTTCACGGTCAATATTTTCAAATTCTTTATCAATGTAGTTATTGATTTTGTTGTTTGACTCGTCGTCCGGGGTAATGGTTGGCAACTTTTCAAGCGCACCTTCTACCCAGCCAGAAACGTAAGAATTTACGCGACGAGTGACTTCGAGTGAACCTGTACCTGATCCTGCAAAGCTGTTTCTGAATTGACCAGTATGCTCGTTCAATTCACGATAAATGATGTCGAAAGCAAAGGCAGCAAAGATCGCGCGGTCGGCTTCGCCAATGAATTCCACACGCTTAAGGCCTTTGTGGTTCAGTAACACGGCTTCTACGCCAAACTTAGTATTGATACCACGAATAACGCGCAACAGAGTAGAGCTGATATTTGCCGGCAACAGGTGACTGGATTGAGTTTTCCCCATTTTGATAAATTCAATATCGTCTTTCTCGAGACCATATTTCAGCATCAAGTTATGCGCCATCTTTATTGCATTGGCCGCTTCGTTGACGTTCGCTGAATTTCCAAGCTCAAGACACTTGGCTATTTTCTTTAGGGCTTTTTTCTTATCCATCGACTACTTAATCATTACCGCAAATTTTGAAAAGTCCGACATTTTACATGTTTTGTCAGATAACAGAAAGCCCAAACTGGTTTGGATTGTATTAAAAGGGCACTGATGGGAGTGTGGAAGGCAATGTTGAGGCGCAATAAAAAACGCCATCAAGAGCATTGATGGCGTTAGTGACACAATTTGTCATTATGGCTAGAGCTTTAGCAAACTAGATCCCAAGTTCATCGAGGAGATCTGCTGCTGCATCGTTACCTGAGCTTTTTGCTGGTTTGTTCGCTTCTTGCATTTTTTTCTGAGTCGCTTCAAGAATGCTATCTGGACATTCGTCTTCAGCGATTTCAAATTCTTCCAATTGGATGAATTCCGTTTTATCCATTGCAAGTTCAAGATAGAAGATGTTGTTGTTTGCAGTTGAGAAAGTCACACGACGAGCTTGTGGACGATCGAGGTTAGTATCAACTGAAAGGTTCACTTGCTTGTTCAGTGCCAGCATTTTCGGTTGGTTCTGCGTGATGTTAGTTTGCAGTTCCTTGCGAATTTTATTCGTGAAATCACCAACCAACTGGTTCATTAACTCGCCCAAAACATCGCCCACTTCGTCAGACGTGTGAAGCACTGCGAGCTCATCTTCTGGCATGCCCATGTTACGCATGTAATTGGTATAGATCTCTAGCGCCGCTTTAGACGTAAAATTGATAACAACAAGACCAGAAAAGCCGCCGTCAAATAAAACGAAGCAACCAAAGTCTGGCTTCAGACTTGTCTTGTTAATCTTTTGCACCATAGCTGAATAGGACACCTGAGAAGCCGTCGCTGAAGTGAGTACGCTTGATACTGATTGGCATAGCTTAAGAAGAATATCTTCAGTTGTGACTGTTTTGTTTTTTTTCATTGTTATGTGCTCATGGAGATGTCTTAACAAAATGTTATTCAGTATATCGCGACTGAATTAAGACGAAAGTGACTATTTCTCCATTCTTGCATTCAGATTCTGATTTGATCATCTTTTTATATGATCTTAATAGTAGTAAAGTGACGAAATTCAAAGAAAATTATTAAAAATCTCAGATAACCCAATGCTGATAGGATCAGCGAAGTAGGGGCAGGAAGCAAATGTTACCAAGACTTCAACTCAATGCTGATGTCGATCCAGTTGTCGTACGCTTTTTAGATGAACTAAAAATAGCGGGCTTTACTGGCGACATTGAGTCTCAATATTCGAGCCGTTTGGCCGTGGCGACTGATAACAGTGTGTATCAGCAATTGCCGCAGGCGGTCATTCTTCCTAAGACAACAAACGATGTTGTTTTGATCGGTAAAGTGGGCGCTCAGTCCGCTTACGAACGAGTGACTTTTTCACCTCGTGGTGGCGGTACCGGAACTAACGGTCAATCCTTGACGAAAGGTGTCGTTGTTGACATGTCACGACACATGAATAACGTTCTTGAAATTAACGAAAAAGAGGGCTGGGTGAGAGTTCAGTCTGGTGTCGTTAAAGATCAATTGAACGATGCTGTACGTCCCTACGGTTACTTCTTCTCTCCAGACCTTTCAACCAGTAACCGAGCAACTTTAGGTGGCATGGTCAATACCGATGCTTCTGGTCAGGGGTCATTGAAGTACGGCAAAACCTCTGATCATGTGTTGTCGCTGCAAGCGGTCTTCGCAGATGGTTCATGTCTCGAATCCGATTTATCACACGGTTTGCCTGCTGAAGGTGAATTCGCTCACCATGCACTTGCAGTAACTGAAGCCGTTTGTCGAGATAAGCGCGATCAAATCCTCAACAAATTCCCTCCGTTAAACCGCTTTCTTACGGGCTATGACCTAAAGAATGCGATTAACGAAGAAGATGATAGCTTTGATCTTACTCGTGTCCTGTGTGGCGCAGAGGGTTCATTAGCATTCATTACGGAAGCAAAGCTGAACCTAACGCCGATTCCAAAAGCGCGCACACTGGTTAACGTGAAATACAACACGTTTGATTCAGCGCTACGTAATGCTCCGTTTATGGTAGAAGCTAAAGCGTTATCAGTAGAGACGGTCGATTCAAGAGTATTGAACCTAGCGAAGCAAGACATTGTTTGGCACACCGTGAGCGACCTACTGATGGATGTTCCAAATAAAGAGATGCTTGGCATCAACATGGTTGAGTTTGCAGGCCAAGACGAAGCGGAAGTTGAACAACAAGTTCAAGCGCTGACTGCACAACTTGAAAGCATGGTGGAAACTGAAGAAGCGGGTGTGATTGGCTTCCAAGTGTGCAGCGACTTAGCGAGCATTGGCCGAATCTACAATATGCGTAAAAAAGCGGTGGGTCTGTTAGGTGCGGCGAAAGGCCGAGCTAAGCCAGTCGCTTTTGCTGAAGATACCTGTGTACCACCGGAAAACTTGGCGGACTTCATTTCTGAATTCAGAGTCCTGCTCGATTCCAAAGAGTTGAACTACGGCATGTTTGGTCACGTTGATGCGGGTGTGTTACACGTGCGTCCGGCACTTGATCTGTGTGACCCAATGCAAGAAGCACTGATGCACGAAGTCTCTGATGAAGTGGTTAAGCTGGTGGCTAAATACGGCGGCTTAATGTGGGGTGAGCATGGTAAAGGTTTCCGTTCTGAGTATGGCCCTGACTTCTTTGGTGAAGAGCTGTTTACTGAGTTAAGACGAGTTAAAGCCGCGTTTGACCCGCACAACAAGATGAACCCAGGCAAGATCTGTACGCCATTAGAAAGCGACGCAGAATTGGTGAAAGTCACCGATACCAAGCGTGGCTTCTATGACCGTCAGATCGACGTACAAGTTCGTGATAGCTTCAAACAAGCGATGGAATGTAATGGCAACGGTTTGTGCTTCAACTACGATACTAGCTCGCCAATGTGTCCTTCGATGAAAGTTACTGCTGACCGTCGTCATTCACCAAAAGGCCGCGCAGGCTTAGTAAGAGAGTGGTTGCGCCAGTTAACGGAACAAGGCGTCGATATTCTCGATTTAGAGCAAGAAGCGCTGAAGGACAATACTCCGGTTAAAACCATGGTGGAACGTGTTCGTAACACAATGAACAAACGCCATGAATACGATTTTTCTCATGAAGTCCACGAAGCGATGAACGGTTGTCTTGCGTGTAAAGCGTGTGCGAGCCAATGTCCGATTAAAGTCGATGTGCCGAGTTTCCGTTCACGATTCTTAAATATCTATTACTCGCGCTACCAACGCCCAGCAAAAGATTACTTGGTGGCGAACATTGAAACCATGTTGCCATTAATGGCGAAAGCGCCAAAAGTAGTGAACGCTGCATTGGGTCAAAAATGGATACAAACGGCAACTGCGAAAACGGTGGGTTATGTCGATGCACCATTGATGTCGGTGCCTACGCTGAAAAATCGTTTGGCAAGCAAAGAGCTGCAACTCTTCGATCTTCAATATCTAGAAGGGCTCTCTTCTGAGCAGAAAAAGCAGCATGTGTTGATCGTTCAAGATCCATTTACGAGTTTCTATGATGCCGAGGTGGTTGAAGACTTCGTCACTCTGGCTCAAAAGCTTGGCAAAACTCCGGTATTACTGCCGTTTAAACCAAATGGCAAAGCACTGCATATCAAAGGCTTCTTAAGTCGTTTTGCGCGTGAAGCGAAATCAACTGCTGATTTCTTGTCGATGGTTGCTGATATCGGTATTCCTTTGGTGGGCGTCGATCCTGCACTTGTGCTTTGTTATCGCGATGAATACGTCGAGATCTTGGCTGACAAGCGCGGAGACTTTGATGTGTTAACAGTGCACGAATGGTTGCTACCATCACTAGGTGGGTTTGAAGCGCGTTCTGCAAGTGAAGAGATGTGGTACTTGTTCGCTCACTGTACTGAGAAAACCAAAATGCCAAACGCTGAAAAAGAGTGGGGCGCTATCTTTAAACATTTTGGCGCTGCGTTAACCAGCGTTCCTGTTGGCTGTTGTGGCATGGCGGGCACTTTCGGACACGAAGTCGATAAGCTACAAATGTCGAAAGATATATATGGTTTAAGTTGGAAGCCAAGGATGCAAGACTTACCGAAAGAGCGTTGCTTAGTGACGGGTTATTCCTGTCGAAGCCAAGTGAAGCGTTTTGAGGGTGAGAAGCTTGCCCACCCATTACAGGCGCTAATCAAAATTCTTTAATACATTTAGCCCAGCAATTGCTGGGCTTTTTTCTAAACTAACAATGGAATTGTTAATAAGGAAAGCTATGAGATTTTTAGAGTTAAAAGTACCACCCGTCGCACTATTCATTATTGTATTTATAGCCTCGTACTTCTGCGCTCAGGAGTTGAGCCTAGGGACATTGGCACTGCCTTATGGAATGGTTGTGCTCGGTATCGGGATTGCATTGAGTGGCATCATTGGAATATCAGGCATATGGGAGTTTCGAAAACAGAAAACCACCGTTAATCCGATCAAAGTCGAAACCGCCTCGTCAGTCGTGGACAGCGGCATTTTTGGCTACACACGAAATCCAATGTATTTAGGGTTATTCATCCTACTGTTTTGCTTCGGTTACTTCTTCCAAAACCTGTTCAGTGTTTTGCTTAGCTTTGTATTCGTGATTTACATGACTCAGTTCCAAATTAAGCCAGAAGAGCGCGCTCTAGAGCAATTATTCGGTGCGGAATATGTTGATTACAAACAAAAGGTTAGACGCTGGATTTAAGCCTGGATTGAGTAGCTTGATGTAAACGGAATCGAAATAAAAAAGCCCAGCTTGAGATTATCAAGCTGGGCTTTATTGATCTTGTTCTAGAGTTATTTACATCACGTGGTGTAAATAAGGATGCTGATTAAGCAGCAGCTGCGAACTGAGCTAGAAACATCTCTTTGCGTTCGTTGAAGCGGTTTACTAGGTCGTCGACAGAAGCTTGGTCGTATGGCTTAAGGCCACTTGCTACCATGCGTTTCACGCCTTTACCGACAACTTCGCCATCTTCTTTGAAATCGAAGTTTAGTGTCACGATGCCACGCTTGCCTTCAACATCAAAAGTTGCACCAGAGAATTCAACTTCTGGGTGAGATAGGTCTAGGCGAGTAAATTCAACTTCCATGCTCTCGTAAATAACAAGAGGGCGTTGGCAGTTGATCATCATCTGTTGCTCTTCCATAAGAGGAACCATGATGTGTGGGAAGTTCATACCAGAGAACTTAACGTAGTTTGTTACTACGTGCTCAATGAATGCTTGATCGTGGCTCTTTTCACCTTCACAAGACATGTGTAGGTACTCTTTGCCTTTTTCGTCAACCAGTGAGCTTTCTTTCTCACACTTGTTGTCAACGCTAAGCGCAATACCGTTACCCACCATACCTGAAAAATCAAAACGCATTTTTTGGCTGATGCCTTCTTTTTGCAGCAGTACTGCAAACAAAAGATCGCCAGGCACGCAGAAGCGCTTGTTGTCTTCATCGTGAATTGGGTTGAAGTCAGCGGCTACTTTTTTAGCAAAGTGGCTAGCCTGTTCACGAGTGAATTGAAATTGATTGTCTTCAGTAGAAAAGTAAGGTGTCAGAAACATAGTATCGCTATTAGTCATCAAATCTGGGGTGGATTATAGCTAACTAACTTCGTTCTAATGGTCTATCCAGTTAACTTTGCTTATATATCAGTCAATTAGATAAATACGTTGGATGGTATGTGACGATTTTAAGGGAGATATGGCCTTTGGCTCAATGCAACAAGGGCTAATTAATAGCCCTTGTTTATATGACACTCTAATGGGTGTTGTTCAGAATGTTTTTGCTTTAAAAGCTACACAAAGTACCTTCTGGCATTAGGTGATTATGAACGGACAATTTGAGCAACAGGTTAGCTTGTTCAATATCCGGTGCAAAATATCTGTCTTTGTCGTAGAAGCTGACTTTTTCACGCAGAATCTGTTTCGCTTCTTCCACACGAGGAGAAGATAGATTCGGAGCTCGGAAATCTAGCCCTTGTGCCGCTGCTAAATATTCTACTGCCAATATCCCACGGGTGTTTTCAGCCATGTATCTAAGCCTACGAGCTGCAAAGGTAGCCATTGAGACGTGGTCTTCTTGGTTTGCAGAAGTAGGCAGGCTGTCTATTGACGCCGGATGAGCCAAGGTTTTGTTCTCACTAGCGAGTGCTGCAGACGTTACTTGAGCAATCATAAAACCCGAGTTCACGCCGCCGTTATCGACCAAGAAAGGTGGAAGTTTGCTTAGCGCACTATCAATCAACAACGCCATTCTACGCTCTGACAAGCTACCGATTTCAGCTATCGCTAGTGCAAGGTTATCGGCTGCCATTGCGACAGGTTCTGCGTGGAAGTTACCGCCCGAAATGATGTCGCCATCGTCAGCGAAAACAAGCGGGTTGTCGGATACGGCATTCGCTTCAATCGTTAACGTCTCTGCTGAGTTGCGAATCTGCTGTAAACACGCACCCATCACTTGAGGTTGGCAACGCAGCGAGTAAGGGTCTTGAACCTTTTCACAGCAAGTATGTGATTCACCAATTTCGCTCTTTTGATCAAGCATATGGCGGTAAGCAAGTGCTGCATCCATTTGGCCACGATGACCACGAACGCGGTGAATACGAGGATCAAATGGACGACGACTACCTAGCGCTGCCTCAACAGACATTGCACCACACACGGTTGCAGACGCGAATAAGTCTTCTGCTGCGAAAAGACCTTCTAATGCAAATGCAGTTGATGCCTGAGTACCGTTTAACAGCGCCAAACCTTCTTTAGGTGCTAGCGTTATAGGCTCTAAGCCGGCGATCTGCATTGCTTCTAAGCCTGTTATGATCTTGCCGTTGTGGCGAGCTTGGCCTTCACCTAGTAGAACTGTACTCATATGTGCAAGAGGAGCGAGATCTCCAGAAGCGCCAACTGATCCTTTTTGTGGTACACACGGGTAAACCTGCGCGTTCACTAGATCGATAAGAGCGTTGATGACCTTGAGTCGGATACCAGAGTAACCACGAGACAAACTGTTAATCTTGAGCACCATCATCAAACGCACAGTCTCATCCGACATGAATTTACCAATGCCCGCTGCGTGAGAAAGCACGATACTTTTCTGTAGTACTTCTAAATCTTCAGGGGCGATTTTGGTATTTGCTAACAAGCCAAAACCCGTATTGATCCCATACACAGTGCGATCTTCAGCAATCACTTGTTCGACAACGTGCATGCTCGCTTCAATATCAGGAATTGCTGCTGGATCGAGTGATAAGTTCACAGGGCTACGACTAATCTTACGAAGTTCTGGTAGGCCTAGAAGTCCTGGTTTAAGTAATAAATTCAACATGTTTTCTCCAGACATTAAAGGCGACGAAGTTCTTTGTTTAGCATTGGTAAATCAAGCTTCTGCTCTTTAGCACACTGCTTGGCAATATCGTAACCCGCATCAGCATGACGCATAACGCCGGTTGCTGGGTCGTTGTGAAGTACGCGAGCAATACGTTGTGATGCATCTTCGCTACCGTCACAACAAATCACCATACCTGAGTGTTGTGAGAAGCCCATGCCAACGCCACCGCCATGGTGCAGAGAAACCCATGTTGCGCCGCCTGCAGTATTTAGAAGGGCGTTCAATAGAGGCCAATCTGATACGGCATCTGATCCATCCATCATGCCTTCTGTTTCACGGTTCGGGCTCGCTACTGAGCCTGAATCTAGGTGGTCACGACCGATAACAACGGGTGCTTTCAGTTCACCATTTTTAACCATTTCATTGAATGCTTGGCCCAAACGTTCACGATCTTTCAAGCCAACCCAACAAATACGAGCTGGTAGGCCCTGGAACTGAATGCGTTCACGTGCCATATCTAACCAGTTGTGCAGGTGTGGGTTGTCTGGAATCAGCTCTTTTACTTTTTGATCTGTTTTGTAGATGTCTTCTGGGTCACCAGATAGGGCAGCCCAACGGAATGGACCGATGCCTTCACAGAACAGAGGACGAATATAAGCAGGAACAAATCCTGGGAAATCAAATGCGTTTTCCACGCCTTCTTCCAGTGCCATTTGGCGAATGTTGTTACCATAATCTACGGTCGCAGCGCCGCGGTATTGTAGATCTAGCATCGCTTGTACTTGAATAGCCATTGATTGCTTAGCGGCTTTCACCACTTTTGCTTCATCAACTAAACGCTCTTGAGCTGCTTTCTCCATCGTCCAACCTTGCGGTAAGTAGCCATTCAGTGGATCGTGGGCAGAGGTTTGGTCAGTCACTACGTCTGGCGTGATATTACGTTCAACAAGCTCTGGGAATACGTCTGCTGCGTTACCAAGTAAGCCAACAGAAATTGGCGTGTCTGATTCTTTAATCATTGCCATCGCTTCATCAATGCTGGTGGCTTTTTTGTCTACATAGCCAGTACGCAAGCGGTAGTCGATTCGTGATTCGTCACATTCAACCGCGATCATTGAGAAGCCAGCCATAGTTGCCGCAAGAGGCTGAGCTCCGCCCATACCACCAAGGCCACCTGTTAGAACCCACTTACCGTTTGCTTCGCCTTGGAAGTGCTTCTTCGCGATAGCGACAAATGTTTCGTAAGTACCTTGAACGATGCCTTGTGAGCCAATGTAAATCCAACTACCTGCTGTCATCTGGCCGTACATCATCAAGCCTTCTTTATCGAGCTCGTTGAAGTGCTCCCAGTTCGCCCAGTGTGGAACAAGGTTAGAATTCGCGATCAGTACGCGAGGTGCGTTTTTATGAGTTGGGAACACGCCCACAGGTTTACCTGATTGAACAAGCAACGTTTGGTCGTCTTCTAAACGTTCTAATACTTCAACAATCTTGTCATAACATTTCCAATCACGCGCAGCGCGACCAATACCACCATACACAACCAGTGCATGTGGGTGTTCTGCCACATCAGGGTCTAGGTTATTCATCAGCATACGCAGTGGTGCTTCTGTTAACCAAGATTTAGCGCGCAAAGTGGTGCCATGAGGTGCGCGAATTTCGCGAGTCGTGTCGAGACGAGGGTCACTGTTGTGGTGTTCCGTCATTTTGGAATTCCTTCTGTTTCACGTTATATCGTTGTAGTTGTAGTTGTAGTTGTAGTTGTAGTTGTAGTTGTAGTTGTAGTTGTAGTTGTAGTTATCGGTATAGCTGGATTAGTCGCTGGCCATTGCACTGGCTATGTCCCAACACAAACGTGCCGCTAATCGAGCCGTTTGGCCATCGACGTCGTAGTCTGGGTTATATTCCGCAATGTCCGCGATAATGAGTTTTTCACTGTGTTTGAAAATCTGTTCTAGAAAAGGAGCGAGCGCTTCATAACTCACGCCTCTTGCTGCTGGTGCGCTTACGCCCGGCGCTGTAGCTGCGGGGAAAACATCAAGATCAATGGTGAGATAGAGGTAATCACACTCAGCGATGAATTTTTGCAACTTAACCAATTGAGCGATTTGGTTTACTTGGGTCATGTTGCGGTCGTGTTCATACCACACACTCAGTTGGTCGGCTTTGTTGAACAGTGCTTTGGTATTGCTGGCTGCACTAACGCCAAGACAAGCGTAATGAAACTGCCACTGATGCTTGTGGCAGTAGTCATTTATCTGGTTAAAAGGTGTACCTGAACTGGGTTTAACATCAGCAATGTCGCTTTCAAATTCACGAAGATCAAAGTGAGCATCGAAGTTAACGATGCCTATTTTAGGTTTGTGCTCAGATTGAATTTTATTTAGGTGTTTCGCTTTATGTAAATGCTCAGCTAGGCCTTGGAAAGATGCCCAAGCGACTTCGTGACCACCGCCAAGGGTAATCACTTTGTTTGTTGATAAAGCATTAGCAATAACAGAAGCACACTGTTTTTGGCTGACTTCGAGCTGGCCATCATTGCACTCGATATCACCAAGATCCGTGATATAAGCGTCACTGTGCCAAGCCATATTCGCCAACGCTTGACGAATCAGGTTAGGTGCTTGTTTCGCGCCTACGCGTCCTTTATTCCTTGCCACACCTGCATCGCTAGCAAAGCCAATCAAAGCGATAGCGCTATCAGTAAGCTCGTTACTTAAATCACTACTTTGCACTTGTTTGGTAATGTGATGTACACGTGTGCTAAGTTCGCCATCTTCAAGATCATTGCGTCCCGTCCATACAAAATTATGTACGGCTGTTGCGTTCTTTTGAATGCCGTTGGACTTAGATTGAGTCATGACACACCTCGCCGTTAACAATGCGTTTATGCAGATGAGGAACACCGACTTGATAGCTTAAGTCAGCAGGGTGGTCGATATTCCAGATAGCCAAATCTGCGGCATAACCGATTTCGATTTTGCCTTTGGTTTGTGAGCCGCCAATGGCAGCCGCAGCATGACAAGTCACGCCACGCAGTGCTTCTTCAGGCGTCGTGCCAAACAGAGTGCAGCTCATGTTCATCATTAGTGTTAAATCAGCAAAGGGAGAAGTGCCGGGGTTGAGGTCGGTCGCGATCGCCATTGGTATGTTGTGCTCACGAAGTAGGGCAACGGGCGGCTGCTGAGTCTCTTTCAAAAAATAGAAAGCGCCGGGTAGCAAGGTGGCAACTGTGCCTGATTCAGCCAGCGCTTTGACTCCGGTTTCATCAAGGTACTCAACATGGTCAACAGAGAGTGCGCCGTATTTTGCTGCAAGCGCACTGCCACCCATATTAGAAAGCTGTTCTGTGTGGCCCTTAATCGCGAGCCCATGTTCTTTGGCTGCTGCAAATACACGTTCGGTTTGTTCTAGGTTGAAGCCGATAGATTCGCAGAACACGTCAACAGCATCGGCTAGGCCTTGTTCAGCCGCTTTAGGGATGATCTCTTGGCAAACCAGATCAATATAGCTGTCCGGTTGCTCTTTGTATTCGGGCGGCACAGCATGTGCTGCAAGGAGAGTTGTGGTGATCTTAATTCGGCGATGATTCTCTAACGCTTTCGCAGCGCGTAACATCTTGAGTTCATCATCAAGTGTTAAACCATAGCCAGATTTTACTTCGATGCTGGTTACGCCACTTCTTATTAGGCCATCGAGTCTAGGCAAAGCCATTTCAACCAGTTCAGACTCTTGCGCTACGCGTGTCGCGGTGACTGTCGCTAGAATGCCGCCGCCCTGCTTGGCGATGTCGGTGTAAGACACACCATTCAAACGCTGCTCAAATTCATTGGCACGATTACCCGCAAATACGAGGTGAGTGTGGCAATCAATTAATCCCGGTGTTACTAGCTTGTTCTTGCAGTCATAGGTGACGTAATCCAAAGAATCATCAATGTTCGGTTGCTCTAACTCAGAAGCAAGTACCTCGTGATTTGAACGAGACATGGACACGATCTTACCGTTCTCGATAACGATATCTTGAGGGGAAGACGGCTGATAACCATCGGTTCCCGAACTCATGGAGACCACTCGTGCGTTTTTGAGGATCAAATTCATAATCACCTAGATCTTTGCTAAACATTAAATGTATATACAAATAAATAGGCTAAATGCTGACCCGAATCAAGTTGATGTTGCAAAAATGTGATCAGCGATCAGGATGATGTTCTTTAATCTAGAAGTATCTTGGAGCTTAATTTGTACTTAGAACCTGGATGGTAGAGCAATGCAAAGCTGATGAGACGCTCTTTGCTCCATGTTCTTCTATTCAAAAGTAGGCAAGGCTCTGATTCAGATAGCTTTAGTGACGTTCTGATCTGAGTGTCTGGAATAATGGCTTCAACCGTATGCTCGATAGCACTCAACGGGCAGCTTTTTGAAAGGTATTCGTTGGGTGTAGAGGTTGAAAAGTCCTGCTCTAGGTATTTGGGAGCAGCTAGCGAGTTCACCCAACGCGCTTCCAATTGTATTGGTTCGTTGTCGGCAAAGTGGATGATTTCACTATAAAATACTTCTGCATTAATCATCACGCCTAACCGTGTGGCGGTGCTTTCATCAGCCTTAATGCTATCGTGTTTGATAACTTGGCTAGTATACGTTTGGCCGCGGTCTTTGATTTCTTGCGCGATGTTGTTGATATCAAGCAGCGGAGATTGCGCTTTTTCGTCTGGTTCACAAACAAAAGTGCCCAGCCTTGGCTTCCTGATCAGCTTGCCTTCAGACACAAGATCTCGAATGGCTTTATTGACCGTCATTCGACTCACATTGAACTGTTCTGTGAGTTCGAGTTCGGTGGTTATCTGGTAACCCACTGGCCAGTGACCACTACTGATATTGTCGTCTATGAACTGTTTTATCTGAAGGTAGAGCGGCGCTTTCGACATAATGAAACCTTATTTGACTATACAAATAGAGTAACGGAATTTTTCACGATTTCAACATTTCCTCAGGCAATGTGATCTTATTCAACATAGATGGGGCAAATTGCTTGATTCTGTGAGGCAAGTGTCGCAAATTGTCACGCAATAACTATTCGTAAATCAGATAATTAGAAAGGGAAATAATATGTTTAAGAAATTAAAGGCCTCGTTGGGCATCGGTGCAGCAAAGGTTGATACTGTCTTAGATAATATTGAAGTTTTCCAAGGTGGAGAGTTGTCTGGCAATGTTCACATTGTTGGCGGCGACGTTGAGCAACAAATTGACCTGATCAACTTGGTTCTTAACACAGAAGTGAAAGTTGAAACGGAAGACAGCACCAGCTACGAAACTTTTTCACTAGGTCGTATTCAAGCCGTAGAGCCTTTCATTATTCAACCGGGCGAAACTAAACTGGTTCCATTCCGTCTTAAACTGAATGATGAAACGCCAGTCACCGCGTTGAACGCAAAAATGAATCAATGTCACGTGTGGGTAGAAACCAACCTAGATATCGGCTTCGCGATTGACCCTAAAGACCGCGATTTTATCTCTGTTCACCCACTGCCAACGGTCGCTAAAATTATCCAAGGTGTCGAAGCATCGGGCATGGCAATGGTGAAAGCAGACGTAGAGAAGGGCTTCCTGAAAGGCAACAGCTTTGCTTCTCGTTCTGGTTGCTACCAAGAGATTGAATTTCGCAGCGGCGGCTTCATGAACAACAAAGAGATCGAACTGTCATTCATCGTAGATGGTTCTATGGTTCATTGCTTAGCAGAAATCGATCGCTCAATGAGCTTTCGTGGCGACCAATACATCTCATTCAGCTTGCCTGCAAACGCGGCTGACTCAGACATTCGCAACGCAGTCTCAAGAATCATGAGTGCGTAGTTGTTCTGACGGATAAAGAACCGATATAGGCTTCCAAAGCTGAACTTTTCAGTTCGGCTTTTTTTATTTTACTCTCTTGACCTGAAACGTGTTTACCACTGGTGACGATAGGCCAATTGGAAGGCCACATCGGTGGAGTTGTCCATGTTGAAGATGTTCTCGATAATGGATATCTCGACGGCTGAACGTTGCATCAGGTAGCGATATCCAAACATCATTTCATTTGCGGCTTCTGAAAACTCAGTGTCACCGTCTTCTGCGCCTTCATACCAACGATACTCAAGGTGCAACTCATGGTTTTCAAATAGCGTGAGTTGATATCCTCCCATCCATGACCATGTTGTTTTCTTATGTGAAAAGCCATGTTCTACCTCTCGATTAGACTGATTGGCGAGCCCTAAGCTTGTGTAAAAGGTATTGATGTCGAGTTGGTATGAATAGTTGAATTGAGCGCTTTGCTCGTTGCTGCTTCCTTCGAAGGCGCCGTGGCCGACATTGTTGTAATAAAGGGATGCACCAAAGGATAAACCGTGGTTTTCAAGGTCTATGATTTGGTATTGAGTGTAGAGCGTGAAAGCGCTAGTCAGCGTGTCGCCGGAGAAGTCTCTAATATTAATGTCGTGGTCTGGTGCGTAGATATCAAATTGGTGTCGCTCTTTACGAGTTCGTCCTGCTTGGTCGATGTCAAATAGGTCATGAAAGTTGATGGTAACTTTATCTAGGTGGTTGTTGGCGGCGTATAACCAACGATAATTGAGCTCGACTTGCCATGCTTTAGTTAATTGCCATCGCAGTCCTGTCTGAAGTTGGTTTTGATAATAATCCAAATGGTAGTCGTGAGAGTTAGCCCAGATACTCGCGGCGGTGAAAGCAGTAAACACTTCAACCTTATTCTCTTCGAGTGGAAAGCCAGATCGGAGCATTGGAGTAAGACGAACAGACTGTAATGGTGATTGGGTATAACTAATTAGCGGGCCGTAATCTTTGTTGCCCCATGAAGCGGGAGCATACATTGCTGCGGCTACTATTAACGATAAAGGTGGTATGAGCGATAAAAAAATAGCCTGTTTTCCCATATGCACCTCATCCGCATTCCGTTGCTTCTATATAGCTTAGTTCTAAATGTCTAGTTTGTAAGAGATAAGTTGAAAGAGCGAACTCACAAGAGATAGGGATAATAGTTAAGTTGATGCTGCTCGATTGGAAAGAGGGATTGAAGGGATCAGCGAAGTTATTGCTGAAATGGTACGTTATTATTAAACGAAGTAGTTGGAGAGTAGGCCAGTTCTCTCTGTCATTGTCATTTCATATAATTTCGTTACAATGTTCGGCTACTCACAAATGGGGCATCTGTATTTGCTTCTATGTGGGTATCTTTATTATGCATATATCTCCGATCAACATACTTGTTGGTTGAAAAACATATATTAAACATTTTCATGTGTTGCTTGGTGTGCAACACCACTGTAAAGGACAAATAATGCCAATTATTACTCTTCCTGACGGTAGTCAGCGTCAATTTGACAACCCTGTATCAACTTTAGATGTTGCCCTATCAATCGGTCCTGGTCTTGCGAAAGCGACCATTGCTGGTCGTGTAGATGGTGAGCGTGTTGATGCTTGTGACCTTATCGAAAACGATGCAAGCCTAGAAATCATCACTGCTAAAGATGAAGTTGATGGCCTTGAGATCGTTCGTCACTCTTGTGCTCACCTTTTAGGCCACGCGATTAAGCAGCTTTTTCCAGAAGCGAAAATGGCGATTGGTCCTACCATCGATAACGGTTTCTACTACGATATCGACCTTGAGCACTCTCTAACGCAAGAAGATCTAGAAAAGATTGAAAAGCGTATGAAAGAGCTAGCGAAGACCAAGTATCAGGTTGTTAAGAAGAAAGTTAGCTGGCAGGAAGCGCGTGACGCATTCGAAGCTCGCGGCGAGACTTACAAAATCGAAATCTTGGATGAGAACGTTTCTAAAGACGATCGTCCAGGCCTGTACCATCATGAAGAATACATCGATATGTGTCGTGGTCCACACGTTCCACATATGGGCTTCTGCCAACACTTCACGCTACTTAACGTAGCGGGTGCTTACTGGCGTGGTAACAGTGACAACAAGATGCTTCAACGTATCTACGGCACTGCATTCCATGATAAGAAAGCGCTTAAGGCCCACCTAGTGCGCCTAGAAGAAGCGGCTAAGCGTGATCACCGTAAAATCGGTAAGCACTTAGATCTATTCCACATGCAGCAAGAAGCACCAGGCATGGTGTTCTGGCATCACAACGGTTGGACTATCTTCCGTGAGCTAGAAGTATTTATTCGTCAGAAACTGACTGAGTACGATTACCAAGAAGTTAAAGGCCCGTTAATGATGGACCGTGTTCTTTGGGAACGTTCTGGTCACTGGGATAAGTACGCTGAAGCGATGTTCACTACTTCTTCTGAGAACCGTGAATACGCGATCAAGCCAATGAACTGTCCTGGTCACGTTCAAATCTTTAACCAAGGTTTGAAATCTTACCGTGATCTACCGCTACGTATGGCTGAGTTTGGCTCATGTCACCGTAACGAGCCGTCTGGCGCACTTCACGGCATTATGCGTGTTCGTGGTTTCACTCAAGATGATGCTCACGTATTCTGTACTGAAGACCAAGTTCAGCAAGAAGTTAAAGCTTGTATTGAAATGGTTTACGATACTTACACAACTTTCGGTTTCGAAAACATTGTTGTTAAGCTATCTACTCGTCCAGAACAGCGTGTAGGTTCAGACGAAATGTGGGACCGTGCAGAGGCCGATCTTAAGCAAGCGCTTGAGGCGATGGAGATTGCATACGAGATTCAAGAAGGCGAGGGTGCGTTCTACGGACCTAAGATTGAATTTACTTTGCATGATTGTTTGGACCGCGCATGGCAATGTGGTACAGTGCAGCTCGATTTTGCATTACCAGAACGTTTAGGTGCAACTTACGTAGGTGAAGATAACGAGCGTCACACGCCAGTTATGATCCACCGCGCTATTTTAGGTTCACTAGAACGCTTCATCGGTATTCTTATTGAAGAATACGCTGGCTTCTTCCCAACGTGGTTGGCGCCAGAACAAGCAATTGTTATGGGCATTACAGACAAACAGTCTGAATATGTACAAGAAATTGCGAAAAAACTGCAAAAAAGTGGATTTAGAGTCAAAGCAGACTTGAGAAATGAGAAGATTGGCTTTAAAATCCGCGAACATACTTTGAAACGTGTACCGTTCATGCTTGTGTGTGGTGACCAAGAAATGGAAGCCGGCGAAATAGCAGTACGTACACGTAAAGGCAAGGACCTTGGCAAGTTTAAAGTGGATGACTTTATTTCATACATCCAAGCCGAGGTTTCAAGCCGTAAGCTTAATCTGGAGGAATAGCTATTAAAGGCGGAAGACGTGGCCAACAACCGGCCAAACAAAACCAGCACCGTTTAAACGGTGACATTCGTGGCGTTCGTGAAGTGCGTCTAACTGGCGCAGACGGCGAAGCTGTTGGTGTAGTAACAATCGCTGAAGCGATGGAAGCTGCAAATGAAGCTGGTATGGATCTTGTAGAGATCAGCCCTAACGCCGAGCCGCCAGTTTGTCGTGTGATGGACTACGGTAAGTTCCTCTTCGAGAAGAGCAAAGCTGCGAAAGAACAGAAGAAAAAGCAAAAGCAGGTTCAGATCAAGGAAATTAAATTCCGACCTGGAACTGATATTGGAGACTATCAGGTAAAACTACGCAACCTGACTGGTTTCCTAGAAGACGGCAACAAAGTGAAGGTAACAATTCGCTTCCGTGGCCGCGAAATGGCTCACCAAGAAATCGGTGTTGACGTTCTTAATCGTTTGAAAGTAGATACTGAAGAATTTGCAGTTGTCGAATCTTTCCCAACGAGAATTGAAGGTCGCCAGATGATCATGGTGTTGGCCCCTAAAAAGAAGTAATTAACGGCTTTACAAGTAATTAAACCTTGCAGCCCTAGGCTGTAGGGTTTTATTCGCCCTAATTACTATGTTATTAACAACTCAACAATGCGGAGTTATTCATCATGCCTAAGATGAAAACCAACAAAGGTGCTGCTAAGCGTTTCCAGAAAACTGCTGGTGGTATTAAGTTTAAGCACGCTGGTAAACGTCACATCCTGACTAAGCGTACTACTAAGAACAAGCGTCAGCTTCGTCCGAACTCGATCCTTCCTAAATGTGAAGTTGCTCAAGTTCTACGTATGATGCCATACGCTTAATTCTTTTTAGTTTATAAATTCGTTTAGTTTAGGAGAAGCATAATGCCTCGCGTAAAACGTGGTGTACAAGCTCGTGCACGTCATAAGAAAGTTCTAAAACAAGCTAAAGGTTACTACGGAGCACGTTCACGTGTTTACCGCGTAGCTTTCCAAGCAGTTACCAAAGCTGGTCAATACGCTTACCGTGACCGTCGCAACAAGAAACGTCAATTCCGTCAACTTTGGATTGCACGTATCAACGCGGCATCTCGTCAAAATGGTCTATCTTACAGCCGTTTCATCAACGGTCTTAAGAAAGCATCTATCGAGATCGATCGTAAGATTCTTGCCGACATCGCAGTATTCGACAAAGCAGCATTTGCTGTTCTAGTTGAAAAAGCGAAAGCATCTCTATAATTTAGAGTTAGCTTAAAGGTTTAAGAAAAGGAGAACTTCGGTTCTCCTTTTTTATTGCCTGCTATTTGGCTCTGCCTCATTCTCTCGCATCTCGCATCTCGCATCTCGCATCTCGCATCTCGCATCTCGCATCTCGCATCTCGCATCTCGCATCTCGCATCTCACTTTAGCGGTCTATCCTCCTATATTTCATTCGCTTCGCTCTCCTTTCTGTTATATAACTTAGCCTCAATATTACCTTTAACTAATACTAGGTTTTCTATGTGCGCACCTACTACTATGACGTTCTTCGAACGTTTTGAAACCGATATCCTTTCAGGCAAAAAGACGATTACTATTCGTGATGAATCTGAGTGCGACTACCAGCCGGGTAGTGTTGTGGAAGTATCAACGCTAGAGCAAGGACGTGTGTTCTGTAACCTTAAGATCATTAGCGTTGAACCAATCCTGTTTGATGATTTAGGCGAATTCCATGCTCAACAAGAGAACATGACGCTAGAAGTCCTGAAGGGTGTGATTCAAGATATTTACCCAGGGATCTCTGAGCTTTATGTGGTCTCTTATGAATTGGTAGCTTAAGCCTTATTGGATTGGATTGGATTGGACTGACTAGCTAGGGATGGCGATTAATGAGTAATAACCAACAGACACTGCTTCAGCTTTACTATCGTGAACAACAAGACCAAACGTTATTGTCTAAGAATGACCTTGATAGAGATCTGAGTGAGAGTGCCGATTATTTAAAGTGGTGCGAGAGCAAAAGAAACTTTGTTGAGGAAGATGTATTAGGGCGGACTTGGGTAAAAAGTTGCCCCGCAGGGTACATTACCGAGGTTCACTTTCATTCTGATGGTAGTCTAACGGAATATCGGTTGTTTGACCGATTTGAAACACAAGGTCATTGGTTGCTGAAAAGCGGGTTGCTGCAAGTTGAAATCAATAAAGGTGACAATCGTTACCAGTTTGATGTTGTCGCGTGTAAAGACCTTAATATTCATTCGGCAGTGGAGTATAAGAATCAAGAACTCCACTCTTACCTTAAGCTTGTTCAAGTGGAAGCTAGTTAAGTCATTCGTAACAGAAAGAAGCCAAGCTTGAGTCTGATTGGGTTCATCAATACGCAAAAAGAAAAAAGCTAACGATCAACGTTAGCTTTTTCATTTCTGGAGAAACTTGATTGAGCGCTTAAGCATGTAGCTCTTATGCGTGATAGCTTTCGAGTTTCTTATACAGCTCTGAGTTGATGTCGCTTGCAGCGCAAACCGTCAGTAGGTCTTCAATAAAGTACTTCAATGCACGTGCTTCAATTCGGCGAATGCCTTGTTGCTGCTCTTCAGTTAGGTAACCGTAGATAGTCGCAGCTCCGAAGTCACCAAAGATCATCTGACCTTGCTCATTGACTAAGGTGTTGTGCGCGTATAAATCACCGTGACAAACCTTGTTGTCATGCAGGTGATTAAATACATTGATCATTTGGGTAACGATGTTGTCGATTTGCGCGATTGGAAGTTCGAAACCTTCTGGGAAAGTATCACGCGTACAAGTCTCGAGTGTCGGTGGCAACCCTAGGTTGTAGTAACTACTTGGAATGAGTTCCATCACCAAAGCTAGGTAGTCTTGTTCCTCGACTTGAGCGATAGATTTTACCAAGTTGCCATGATGTCCAGCCTGCAGACACGCTTCCAACTCATCATGTGGGTAGCCGTCACTGGTGACTTCGCCTTTGAATACTTTAACGGCCACTTCTTGTGGGAAATCAAAGTCACGGTTTAACCAGTTAGCATGAGAAATCACACCAGACGCACCTTGGCCAAGCACTTGATTGAGTGAGTAGCATTGCGAACTCACGGCAGGCACGCTATCTAAACTACTTGGGTGTTTGCAAAACGGGTTACCCGCAAACGCTAACCAAGCCAGTTTTGGTAGCTTGATAAGGAACTCCGGGAATTCAGTCAGTTGGTTTGCAGACAGACGAACTAGCTCAAGGTTTGATAGGTTTTCCATGCTTTCTGGTAAAACGCGAATCTTGTTACCCGCCAATGCGAGTTTTTGCAGGCGTGGTCTTTCACCTAAAGAGTGAGGAAGAACCTCGATTGCATTATCTGTCAGGATCAACCAACGCAATTGAGCGGGCAGAGACTGCTCGCCAACGGTTTTGATTTGATTAGTTTTGAAGCCAACCATTTCAAGCTTAGGAAGTGTACCTAGAACATCAGGAAGGTGCGTAAACAGGTTATTCGACGCGAAGATAATACGCAGGTTGGCCAGCTGTGATAACTCTTCTGGTAAATCTGACAGTTGATTACCTGAAAGGTCTAGAATCTCAAGAGAGTCAGCGAGTTCTAAGATCTCTAAAGGAAACTCGGTGAGACCTTCTGACAGTTGTAAGCGCGTAATACCGTTTAGTTGCCCTGATTTTAATTGTTCTAGAGTATGCAAACCTTAGCCTTATGAATAGATGTTCGAGGCGCGTAGTTTACTTGTCTCAATCAAGAAAGGCGAGCACCGGAACGATGCTCGCTTAACTAAACTAAGTGAACGAATTTACGAAGGTTAAAGCTGTATATGGTTTTGGCTGACGCCGACTTCTTCAACAAAGTCGCTATCATGACTCACCAAGATAAATGCACCTTTGTATTCACGCAAAGCGGACGCCAATATTTGCTTTGAGTCTATGTCTAGGTGGTTGTCCGGTTCATCGAGCAAGAGAAGCGGGGTGTCTTGTTTATGGCTAACGATCAACATCGCCAGTTTCATTTTTTCACCACCACTTAAATGTGCCACTTTTCGGTATACGGAGTCTCGCCTGAACCCTATTCCAGCGAGTAAGGTTCGAGCGTCACTTTCTGTTAACCCAAAGCTGTGTGTCATCAAACTATCGAACATGGTGTCGTTGGTGTCTAACAGGCCAAAGTGTTGATCCAAGTATACCGTTGCCCCTAAGCGCTTAATGGAGCCGATATAGTTCGAGTGTTGGCCATGAATGGCTTTTAACAGTGTCGATTTTCCGCACCCATTAGCCCCGGTTAGATAGCATCGTTCCCCTTGTGAGAGAGAGAAGCTAATAGGAGCACCAGAACCAAAACTTAGGCGACATTCTTCAATAGTTAATAGCACGTTCTTTTTCTTGCTATTACTCTGCTGTAGATACAAGGCCTGCGGTTTCAGTTGCTCATGTTGTTCTTTAAGAGACTGGAGTTTATTTTGGTTTTGCTCCTTTAAGTTATTTTGGTTAGTGGCTGATGCTCCCTGCGTTCGTCCGGCTTTGTCTTTCATGGCATCCAATAATATCTTGGGTTGGCTACCCGATTTTCGGAGTCGGTTACCTTGAGACTCACGTTGTTGTGCTTTTTCCTTGTTAGTCTGAGCTTGGCGCTCGAGTCGTTTCTTTTCCGATTGATGATGCGCTATCTGCTTATCCAGTGCTTCACTTTGACTCGACATTTGCGTGAAGTAATCATCGTAATTCTCTTTGTAGAAACGCATACCTAAACTGTTGAGGTGATAGATCCCTTCCATGTGTCTCAATAAGTTTCGATCGTGACTGACGATAAGCACTTTGCCTTCAAACAACTGGCACTGCTCTAGTAACCAATTACGTCCGTCGCTATCCAAATGGTTTGAAGGTTCGTCGAGAATCAGTATGTCGTAGTTTGATGCGAATAACCGATGAAGCTGTAAAAGAGCGAGTTGCCCACCGCTCAATGTATTGCACGGTGTGGTCAACCCATTGGTTATTTTCAATGTGGCTAAAAGTTGCTTGGTGTTCGCTTGTAAATCCCAATCCTCTCCAACGATATTGAAGTGCTGAAGTTCACAGCTTCCTTGTTCTATGGCGTGTAATGCGTCTAACTTTTCGGTGATCCCCAAGAAGTCAGCAATGCTGATTGCGCTATCCAAGAGCTCTGAAGGTAACTGGGAGTAAAAGCCGATCGAGCCTTGTTTGGAAACACTGCCTGATGTGGGTTGTGTTTTCCCGACCAGTAACGAAAGTAGTAATGACTTTCCAGCCCCATTTCTTCCGACTAAGCCTGTCAGGCGACTGCTCAAACTCAAGGTGATGTCTTTGAATAACCACTCACCAGTATCGAGTTGGAATGAGAGATTGTTGGCTAATATAGTAGGCATAAAAATACCTCCCTTTACGTGTAAACGAGTAAAAGGGGTGAGGCGCTTTTCTGCATAGATTCCTACGTGGGATTCTATGTTTAGATCGCCAAAGACGTTACTTAAGTAGGATGACAGCAAAAGATAGAGATTATCTTGCTGAAATGCTTTCTTTGTTCAAGGTGCTGATCTTAAAGAGATTAGTCTTAAATCGACTGCTCTTCAATAGCTTGATTTTTCAAGAAATAGATGACGAAGTAACGCCCACTAACCCCGAGAGTCCAAATGATTTTTATAAAAATAAATCGGATGTCAGGATGTTAGTACTTCATTATGGCGTTATTCTCTTTTGAAATGATGGTGCGATGTTACTGAAAGAAGGTGCTGAAAGTCAATATGATGAAGTGACTAAAATGTATCCAAATAATTAAAGCGCCAATAAGGCGCTCTCGATCATTTTTGGAATACCGGACCTTTTGAGGAATGGGATAATTACAATTTTTGGCCGCCGACGGCACGCCAGCACATGTCAAAGCTATCGCTGATGTACTTGGTTGACTGCTCTGGTGGTAACTCATTCTGCTCAATCAACCAGTTTGCACAAATCAAAAAGTGGCTGTGAATGAAGTGCCTAACAAGGTTGATGTCTAACACCATCAGTTCACCAGCTTCTTGTCCTTTCAAAACAATTTCATCTAGCGATGCGAACATCTGTGAGACGATGACTTCTCGAGTTTGAGTCGTCGGATCGAAATGAACATTGGTGAAGAACTTCATCGCAACTGGATTTTCTAACGCCCACTCAAGCCCCGTGATCCACATGAACTTAAAGGCTTGGTAGCGATCTTGTTCTGCAATATCTGTGTGTGGTTGAAGCGTAGAGAATAGTGCCAGTTTTAGCTCGCGAAACAGCTCATCAATTAATAACGATTTATTCTCGAAGTGATGAAACAGTGTCGCTTTTGCGACGCCTGCTGTTTTCGCTATTTGTCCGGTAGATGTGCCCTCTAGCCCTTGTTGAGAGAAGAGCAGGAGTGCAGCATCTAGGATTTTTTGCCTTTTCGTTATCATCTATTTAGTACTTTGAACAGAATCTTTTTAATTGGGTTATTGTAAGGAGGGTGCATTAACTTGGTGAAGTTAATTTTTCCTCTACTTAGAACAGTCTTGGCATGGCTAAAGGTCTGGAAGCCTTCAATGCCATGGTAGTGTCCCATGCCTGAGGGGCCAATGCCACCAAACGGCGCATCTTCTGCGGCCACATGTACTAGAGAGTCGTTAATACAAACACCGCCAGAATGTGTGCTCGATAAGAACTGACCTTGAGTCTGCTTATCATGACTCATCAGGTACAGAGCAAGTGGACGTTCTCTTGCTGTGATGTAGTTGATTGCTTCTTCAATAGAATCATAAGGCACGATAGGCAGAATAGGGCCAAACAACTCTTCTTGCATTGCGAGCATGTCGTCGTTCACTTCGGTTAGAAGGTGTGGCGTCATTCTGTGGTTCACGTCGTCTTGTGCCTGTTCGGTGACGGTGTGAATAATCGCGCCTTTCGCTTGTGCGTCTGCAATAACACCCTTCAAACGATTGTATTGGCGCATATCGATCACTGAGGTTAAGTCTTTGCTCTCAATACCTGCTTTATACAACTTTTTGAAGTACTGCTTATAAGCTGTGATGAACACATCGACTTTTTCTCGTGGTAATAAGATGTAATCGGGTGCCACACAAATCTGGCCAGCGTTTAAGCTTTTTGCAAACAGGATGCGTTCAACGGCGTCAGCCACATCAAAGTCAGGGGCAATAATCGTTGGAGACTTGCCGCCCAATTCCAAGGTGACAGGCGTTAAGTTATCGGCTGCCGCTCTCATTACGTGCTTACCCACAGAGGTCGACCCTGTGAATAGAATATGGTCAAACGGGAGCTGGCTAAACTTCGCGGAAACATCAGCTTCACCTTCGATAATCGCAACCTGATCTTCGTTAAAACCTTCAGTCAACATGGCTTTCAAAACTCGGTTTGTCGCTGGCGTGAACTCGGACATCTTGAGCATTGCAGTATTACCTGCCGCCAGCGCAGTGATGAGCGGCCCCAAAGAAAGCATCACAGGGAAGTTCCAAGGAACAATGATACCGACAACACCCACTGGCTGATAATGAACGGTGATTTTAGCTGGCGTTAGCATTAAGCCTGCTTTTCTGCGAGATGGCTTCAACCATTTCTTAAGGTTCTTCAGGCTGTAATTGATCTGGTGAAGAGAAGGGGTGATATCCGCAATCAAGCTGTCGTGTTTTGCTCGATGGCCATAATCTTCAGACACCGCATCAATCAATTGCCCTTGGTAGCGCATTAGCAACGCTTTTAATTCCGAGAGGTCTTTTCTTCTCTGCTCAAGCGTTGGATTTACATTACTGCGGTAATGATCTTTTTGTCGGTTGAATATTTGATCCATGTCGTTGGTGTTCGACGTGGTTGGTTCAAGGTCTAGATTATGGCTCATAGTATCCCCTAAATTCGAAAGCTGACCGATTGGTTGGTCGGTTGAAATTACAAGAAGATCGAACCGAATACAAGATATGCATGAGAAAAGTTTATTTTTTGTGCAATGAACTTACGATTTAGTAGAGTGAGAACAGCAACGGAAAGGTTGATATTGGAGAGGAAATGGTAGATTTGCAGAGAGATGACCGTGTGCCTTTGGGGCAATCAAAGGCACACGTGATTTGCATTAGTGTTATGCAGATACTTTCTCGCAACGCATAAAGATGAAGTTAACGTTTTTCGATAGGCGCTCGTACGTTTCTTCAGAAATGGCTTTGGCTTTCTCGTCAATTGTGCCCTCTGTGATCTGTGAAATCAGCAAACCAGATTGGCTCACAGCTTGGCAAAGCTCTGTAAGTGAACGGCGGTAAAAGCTCACCTGAACGGGTGTGCCAACTGTGTTCCATTCTTCTTGGATGAATTCACGTTCGTAGTAATTGCCAGAAATCGTGCATTCGAAGTCAGCAAAAGGGTGGTGAGTAGAAAATACGATGTAACCGCCTGGCTTAAGGACTCGATAAATATCATCAAAGACGGGTTTTAGATCTTCAATGTAGTGCAAGACTAGCGGGCACACGATTATATCGGCACTGTTGTCTTGTTCGTTCGGCAGGCCAAGGGCAGCATCTTGAGCGTAAGCGGAAACATTTTTGATCTGTTTTCCGTTCACCAAGTCGACCATATCCTGAGAGAGATCCGTACACGTCACTTTATTTGCGCCTTGGTCAATAAACCATTGCGCGTAAATGCCAGAACCACAACCAATGTCGACAATATCCATGCCTTTTACATCATCGAGTAAGGCTATCGTTGATGGACGCTCAAGTAAGGCATTGTAAATATTATCGCGGGCAGCCGAGTCGTATTGCTTAGCGTAGGTGGTGTACATTTCAGACATGATTTAGCACTCATCAATAGGCGTGGAATAACAGGATACAAGCTATGTCGGTGATAGCGAGAGTTGTGGTAGGGAAGTGGTTATATTTGTCACAACCCTGACTTAACTTGACCAGATTAGCCAAGAATTTTATGTGTCTTTGGTATTTTATTCATCTGATTTTTTATTAGAAAGTGCTTTAAATCTAATGCGCTTCAGCCTGTTTTTTGGTCTAAAACCTTGTAATTCCTTACCTGTCACTTTAAGTCGGATCGTCGATAAAAAAATGTAATCGTAACCACAAATATCAATGGTTGGACTCGCTCTTAATAATATCGGTTAATGCAGCCAACAAATCGTTTTTGAACGCTTTTTGTTGGGTTATACCTCGCTATTCCAATGAGGTATCTTCTGTCGATGGCCCTATAGTGTGAGGTCTCTAGAATTGGAAAATTCGGTTAATTTGGAACGCATCCGTGCTGAGTATAATGTAAAGCACTGGAGCCAAGGTTTTTATGGAATTGATGATAACGGCGAGGTGTATGTTTCACCGAGCGAAACCGATCATCAAGTTCCGCTTAGTCAGATCGTAAAACAGTTAGAGCAGCGAAATATTGGTTTGCCTGCTCTTGTGCGTTTTCCTCAAATAGTGCATCAACGTGTGCACAATATCTGTAACGCATTTAACCAAGCGATCGACGAATATCAGTACGACAACCGTTACCTGCTTGTTTACCCGATTAAAGTTAACCAACAGAAAGAAGTGGTTGATGAGATCTTAGCGAGCCAAGCTCAATTAGAGCAAAAGCAGCTAGGCCTAGAAGCAGGTAGCAAGCCTGAACTATTAGCGGTATTGGCGTTGGCTCAAAAAGCGAGTTCAGTGATCGTTTGTAACGGT
Organism: Vibrio bathopelagicus; assembly: GCF_014879975.1. Lineage (NCBI taxonomy): Bacteria > Pseudomonadati > Pseudomonadota > Gammaproteobacteria > Vibrionales > Vibrionaceae > Vibrio > Vibrio bathopelagicus. The sequence continues at coordinate 2,166,520 of NZ_CP062500.1, read as the reverse complement.
TACAAAGACAGAGAATACATCCGTCTTGCGCTTATTGGCGAAAAGCTAGGCCACAAAGTTTTTATCGTTCTAGAAAAGCTGTCAGAGCTTGATCTTGTTCTTTCTGAAGCGAAAGCGCTTGGCGTCAAACCTCGTTTAGGTCTGCGTATTCGTCTTGCTTCTCAAGGCGCAGGTAAATGGCAAGCAAGTGGTGGCGAGAAGTCGAAGTTTGGCTTGTCTGCATCACAAGTGCTTACCGTTATTGAACGTTTAAAAGCAGAAGACCAACTCGATGTTCTAGAGTTAGTACATTTCCATCTTGGCTCACAAATGGCCAATATTCGTGATGTGCGAAATGGTGTGAGTGAAGCGGCTCGTTTTTACTGTGAACTGCGCGATATCGGTGCTCAATTGAAGTACTTAGATGTGGGTGGCGGTTTGGCGGTTGATTACGACGGCACACGCAGTCAGTCTTCAAACTCAATGAACTACGGCTTGCTTGAGTACGCTCGTAACATCGTGATGACAGTAGGGGATATCTGTAAGCTCTACAATCAGCCACAACCTGTGATTATTTCGGAGTCTGGTCGGTCACTGACTGCGCACCATGCTGTGCTGATCACCAACGTGATTGGTACTGAAAGCTATTCTCCGGAAGATATGGCTGCGCCTGAAGCTGACGCCCCAATGTTGCTAAACAACATGTGGAAGAACTTCTTAGAGCTAGACGCGGGCAATGATGACCGAGCGTTGATTGAGATCTACAACGATACCCAGAGTGATATCGCAGAAGCGCACAACCAATTTGCAACAGGTATGCTGAATCTTCAGCACCGTGCTTGGGCAGAGCAGATGTCTTTGCGTATTAACTACGAACTTAGCTCTCGTATGAACACTAAGAACCGTTATCACCGCCCTATTTTGGATGAGCTGAGCGAGCGTTTAGCCGACAAGTTCTTCGTGAACTTCTCGCTGTTCCAGTCTTTGCCAGATGCTTGGGGTATCGATCAGGTGTTCCCTGTATTGCCACTTAGCGGTTTAGATAATGCGGACGAGCGACGTGCTGTTGTGTTGGATATCACATGTGATTCTGACGGTACGATCGATCAGTACGTTGACGGTCAAGGTATTGAAACAACGTTGCCAGTGCCTGCGTGGAATCCAGATGAACCATACTTGATGGGCTTCTTCCTAGTAGGGGCTTACCAAGAAATCTTGGGTGATATGCATAACCTATTTGGTGACACGCACAGTGTAGTGGTGAATGTTGATGAGAGCGGAGAAGCGAATATTGACTACATCAACGAAGGTGACACAGTAGAAGACATGATGCGTTACGTTCACATTGATATGGACCTAATTCGTCAGAACTACAAAGAATTGGTAACGGCTAAAGTACCAGCGCAAGAGCAGAAAAGTGTACTTGAAGAGTTAGAGCAAGGCTTGATGGGTTACACCTATCTTGAGGATTTTTAATGAACGATCTATTTACGAAACCAGATTATTCGCTGTACTCCAATGCGATGACGTTTATGCGTCGTCCACTGGTGCAAAACCCAATCGACAACGATGCTGATGTGGTTGTGTTAGGTGCGCCGCTAGATATGGCGACATCTGGTCGTCCGGGTGCGCGCATGGGACCTGATGCGATTCGTCGTGCGTCAGTAAACTTGGCGTGGGAAGGCAAAAAGTTTCCTTGGGACTTCAATGTATTTGAACATACCTCGGTGATTGATGCTGGCGACCTTGTATTTGATTGCGGTGATGCTGAAGATCTGACTCAACGTTTAGAAGCGGCGGCTGATGCGATTTTAAACAGTGGTAAAACGCTGTTAGGTTTAGGTGGCGACCACTTCATCACTTTGCCTTTACTAAGAGCATACGGCAAGAAGTACGGTGAAATGGCATTGATCCACTTCGATGCACACACAGATACTTATAGCCATGGCAGCCGTTACGATCACGGCACCATGTTCTATCATGCACCAAACGAAGGGCTTATCTCTCCGAAACACTCGGTGCAGATCGGTATTCGTACTGAGTATAAGCAGGAAGGTCATGGCTTCAACGTTATTAATGCGATGCAAGCCAATGACATGAGCGTCGATGAGATCATTGCTCAAGTGAAAGGGATTGTTGGTGATAAGCCAGTGTATCTGACGTTCGATATCGATTGTCTAGATCCTGCGTTTGCTCCGGGTACTGGCACGCCAGTATGTGGTGGTTTGAACTCAGACAAAGTTCTGAAAATCATCCGTGGTTTGCAGGGTATCAACATGGTTGGTATGGACGTTGTAGAAGTGTCTCCCGCGTATGACCAAAGCGAAATTACGGCATTGGCTGGAGCTACGATTGCTCTTGAGCTGCTCTATGTTTGGACGGCGAATCGCCTAGCTAAATCATAATATGTCGTTGTTAAAAGCATAACGTTGCTTGCTGATTTAAAAGGTTCATCGCGGATTCGCGGGAACTAAAAACAAAAAACGGTAGTAAGTGATATGGTTGAGTCGCCAAACAAAAATCATACACAAACTACCGTTCCCTTGCCGAATCACATTTTCCTATCTTCATTCTGGGAAGGCTTTCAACTAGTAAAGTCTCACCAGACAGCATCACTTATTACCCTGACTCTTAAACCTAACTCTGAGGCTAAATGCCTTTGTGGTCTTGAAGCCGAAGCTATCCATGAGTATTAACGGCGTCATGTGAAGAGGCCATGTTGCTCGGTGTTCCTGTTGAACTTTCCGTTCAAACACGAAGGGTTAAATGTCGTGATTGCGGTATAAAAACAGAGGCAACTTAAATGCACGACAAGATAGCCATCTTACTGAAATATTGAATATCAATAAGGACTTGATGACCACTTATATACTCGGAGCACAACTCAAAGAGCTTTGGTATTGTGAATCAGAAAGGCACGCTAAGGGACTTTGGGAGGCGTGGTATGAACAGGTCCAAGAGAGTGGAATTAAGCCATTGAAAGAGTTCGCACGAAAACTGAGGCTTTATCTTCACGGTATTATCGCATCGGCAAGTTATCCGTTAAACAGTTGTACACTTGAAGGGCTAAATAACAAGATAAAGTTAATCAAACGAATGGAGTGTGGATATCGAGATACAGACTATTTCTTCTTGAAGATAAAAGCGGCTTCCTCGGAAAGCCGCGATGAACCTTTTTTATTGTTCTCTCCTTTGGTTTAAGCCGCTACAATCGCTAGCAGCAGCAGCAACAATAGCTCATGCCATGAGAGACAATTAGTATGAAGATCGCACCATACTCAAGCGGACGTTTTAAAAACTACCTAGAACACAAAAGCTCAGATTTTAAAGCTCTCATCTACCAACACCAAGTTAGCTCGCGTTATTTTAATAAGAATGATGAAATCTTGCGCCAAGGTGAACAGCTTCAGCATCTCTATGTTGTGCCTGCTGGGAAAGTCTCTATGAGCATCTCTGCGGCTAATGGGCGACGCTTTCAACTAGGAGAGGTGAATTGCGACTATCATATCTTTGGCGAGATGGAGTTCTTCACTCAAACGCCTTGCCAATGGAATGTAGTGGCAGATGAACACATGCAGGTTGATGTTATTTGTATCCAGAAACTATCAGAAGCGCTACATGAAAATCCGGAGATGATGTTCTTTTTCGCCTCGGCACTGGCCGAAGATTACCAAGACTCGATGGGTATTTACACCAATCGCCTTTTACACTCAATTACCTATAACATTGCCTACGATTTGTTGGTGCAAAGCCAGACCAATACCGTGTTAGGCGGCTTCGATAAAGTGAATCAAGAAGCAGAACGTTTCGGCACATCGAGCAGAGTATACCGAAGGGCAGTCAAAGACTTACTCGATAAAGGCTTCATCAAGAAAGGGCAACAAGGGTTGGAAATTATCGACCAGCAAGCACTTCAAGCCTTTATTGATTCGTATGAGTGAAACTCAAAGGCCCCGTGATTGCGAGGCCTAGTGATCTATTCAACAGAATTAAATCAGCTAGCTTTTGCTAGTTGAATTGGTGGCATGTCAGCACCGTGGGTGTGCTGACTGATTATGTTCTGCAGGTCTTGCTCGTACTGATCTAACCAAGCATAGCGCTCGCGATATAGTTTGCGTTTCTGGCGTTTAAGCGCCTCAAGATCTTTCCTTGTTGAGTGGATAGGTAGAGCGTAAAAACATTTGTCATGTTGTTGTCCGTCATGCTCTTCCCACAAGCAATTATACTTGAGGCTTATCTCTTTCCCTTTCTTCCCATATCGTAATGAGTTCGAGACATGTCCAGACTCGTTGACCGCGTAGATGTGATTAATTCCCAGACTGGTCGCCATCAATCGAAGGGTTTCTACCATGAAGGATTTGGGTCTCAAACCATAAAATGCTTTTGTGAATGTGCGGCTGAAGCCATTGTCGTTTGCACCGCCTTGAACGCCACCAATGTAGATATCATCGTTAAAAACAGAGAATGATATGGTGTACATTTTGTTCAACATGGAATCAGTAAGGGAGAGAGTGAGTTCGCCTTCTTTTCTCGCATTTCTTTCAAAACTCAGGTTTAGCAAGTAGGTTTGCTCGTCGATCTCAAGCTCTAAAAGGTTAAGTCTTTCGTTATAAATTTGATGGCGCGCTTCTGTCGTGAACTTGTCTTCAAACCAATCATAATGCTTTGATAATATTTCGATTTTTTCTTTTTTACTGAAGTCAGTACACAAGTAAGGGGTGACAAACTTAGATAGGAAATTTGGCTGCTTTTTGAATAAGAGTTTTCTCTCGACTGAGCTGAAGTTCTCACTCATTTTTTTAGTATCTGAATAATAAAACAGTGCACGAACAGCGAACTTAACTATCGCCTTGTACTTTCCTTTATTCTTATGGACATTAGCATCAATTCCCATGCGAACTACATTCATAATCACCTCAACAAAGAAGCACAGCACGTACACATCAGTGTCGCGATTACTTCCTTTATTCTCATAAACAACAAGGGAAATGATGATAATGAAAAGTGTCATGTGGGTATGTATGGGTATGTATAGCAATGTAACTGAATCAGTTACTTAGTGGTCATAACTTGTGCGTTTGTCTCTATTAATCGTGAAGGGGGTCATGTGGGAGAGGGGTATTTGTTGTAGGCGCTGGCCCTTAAACAAACAATGCCACTACAGGTCTGCAGTGGCATTTGAACGATAACAATCTATAACTCTAACAGTTTGGCCAATTCACGCTGTTCCATAAGCTCTTCGATACGTTGACGAGTTTTGGGCGTTTCGGCTTGTGCTTTAGTAGACTTGCCAGCTTTTTTACTGCGACTGGTTTTCGCTTTTTCTTTTGGCTTAGTCATCGTAACTTTCCTTGTTGTATTGCGGTGTTAAAGGTTGCATGCCTCTTTTAAAGCTTTACCTGCTTTAAAGGCTGGCGTTTTTGATGCTGAAATTTGAATCTCTTCTCCAGTTCGTGGGTTACGACCAGTGCGTGCAGCACGAGTGTTCACTTTAAAACTGCCAAATCCAAGGATGGACACATCATCGCCGTTAGCAAGCGTAGTAGAGATGCCTTCAACGAGAGCATTTAACGCTGTGCCCGCTTGGTCTTTTGAGATGTCTGCAGAAGTCGCGATGTGTTCAACTAATTGAGATTTGTTCATAATCTATATTCCTTATTGAGTACGGCTGGCGTCTACCTTTAGCACCTAGCTGATACGATCTTATCAATAGCAATTGAGATAATGTCAGTGATTGGGTAGGGCTTTGTAAAGTAACCAACAAAATCGACTATAAAAGCATCTGTCGGTTCAATCAATGGAATTCGTTGATTATTATGGATTTAAAGTGAGTTACTTGAGCCAATCTAAGAAAACTGACCTCGAATTATAAATGTGATTCATTTGATCGATCAAAGATGAAATTCCATCGATCGACCAACGAGAGAGTAAAACGAAAAAGCCCAGCGAATGTGCTGAGCTTTTGGTGTGTGTTTCCAAGGACGTTCGGTAAGAGCTACTTAGTAATAAAAATCTGTTCTGTTTCCAATGACGTCATAGTACGAACTTGGCGCCAGATGTAGTAGAAAATACCTAACATCATCAGCATGCTTGGGATTGCGATTGCTGGGTAGCTGTAAAGTGTCAGCTTACCAAGTTCTTCATTAAAGGCTGCTGTGCCAGCTGGGCTTGTCACAATCCAAGTTGCTAAGAAGTAGTTCATCGCTGAAGAGAAGGCGAACGTACTAGCGAACATGTAGTTTGATGTCATTAGGCAACGATCAAACTTAGCTTGATGGCCAAACTGTCTTAAACGCTCTTCAATAAGAGAGATGTTTAATAGTGCAGGAGTGAAGATAACCTTTTGGATGAACGGGTAGCGAGTGAACGTAGAGCCAAGTACTGCCAGGCCAATCAAACCTGGAATTAATGCTTCTTTTAGCGCTAACCAACGAGTGTCTAACTCGAAGAAGCCAATACCACCCGTCAATAACACACTCACAAAGCCAAGTGCTGCGATGAAGTTAAACTTCTTGTTGCGGATCAACTCCATACCACCGTAAGCGATAGGAAAAGCGAGTGCGACCAGCAGAGCTAAACCGGTTCCTAGATGTTCCTCTCCACTAAACTTCATTAAGATGAATGAAGGAAGAAAGACGTTAAAAACGATTTCGAAAAGAGGGCTAGATTTTTTGTTTTCTGTGTTACTCATAATTTCTAAATACATTATGTTATGGATTTATTCTCAGGGATTGTTGTTTACCTCGCCCAAGATGTAAAGCCTTAAGGCATCATGCTGTGTAACGACATGTGACACCAACGACATCTTTTGGAGTGTAAGGACTTCAATTCTCAAGAATAAATACGTTAAATACTTTACGCTCTGCGTTTCTTGAAGGCTTGCCAACCTGCACTGAAAATCGTTTTAACCACGACTCCAAGAGCACTTAATCTAGGGTCGGTGTTTTTTCCTGCGGCCATTCGCCACATTTGATGTTCGTACCAAACCAATCCAACCACCGCGATTCTATCTAATGAAGGTTTCCCTGTGGTAGGCACGGTTAGTGGCATTCCGTATTCTGGGTTTTCAATTAACTTATTGGGGAAGTCAGGATCAACCGCCATGGTTCTCGCTATACCGATAAAGTCAGTCGCGGATGTGTTTAATGCGTCATTCATTGCTTGTGCGGTTCTAAAGCCACCAGTGACCACGAGAGGCGTGCTGACCAGCTTCCTCGCCTTAACCATGTAATCCATAAAGTAGGCTTCACGTTTGAGTGTGCTTGCCTTTATTGGTTCACCTTTGTTCTTAGATCCCATCATCGACGGACTCTCGTAAGTGCCGCCTGATATTTCGATTAAGTCGATTCCGTCTTCGCTCAATGCTTTTACAACTTGCATTGACTCCTCTTCCGTGAAGCCACCTTTCATAAAGTCGGCACTGTTAAGCTTGATACCAACAGAGAAATCATCGCCCACTTCTTTTCGGATACCACGATACACTTCGAGTACGAATCGAAGTCTGTTTTCCAATGATCCGCCCCATTTATCGTCGCGTTGGTTGTGTCTTGCCGACAAAAATTGGCTGACAAGGTAACCATGAGCGCCATGGATTTGTACACCAGTAAAGCCAGCTTGTTTGGCGAGCTTAGCACTCAGGATGAACTTATTAATAACGTCATGGATCTCGTTATCATTGAGTGCTCTTGGAGTGTTGAAGCCTTTCTCTAATCCTCGACCTAATGATATGGCTGAGGGAGCGACGGGTTCATTGCATAAGAACTTAGGGATCTGTTTGCCTGGGTGATTAAGCTGCATCCATATTTGTGATCCGTTTTGCTTTCCGGCGTTAGCCCATTGGCGAAAAACGGTTAAGTCACTTTGCTCATCCAAAACGACGTTTTTCGGTTCACCGAGTGCATTCCTATCGACCATTACGTTACCAGTCATCGACAAGCCAATTCCACCGTTCGCCCAGCGTTGATAGAGGTTAACTAAACCGATTGTCGGGTTGTGGTGTTTGTCGCCAAGTTGTTCGCTCATCGCTGATTTAAACAGGCGATTCTTAATCACTTGGCCATTGATTAGGGTGAAAGGTTCATTGAGGGTAATAGAGTTCATACGGTTTTGGCGGCTATGGGCTTTTTTTATGAGAGCTCTAGTATGACCTATTTGGTCGTTCGTTCCGAGCAATTCGGCTTTGTTGAACCCTGTTCTGCCTTTGTTTGGGACTTTATAAGCATTAAGAATGACGGGGTATTCTCCGCTTAAGCTCTCACCTTAATAGGAAAGGGAGAGCTTAGAGGGAGTCAGAAAGAGATGATAAAACCATTACTTGTCGAAGAGTAGATTGAAGCTTAGCGGAACCTTGTCGGAAATCGCTAGCCCTCCAACGGTTGCAGAAAGCTTGTTGAGATTTTCCGTCGAAATTCCAAAATCAGCGCCATTGACGATGATGGTTGATGTTGAATTGACCATGACAAAACCTTCAGACGGAACAACTATAACCGGGAAGTCGATGGTTTTGGTAACGCCATGCAAGGTGACTTCGGCAGCGATGGTCGTATTTTGCGGGTCGCCAGATAGCATTGCAGGGTCAACCTTTCCGGAGATCTTCACTTCAGGGAAAGTCATCGATTCAAAGTAGAGCTCATTGAGTCGCTGGTCGCGAATCGAGACTCCGGTACTGACGCTCTTCAAGTCTAACAATATGGAAAACTGACCCTCTTCTGTCAGCCCTCCGGATAAAGGCTTTATCGACGCGGGCTCCACTACAAACTGCTTCTTAATGGTTGCGAATGTAACGTTCGATAACCTTGGATCTAACGTGTAACCCGTTTCTGCAAAAGATGTCGCAGAAATGAGGATACAAAACAGACCGAGCGTTGGTATTAGTTTTTTCATAAGTGGTCACCACATTGATGAATTTACAGGTTTAACGTTATGGAGCCGTTCGCTTAAAGAACTTCTTTGGCACATCTTTTAGAGCACATCTTTTGGAAAACAAAGATAGATAAAAGCTTAGTCTAGCATTCGTCAAATTACCTCAGGAAGGTAGAGCATCGCCATATTATTGGAACCATGATCGGCTAAGTTACTTGTGTATTTTTAGTTATGTTATAACATAACTAAAAATAATTCTTACTGCGAATAGCGATCATAGTGCTAAGAGGGACACGATGAGCATGTATCAAGGAGATGACGTAATGAATGCCGTGTTAACGAAGCCTTTGACAACCAATAGCAATCAGCCACTTAACATTAGCTCCGCGGCGAGTATCAAGGATCAGGCGAGTCACAAGCCATGCTTTAGTGCTTCTGAGCAGCCAACGGTACTGGCAGATATCTATCAAAGCGATATCAATATTGCGATTTGGCGGCGTACATTTGATGCTGACTTAACAGGTGCGATCAGTGAGTTTATCGCTTCTAACCCAAACTTTAGTAAGTCTATTAGCGTGTCTCTATACAACGCTTATGAGAAATTAGAGTTTGCGACCGACGGAACGGCCTCTAAAGCGCTATTAGAAAATATGGCAGAGTTGGTGGATATGTTCTGTTGTTTATTTGAGCTTGAAGAAGTAGGGCTGCGTCTAGCGGTTCTGAATAAGTCGATGTGTCCCCGTTTTCATTTTGACCAAGTACCTTGCCGCTTAGTAACGACTTATCACGGTATCGCGACTCAATGGTTGCCAAACTACGCGGTTGACCGTTCGAAGCTAGGACGAGGGGCCAATGGACAGCCAGATTCTGCTTCAGGCTTATATACTCATGAATCTGACATTCAACAAATGGCGAGTGGTGATGTGGCGTTATTAAAAGGGGGGAGTTGGAGTGGCAATGAAAATGCGGGTCTTGTGCATCGTTCCCCCGTAACTTCATCTGACGAGACACGATTGTTGCTGACGTTAGATTTCGGCTAATAAGCTTTTATGAGATGAGATGAGATGAGATGAGATGAGATGAGATGAGATGAGCAAGCGGCTTAAATGCAGATTGCTCTCACTCATTTAAGCGAAGACGCGGATACGGTGTCCGTCTGGGTCAACCGCGAGGAAGTTGATGCCGTAAACGGATTCTTCTGGCGCTTGCTCAAACTGGATATCTTTTTCTTTCCAGGCTTTATAGAGGTTTTCCAGTGTATCCTTATTAGCAACAGGCATAGAGAGCTCAGTACCGCCACCCTTAATGGTACTTGCTGGTGTTAGAACATCAGACTGTTTGAGTGTGATTTTAACGTTGTCTGCAAAGTCTAAGGCCGCAAAGGTCGGTGATAGAAGCTTTGGCTCGCAATCAAATGCTTTTGCATAAAAGTCCATGCTGCGATGAATGTCTGCGACATAAAGAACAAATGAATCAATGGTAAACATAATAGCTCCTAGGCTAGTCAATTTGATTTGCGGTATTGGTGTTGAGTTAACCCAGCTTTGTCTTCGGGCAACTTGATTTCCATCGAGTTAGCTTGGGTTGAGAGAAATATAGCGCGTGCCAGTGACAGTTTTTGTCAGTAGCGAATCACTTTATCTGCAATGCCTTCTATGTTCTGCCAATCTTTGATCAAGTCATGACGCGGACGTTGATACTTTTCCTCAAGCATTTTCCATTCAGTAATTCTATCTAACCTGAAATTACGATAAGCATTTCGCGCTTCACACCAAGCGACCAAAACATAGTGTTGTTCGAATAAGCCAATCAACATTGGCCAAACGATTCTTGAACTCACATTAGCTTTTGCGTCTGTGTAATGAATATCAGTTTTGTTCTGCTGCTTAATTGCTAGCTTAATATCTGACAGTTCGATGGCTAACTCTGCAACCTCAATGATTGAAGCAACACGCACAATGTCTTCACTGCGTTTGGCCTGGTGGTCAGCAGGTAACACCGCAGAAATCTTGGCAATGGCATTTCTAGCCGATTCACTGAATTCCCCATTGGCTTGCTTGGCTACCCATTCAGCGCCAAGCCGTAACGCTTCCAATTCTTCCGTTGAAAACATCATCGGTGGGAGAGTGAAGGTGGGTTTCAATTGATAACCCACACCAGCTTCACCATCAATTTCAGCACCTTGTGCTTGCAGTGTCACGATATCGCGATAAATGGTGCGAGTACTCACATTGAGCTCAATAGCCAAGTAGTCAGCGGAAACTGGGTATTTATGACAGCGCAATAATTGGAGCAGGTCGAAGAGGCGTTGGCTTCGGGACATAGAAAAACTCTAATGACATAACGAGTTGTAAGGTTAATGCATTGGTAATGTGGACGCTATTTGGATTGTTACAAATGAAGCAAAAGGCTCGGCATTTTTGTGAGGGCTTTGACGGCGCAACTTAACGTATATCATTCTTTCGATTGTGAATTGATCTGGATCTGCTATTGGTTCACATATATCGATAATACAATGAGTTAGCCCGTTCTATTATTTATTTTAATGTGTAAAATATATTGGGCTTGCTACCGCATGGGAACGGTTCTGTTACCCACGGTTATTTATACAAAAATTATAGGTTTTCTATGTTCAAGAAACTTTCGCTTAAGAATAAGCTGGCGATCTCTGCCAGTATGGCCATTATCCTGGGGGGGATTTTAGTCGAGGCATTGTCGTTTCGTGCTTCACTGCAAAGGTTGGATACTGAAGTTGAACAGCGCTTAGAGGGCGCATCGGCTTCTTACAATCAATATGTATCGGATTGGATCTTATCCAAAGAGCGCGCGCTCACTTCTCTTTCGCAAGAATCCAAACAAGAAAGCTTGGTGACTCACCTAAAACAGGTTCGTGATTCTGCCTCTTTTGATAATGTCTTCTTGGCATTCCCTGATGGTTCGCAAAAGAACGCTAACGGAGTGGTACTGCCACCGGGTAATGATGATCCGCGTCTATGGGGTTGGTACACCAATGCGGTTGCGAACCCAAGTAAAGTGTTCATGGACAACCCAACGGTTGCTGCTGCAACGGGTGCTAACGTTGTGTCGTTGGGTACCGCAATGCAATTGCACGGTCAGCAGGTTGTTTTGGGTGCAGATGTAGAAATTACCGACATCCTTAATAGCCTTGAAAAGGTGATCCTTCCGGGCGAAGGTTACATGTTCATAGCGACCAATAAAGGCACGGTTTACACGCACGCAGATACTAAGCTACTGAACAAGAATATCAGCTCGCTTGGGTTGAATTTCTCCGACGTACAAAAAGCGTTGGTGAGCGGTAAAGACACTTCGATCGATTTGAACGGCAGTGACTATGTTCTGTATGCGCGTGCGATTGATGGAACAAACCTGATTACCATCAGCGTTGTTAATCATGACTCCTTGGTAGCGCCACTATTTGATGCAGTGATTGGTCAAGTGTTGGTGACATTACTTGTGGTAATCGTATGTACCATATTGTTTAACCTGCTGTGTACGATTCTATTCCGTCCGTTGAACCACGTATCTCAAGCATTGGCGCAAATCGCCAATGGTAGTGGTGATTTAACTCAACGTATTCATGTCGAAAACCAAGATGAAGTAGGTGAATTGGCTCATAACTTCAATACCTTTGTGGGTAGCTTACAGCAGTTGATTGGTCATATTCGTGGGCAGTCAGAACAGTTAAACAGCCAGTCAGAGCAAAGTGCTCAACGCGCGAACCGTTCTGTGGATGAACTTAACCATCAGCAGCAAGAAATCACCATGGTGGCAACGGCTGTAACGGAAATGGCCTGCGCAACTCAAGAGATTGCATCGCATGCAGAGCAAACAGCAAAAGCTGCACAAGACTCAGCGACAAGCACTAATAGCGGTCATGCTCTGGTTGTCGACACTAAAGGCTCAATTAATAACTTGGCCAATGAAGTGAACGAAGCGGGCAACGTGATTAGCGAACTTAACAAGCACGCTCAAGAGATCTCGACCGTATTGGCGACAATCCAAGGCATTGCAGAGCAAACTAACTTACTTGCTTTGAATGCGGCGATTGAAGCGGCTCGTGCAGGTGAACAAGGTCGTGGTTTTGCTGTGGTAGCAGATGAAGTACGTGTGCTTTCACAACGCACTCACTCTTCAACGGAAGAGATCAAATCAACGATTGATATTCTACAGCGCACAACGACCCAAGCCGTTGAGCTTATGGAGAGTAGCTCTAAACTGGCAATACACTCAGTAGAAGATGCAGACAGAGCTTCGCACGCGCTTGAGGAGATCAATACCGCGGTTGCTTTGATCAGTGACATGGCGACTCAAATCGCGACTGCCGCTGAAGAGCAAACGCACGTGACGGGTGAAATTACCCAGAACATTACGACCATTAAAGATGTCACTGACCACCTAGTTGTGGGCGCTCAGGACAGCTTAACTGAGTCGAATGAACTTAAGAGCCAAGCCGCTGGTTTAAGTGACAAAGTGGCCACTTTTAAGCTTGCTTAATTGTCTCACTCTCTGATGCCTGATCAGTGAATGAACAGTAAGCAATAAGCCAAAGCGACGTAGATTACGTCGCTTTTTTTATACCTGAAGAGCGTTCTTTGTTAGCTGGCTTCTGAAAACTCTCTAAGCGCACTCATTGCTTCGCCTGCTTTGTCTTTTTGAACGAAGATATGGTCATGGTAATAGCCGGCAATCACGTTGGCGCTAATGCCGTGTGAGCCTAGCTTTTTGGCAAAAGCTGCGGTTAGTCCTACTGCTTCTAGGCTCGAGTGTACCGACAAAGTAATTAGGCTAAATACACCCTCGAAATTTAACTGCGCTTGAGTTGCAGCTTCTTCTGTTAGCACCAAGGTTAAGCCTTCTTTTTCACGAAAAGTCGCTATTGGGTCTAGTTGAACATAATCTGTCAACGCCCCGTCGACAGTACAAAAAACATAATTGCCTTCAATGAGCTCAGGTGACATCGATTTTAGAAGAACGTCTAAATCGGTAATGGCAGGCATAATCTTTTCCCTATTAGAATTAACGCACTTGTTGGTGCGGATTGGATAATCTAACCACGATAGGGTTGAGTGACAGATAAGTAAAATGAATAATCCTTATTCCACATCAGCTTTGTTAATGACAAGGCCTACCTACCAACTTGTCGATTGTTCCATCTCGTTAGATAGGTGGTCGATAAAGGATCTTAACAGCGGTGTGATTTGTTTACGCGTTCCATAAGCCGCGTGCACGCCCAGCGTTTTGGGTTTCCACTCAGAGAGCAGAGGAACCAATAACCCGTTTTCAATTAAGTCTTCCACTGAAGGGAAGGGCAGTAAGCAGATACCGTTGCCTTTGAGTGTTGCAGAAAGCAGAACTTCAGATGTATTCGCACTGATGTTCCCTTTAATCGGTACTGATTCTAGTCCATTCGGGCCATTAAATGTCCATGCGGTTTTACCAAAGTAACTGAACGACAAACAGTTGTGGTGCGCTAGCTCTTGCGCATCTTTGGGTGTGCCTTTCTCTTTTAGATATTGAGGCGACGCGCAAATCACCGAGCGACATTCACCTAGCTGTTTAGCGACAATATTGGGTGTCAGCTCGTTGGTAATGCGAATTGCTAAATCAATACGCGATTCAACAAGATTAACCGTTTGATCGGTAGAAACGATATCAATTGTTACCTCTGGCCACTTGGCTATGAAGCGGCTGATCACGTCCATCAAGAAACTGTCGATAATGGAATAACTCGCGGTAATACGAAGTTGGCCTTTTAAGTGCTCGCGGCTTTGATTTCTGATACCGGCTAACGATGCTTCAAGGGCAAGTAACTCCCTTGCTACTTCAAGCGTCTCTTTTCCTGCGCTAGTTAAGCTCAAGCTTCGAGTGGTTCTATGAAGCAAGCGTGTATCCATCCAGCTTTCTAGTTCCCCCAAATAGCGAGTGACTTTGGTTCGAGAGAGCTCAAGGTGTTCGGCTGCTGCACTTAAACTGCCACGCTCAACGATGGTGACAAAGACATTCATTGCCTCAAGTTTATCCATTGTTCTTATTACCCAAATAATTTTTGAATCTGATCGCTAACAGAAAATCAGTATATGTCCGAAAATCGCAACAGTGAAAGTTAATTTGATGTCTATTTCATCTAAATCCAATTAAATAAGATGTTTGCACACTCAATGAGTTGGCAGGCGTTCAGCTCTTAATAACGGAATAAAGCTATGAAAAAGTTATCTAAAATCCTTTTATCAAGAACCGCGCTTTTAGGAACAATGAGTTTAGGTGCCATGCTAGCAGCATCGAGTGTTGTCTCTGCTGCTGAGCTAAACATCACTCATTACAATCCGGGTGAAAATGCGATATTCCCAGCAACCTCTGTGCTGGTTTCAGGAGAGAAAGAAGTGATTCTGTTTGATGCGCAATTTAGCGTCGCAGATGGAAAGAATCTGGTGGAGCAAATCAAAGCTACAGGTAAAGAGTTGTCGATGGTTTACATCAGCAGTGGCGACCCTGATTTCTACTTCGGATTGGAACCAATTGTTGCGGCATTTCCTAACGTTGAGGTCGTTGCCAGTGAAGCGATCGTTGCTCATATAAAGCGTACCAAAGATGCAAAACTAGAATACTGGGGCCCAATCTTAGAAGACAATGCGCCGTCTAAAGTAATTGTCCCAACCGTTCTTAACGACACCAGGCTGGACATTGAAGGTGAAACCATCGAAGTGAGAGAAATCAACACACACCAAGCTTATCTCTGGGTTCCGTCTGAGAAAACTGTGTTTGGTGGAGTGTCGGTTTATAGTGGCGTACATGTATGGATGGCAGATACTGCATCAAAAGAGATTCGTAGCCAGTGGTCACAATCTTTAGAACGCATGAAAGCTCTTGAGCCTGAGGTGGTCATTCCAGGGCACTACTTAGGTGAGATGCCAACAGGTACTGATGGCGTTCAATTTACATTGGATTACGTTGCGGACATCGAAGATGCGCTGGTAAGTGCAAGTAAGCCAACGTCTGTTGATATCAGTGATTACATGAAGAAAGCATACCCACAATTTAAGGCGACGGAAGGTGACCTAGAGTTGGGTGCAAAAGTGTTAAGCGGTGAGATGGAGTGGCACTAAGTTCATTATCTCGGTTGTATCTCAGAAAAACCTGAAGATTGTGTGCTAGATTTATTGGTGATACACAACTGGAGATATCGATGATCTGGCTTTCAGTGAAAGTACTACAGATTGGACTTGTCTATGGATACAGGAAGTATCAAAAAACGAAAAGAGCGCCTATTTAGGGGCTCTTTTTTTGATGTTGTACCGTCCTAAATATGGTTGACACATTTCCAACATGAAATTGGAGAGTGTCATGAAAACAACAAGTAGACGTACTCAACGAGATTATTCTCTTGCCTTTAAATTGGCAGTCGTAAGCCAAGTTGAAAAAGGCGAAATGACTTATAAGCAAGCTCAAGAACGTTATGGGATCCAAGGTCGCTCTACCGTTTTAGTTTGGCTTCGCAAACATGGTCAACTAGATTGGTCTAAAGGAATAGAACAATCGAGAGCGTTAGGAGCGACTATGTCAAACTCTTCCTCAACTCAAACCCCAGAGCAACGAATCAAAGAACTCGAGCAGCAATTAGAAGAAACTCAGCTCAAAGCTCAGTTCTTTGAAGCGGTTGTAAAAGTCATGGATCGAGATTTCGGAGTCCGAATTTCAAAGAAGCGCAAGGCCGAGTTATTAAGGAAAAAACGGTCAGAAAGTTGACCGTCACTAAAGCTTGTCACTTCATAGGTATTACACGACAAGCTTTCTACAAGCGCTGTGTTGCAGAAATTCATCAGACAAAGAAAGATGAATCCGTACTCGGTTTTGTGAAGGAGCAAAGGATGATGCACCCTCGTATAGGGACTCGTAAGATCAAGTATTTACTTGCTCAAAACGATATTGAAATCGGGCGAGACCGCTTATTCTCTCTGCTGAGAATGAATCGATTATTAGTACAGAATCGAAGGGCTTACCATCGAACCACAAACAGTAATCATCGCTTTTACTGCCATCCAAATCGAATCAAAGAAGGCTTAATACCGGAAGGTCCAGAGCAATTATGGGTTGCCGATATTACTTATCTAGCAACGCGGCGTGGTAGTACTTATCTCAGTTTAGTGACGGACGCTTACTCAAGAAAAATCGTGGGCTATCACATAAGTGATGATATGAAAGCTCGCACGGTCAAGCAGGCCTTTTTAAACGCGTTGAAAGAGCGGAAGAATACAGGTGAGCTTGTCCATCACTCAGATCGAGGTGTTCAGTACTGCTCTGTTGAATACCAAGAGTTGCATCGACAGTATGATGTATCTTGCTCAATGACTGATGGCTATGACTGTTATCAGAATGCGTTGGCAGAGAGGATCAACGGAATACTGAAGATGGAGTATCTGTTGAATAAGCCTAATGATTTAGATGAAGCAAAGAAAATGGTCGCTGAATCAGTAAAAATCTATAATGAATATAGGCCTCACACAGCTCTAAAATACAAAACGCCCGATGAAGTACATCGAGCGTTTTAGTCAATCAAGTGTCAACCCATATCAGGACGGGTCATGTATTAGAAGCGCGTGGAAAGAAAACTCATCATTGTCCGGTTTAATAGTCAGTATCTAAATTGACTCTGAAATGTCACATCATCAATAAGCGAATTTATGTTGAAAATCGAACTCATTACCCCTCACATCGGTGCTCGTATCCATGGAGTCGATCTCGCCACATGCAGTGCGACTGAACTCGATGAGGTTTATCAGGCGCTTGTTACCCATCAAGTAATTTTTCTGGATGATCAAACCCTTTCGCCAGAGCAGCTCTTGATGATTGCAGAGCGATTTGGACAACTCGAACCTGCGCATCCGTTTTTTCCTCGCGTCGAGCATGTACCTCAGGTGAGCGTGATAGAATCAATGCGTGGCAATGCTCCGATGGAAAGCTATTGGCATACCGATTTAACCTGGCGCAAATTGCCATCGAAAGCTTCTTTGTTGCATGCCCAACATATTCCAAGCGTAGGCGGGGACACGATTTGGTGTTCGATGACTGCTGTGTTTGATTCGTTAGATGAAGGCATGAAAGCAAAGCTGAGGGGCTTATCGGCGACCCATTCGCTGGTGGCGTTTGAAGGCATAGAGTCAGACCAAATTGAACTTGATTGGCACAAGTCGTTAATCAAAACAGCTCGGGAAAATCCGCCAGTGGTTCACTCTGTTGTTCAAGTCCATCCTGAAACGGGTAAAGAGACGCTCTATATCAATGGACAGTTTACTCGTTATATCAATGAGCTTAACCGACAAGAGAGCGATACTTTACTCAGTCAGCTGTTTGAAATAGCGCGCCGCCCTGAGTTTCAAGTCCGTTTTAAATGGGACAAAGGATCAATGGCTATATGGGACAACAGGGTAACGCAGCATTACGCGGTAATTGATTACGGTGATACCCCAAGAAAAATGCACCGAGTCACAGTGACCTAGCTTTCGACAATTTAGACCAAGTCGAAGGCAAGTAAATATTTTGACTCATAGGTTAATGTGATTTATTTTTAGCGCTAATGTTCAGCTCACTACAAATATAAGGAGGATTTTTATGAAAGTGTGTGAATTTAACTTTGCGCATATTTTTTGGTACGACCAAAACTCAAGTTTTAACACTATCGTGCTGCGATAACCAAAACTTGAGCGAAGCATTTAAAACTAAACTTCAATAGAGTTTCTTCACTCTAGTTTACTTGGTTGTTGTCAGCGAATGACGACAGCGCATTCGTGCGCTTGAAACTTGAGTAAACAAATGACTACATTAATATCTACATCATCCATTTCTTACGATTTAGCATCATGCCGCTTATTTGATGGGCTTTCTTTCACCATTAAAAAGGGTGACCGTATTGGCCTAATTGGCAGCAATGGGTGTGGGAAAAGCACCTTACTACGTTTATTAAACAAAGACTTACCTGATTCTATCGGCAGTGTGTCTTTCGCCTCTTATGCTGAAGTCGCACTTATTGAGCAACATCTGCCTAAACGCCTGTTGAGCATGTCGATGCTTGATGCCGTCATCGATAACCTTCCATCTGAGCTCCAACTCTCTGAGCAATGGAGTGCTCAAATTATCTTGTCTAACTTAGGCTTTGCAGAAAGCTATTGGGACCAGTCGATTGATACCTTAAGTGGTGGTCAATACGCACGAGTCTTGGTGGCAAGAGCCTTAATTGTCGAACCTGATGTTCTACTGCTTGATGAACCGAGCAACCACTTAGATTTGCCAACCTTGCTTTGGTTAGAGCAATTCCTGATGGATTGGAAAGGCACCTTTGTCATGGTTTCGCATGACCAAAGGTTACTCGACCATGTGACCAATTGTACTTGGGTGTTACGTGACAAAAAACTGCAAAACTTCAGCCAGACCTGCACTGAAGCAAGAGAGGCTTTAGAAGAGAAAGACCGAGCTGATGCTGAAAGGCAAGAGGTGGAGCAAAAGGAGATTAACCGCATTGAAAAGAGTGCGCAGCGGTTAGCTATTTGGGGTAGGGATTTCGATAACGAAGGCTTAGCGCGTAAAGCCAAAAGTATGGAGAAACGCGCCGCTGGTTTGCGAACGACCATGACGCGTTTGGATACGATTGAACCATGGACGCTAAGTCTCTCTGGTGAGTCGATGAAAGCTAACCGCTTACTTGAATTAGTATCGGTGCCAGTAGCTGCCACGCAAGACCAAGCGCCATTGTTTGAAGTTCTGTTTCAGCAGGTAAAGAGCGGCGATCGAGTTGCTATTTTAGGTAAGAACGGAGCGGGTAAGTCTTCATTGTTGAAAGTGCTATGGGCAAGCTATCAAGCCTCTCAACTTGAAGGTAATGGTTACTTTCATCCGCAAGCCGAAGTGGGTTATTACGACCAAAGCTTGAACCAATTGTGCGATAAGCACTCGTTGATAGATTCGCTGTACCCGTTTTATCCTGTGTCGCAGGAAGCGAGAAAAATGGCGCTGATCAGTGCTGGTTTTTCTTATGAAAGACACGACCAAAAGATCGCTGAACTAAGCGGTGGCGAGCGTTCTCGTTTACTGTTTGTCGGGCTATCTTTGGCTAAGTACCACTTCCTGTTATTGGATGAACCAACGAACCACCTTGATATTGAAGGTAAGGAAGAGTTAGCACATTGCTTAACTCATTTTGAAGGAGGGCTGTTGTTGGTCAGCCATGATCGAGAACTCATCGAGAGTTCATGTAATCGATTCTGGTATATCAATGATGGACAGCTTGTGGAAATGACTTACTTAGATGCGGTTTATGAGGCCATGTCTATCGGCAATCAGGTCGTTAGCTTAGAGGCGAGTGAGGCACCACCAAGCTCGGTGTTGTTATCAAAATCCGAGTCTAGTGAAAATCATCGCCCAGAAACGACTCAACACGATGAAGAGTTGCTTTTGGAACGATTGTTGGAGTTGGAAGAGTTACTGGCACAAGATCAGTCTCGAAAAGCAAAACATCAGAAGCCAGATCTTCAACATAAATGGCAGCAAGAAATTGTAAGCATCAATACGAAATTGGAGCTTAGTTAGTTGTAAATTTCAATTAGTTGTGCGTGTCAGTTTGTTAAATGTCTTGGTTAGCTACGCACGTCAGCCGATTCGATATTACATTGACGGATTAATGAAAGTGCTCGGCTGCGATCGCTGAGCACGCATAACTCAAACCAAAGGCTCTTTAGTTATGTATCGGTTAAAGGGAATTGTTACTTTTGTCAGTATTTACACTGACTTTAAATTCAAGTTGAAAAGCAAAAACCTTGATATATATTTGATTGAAACCTCATTGCTCGGAGCTGATGTGTAATATAATCAATGCCAAATTATAAGAACAAAAACCAAACCATAAAATTATTAAACGTTAGGGCTTAGAGAACAAAGTATTTCGTATGAACGCGATTCGTAAGGTTTACCAGTACGCAGAACCAAATCTAACCCTAGTAGGGTGGATGGGCTTTGTCGGTTTCCCAATTTACTATATTGTGTGGGAATTTTTGTTTCCGCAACCCTACGAAAACTTGGCGCTTCGCCTGTTTTGCTCGGTATTATTCTTTGGCATTATATTTCGCAATCGTGTTCCATTTGAATGGCGAAAATACCTTCCGGCTTATTATCAAGTCACTGTGACTATCTGTTTACCTGGATTCTTTTTCTACATGCTGCTAATGAATAATTGGTCCAATGTTTGGGTTATGTCATTCATGTCGGCTATTTTCCTCCATATTTTATTAGTGCACGTGACGAGAGTGATGTTTGCACAAACCTTTGCCGCTATTGGGATTGCAACCTTGTGTGCTTGGGTAGCACAGGGCTTCTATCTAGAACTCACAATGGACTGGACGCATGTGCCAATCTTTTTGTTTATCTACTTATTCGGCAACTTGTTCTACTTTCGTAATCAGGTGGAACACGAGAACAAGGTGTCCTTGGCGAAATCTTTTGGGGCTGGCATTGCCCATGAGATGCGAAACCCTCTTAGTGGCTTGTTGACCTCTATAGATGTCATGCAGTCCATATTGCCGAACCCCAAAAGTGGCGACCATAAAGGGCAATATGCGCTGAGCAATGAAGACGTTATCCAGTTGCGTGAAGTGGGTGATGAGGCGATGGAGATTATCCACTCAGGTAACGAGACGATTGATCTGTTGCTGACTTCAATCGATGAAAACCGCGTATCTCGTTCAACGTTTAAAAAGCATTCAGCACAAGTGGTGGTTAAGGATGCCATAGACAGCTTTAACTACAAGCGTTCAGCCGATAAGTCTGCGATATCTTTAGATGTACAAAGCGACTTTGACTTCTTGGGCAGTGATACCTTGTTGAAGTACGTCATGTATAACTTGTTCAAGAACGCATTCCATCATCGCAGCCCAGAAGATTTTCATATTCATGTCTCTATGTACAGTGATGAAGTGACCAATCAAATAATGGTCACCGATAACGGTGCGGGTATTTCAAGCGATTTAATTCGACGCATTTTCCAAGATTTTTACACCACGGGTCAATCGGGTAATTACGGACTGGGTTTGCCATTTTGTAAGAAGGTGATGCGTTCGTTTGGTGGTGAGATTAAATGTCAGTCGGAAGTGGAACAATGGACGCAGTTTACGATGACCTTCCCATCTTTGGCTTCAAATACAGTGAAAGAGATCAAGAGCGAGCTCACTAAGCTGAAGACCGTGTTGATGGTGAGCGACCAGAAAATTCTGATCAGTAAAATGACCGAGATATCGCGTTTTATGGGCTTTGATCTCGCCATCTTAGATGTCGCATCCGCCCTAAAAAATAAGGAATACCAGTTCGAGTTCGATCTGATTTTCGTTGATATGGAGAGCTTGGACTTACGAGCCAGTTGCCTAGAGAGGATTGAGTCACTGCTTTCGTTCACTGAAGCGCGAATCATCTACTTGTATGAGCATCATCCCATTAAGCGTGTGCGTAACGTTTCTTACGAGCCTATTTGGGTGGAAACACAAGTTTGGTTGCTTAATACCAAAGCGACCATCGACCGGTTACTTTTCGATTCCAATTACGTGATGCCAGCTGCGCCAACAAAACCACTAGAGGCCGCGAATAAGCGGACGATTATGGTGGTGGATGACAACGAATCTTTGCGTCGTTTTACGGCGATGTTACTGGAAAAGCAGGGCTTTGATGTTGTTCAGAAAGAAGATGGCCAACAAGCATTAGACGCTTTGGATAGCGACGAGATCGACTTGATTCTGATGGATATCGAAATGCCCATCATGGATGGTGTGGAAGCTTCTCGCCGAATTCGAAGTGCCAATAAAGCGTACTCTTCGGTGCCAATCATTGCTCACACAGGCGACAGTTCGCCAGTCACTTTGGAGAAAATGGAATCGTCAGGCATGTCAGATTTTATCGTCAAACCCGCAGATAAAAACCGACTGTTCGATAAAATTGCTCACTGGATTTAGCGAATGCCATAGGTTGAAGCACACGGCCATTTTGTCAGCGAACACAAACACAAGAAAGAGCTCAGCGAAATGCTGGGCTCTTTTTGTTTAGCGACATGATAGCGTCCATTCCGTCCTGCCGTTTTGTTGGTTATAGAATGGGTGTGTACAGAGTTATACGAACTCTAACTCCGGGTGATTGTACGCTTCGTGACAAACCGTGAGCACATGGTCAATGTCTCGTGGTGTCATGTCGGCATTCACTGAAAATCGGATGATGTTCTTATTCTTGCCCGTAGCGGGGCGGCAGAACACAGCACCGAACACATCACGTTGCTCAAGGAAGTCGCGCACTCGCTCTGTATTTCTCTCATTGCCGCACTCTAACGCAACGATTTGAGATTCACTACGGATGTTAAAGCCAATCCGTTTGAGGCCTGTAGCGAGCGATTTAGCGCGTTCAAATAAAGTCTTTCGTTTATCTTCGGCACCTTTAATCACCTCTAAGGTTTTCTCTAAACGAATCACTTCTTGTGGCAACACCGTTGAGCTAAAAATCGCAGGGTATGCGACAAACGGCAAGGTATCGGAGAGCTGTTTGGGCCCGAGGATTGCGCCTGCGCGATAAGCAAAGGTCTTTGCCAAGCTGACGGTGATGAAGTCGACTTGATTCGTGAGTCCGAGCGCTTGCACTAAGCCAGCACCATTCTCTCCATGAGTGCCCAGTGAATGCGATTCATCAACGATGACCGCACAATCAAACGCTTGCGCCATTTCGTAGATGTCGCGTAGTGGGGCGATGGTGCCAATTGTGCTATAAACCGAATCGATCACAATAACGCCTGAACCGTGGCGTTCAAGCAGCCTGCGTAAGTGACTCATATTGTTATGCATAAATGGATGGGCTATTGCACCAGCCGCGCGAATGCCTTCCCACAGCGACATGTGTGCAAAAAAGTCGATATACACTGGCGTATCTGGCGGACAGATAGTTTGAAGTAACCCAATATTGGCCGCCCAGCCAGATTGAGAAAGCAAACAGCTTTCCATTCCGACATAGTTCGCGAGTTCGGTTTCAAACGCAGGTTTAGATTCTTCGTCTTGTAAGAAAATCGCAGACATCACCACGTTGTCATCGTGTTCACTGATCGCCGCTTGGTGAGCTTGTTGGATCTGCTTGTTATGTGACAGTGCTAAGTAATCATTGCTCTGCATGACAACAGCGTTGCGTGGTGGACGTTTACCCAAAACCAAGTGTTTCTGGCTTTCATTCTGGGTAATCAGGTCTTGAATATAGAAGTTCAAGCGTTCTTCAATAAAGGAAGGTAATGGTTTTTTTTTGGTTTTATCACTCATAATAGTTCTCTTCAAATACAGGATAACGCCAGCGCTGACGGCTGTATATTGACGACAAAAAGTGATGTGTCATTAGCTGAGTTGCATAATTTTGTGGGTGCTTGCAAACTCAGTATTTAAGGGTTTTGAGGCGAGTGAATTTCCTTACGGTACGGGGCTTTAATCCAGTTTAAATCGGAATAATAGCCTCCTCCTTTATGACAAATAGCTATGAAGAGTTATGAACAAAAGCTATGAAAGAAGGCATGAAAAAGTAGAACTTAAACAACTAATACGCGCCAATTATGAGCAAATTAGATTGGGTAAGGCTAACCGTTGACGCATTGGTGGATAAGTCTAATCAAGTCATCCAACTGCTGTTTGGCTTCTCCCTCTAGTGAGTAACCAAAATTGATGCGTAGGCAGTTGCTGTAGAGATCGAGCGTGCTGAACAGATGTCCAAGCCTGATATCAAGATTCTGATCAGCTACCGCTTGAGCAAAAATTTTCTGGTTCAAATTTGGGATTTGTAACCAAAGTACCATGCCACCTTGCGGGTTACTTATCTTCACGTCTTGAGGAAGGTGTTGGGCTAAATAACTAAGGTATTGCTGGCGCAACGAAAGGAGCTGGGTACATCGTCTTCTAACATGCTTTGCGTATTGGCCAGATTCGATAAAGTCAGCAACCGCAAGTTGAGTCGGTAGGGCGACGCCATAACTCGCTGCAGAAAACTGAGTTTTGTATTCATCAATGTACCTTCCCGGTAAGCACCAGCCTAAACGGTAGCTCGGTGATAGGCTTTTCGATACAGAACCACACCACAGCACATAGCCGCCTTTGTCATAGTATTTCGCTGGCAGTGGTGTGTGTGATGAGTAAGAGAGCTCTAGATACACATCATCTTCAATGATCGGCACTTGGTAATAATTAGCTAACTCGGCAAGTTTTTGTTTTTGATTGGCTGACATATTGATTCCCTGAGGGTTCATATGAGAGGTACAGAAGATCGCGGCGTCCACTCGTTTGTTCTTCAAATGAGTTTCCAGTTGTTGTAAGTCGACACCATCATCGAGAGATGGGATCTCGATGATTTGGCGTGACATCTTTCCGAGCAACTCCAGAATGCCGTTGAAACAAGGTGAGCTAATCGCAATGGTGTCGCCTTCTTTGGTACACGATTCAAGTGCAGCCTTAATCGCCGACATACAGCCTGCAGTGATCACCATCTCTTCAGGTGAAAAGTGCACATCGAGTTTGGCAAAGTGAGTGGATAATGCTTGTCGCAACATCGGCTCACCTTGTGTATCTGGGTAATGGTTGAGTCTGCTTCCCATCCGTTTGATTGAACGGCGGAAACTGCGTTCTAGCTCAACAATCGATTGTTCATCATTGGTGGTACTAGAAACCCCTAAAGGCCCATTGATTGAGTTGTGAGCCGATGACGTTTGCTTGACGCTCGATACCTTACTTTCAAACTGTGCCCACTCAGGCGTTGAATGAATAGGCTTGTGAGGTGAAACAAAATACCCAGCTTGCGGTCGTGAGTGTATCCAACCTTGCGATTCTAATTCTTGGTAACAGCTCACCACGGTCGACATGCTGATGGCCTGCTGCTTAGCCAATTGACGAAGTGAAGGCATACGTCCGCCTTCCGGTCTTTTACCTGTTTCTATCTCATCGATAAACTGATTGGCTAGCTTTCTATAGATGCTCATTATCACGACCGCTATTAACTGTACTGGTTTTTATTGCAAAAATTGTATCTGTACTGGTTTTATTGTTCAAGGGATACTCTTTTAAAACAAAGGAGGGGTCAGTATGAAAAGAAATGATTTGTTGTTAGCGGTATTTGTGATGGTAATTTGGGGATTCAATTTCTCGATGATAAAAATGGGTGTGACCAATGTTCATCCGTTGTTGGCAACCGCCGCGCGTTTCTCGCTAGCGGTTGTTCCGGTGATATTTTTTGTGGCAAGACCGAATGTCGCTTGGCGTTACTTAGTCAGTTACGGCTTTGTGTTCGGTGTCGGTATCTGGGGTATGGCTTCATGGTCGATCACCGCTGGGTTATCTTCTGGGCTTTCATCGGTATTACTGTCAACCAACGTATTAATCGGCATGGCGGTTGGCGTATGGGTGTTCAAGGAGAGTGCTTCTGTGCGTAAATTAATGGGAGCGATGTTAGCGATGTGCGCTTTGGCTGTATTGGTATCTGCAGCAACAGGTAATGTCACCGTTAACGGCGTGATATTGATTATGATTGCGGCATGTAGCTGGACGCTGATGGGTGTAATTGTTAAAGCTTCAAAAACCACTCAGGCTTTTGCGTTTAACGTGTGGGGAATGTTGTTTGCGCCAGTTCCATTAGTGTTGTTTGCCGTCATGTTACACGGTGACCAAATTATCTGGCAGGGCATAGAACAATGGGATTGGAATACGACAATCGCTGTTCTGTTTCAGGCTTACCCAACCACGCTATTTGGTTACTGGGTATGGAACAAGTTATTAATCCAATACCCGTTAAGCACAACGGCACCGTTAACTCTGCTAGTGCCAATCTTCGCATTGATCAGCGGTTACTTTATGTATGACGAAGTACTGTCATTCGCTCAAGTGCTTGCATCGGCGTTGTTCTTAGTCGGGATCGGTTTGATTGTTAAACCCGCGAGTGCGGAGCGTACCGACAAGGCAACTAAACTAGCGAAACAGTAATTGCACAATGTTGTTAGAACAATGGGCACTGTTAAGGCATACCTAAACTAAATTTACTGGTGCTTTGAGTGTAGGGTGGAAAATTCCTTTGGCGCCCATGTCGACAATAGCATAGTCGTTGACTCCTTCAGTCATTCGGCTATGCGACTGACTGACCTTTAGGGTTTTGAACATTAACTCCTCAAGCCTAGCGTTATATTCTTTAAATTCGTCTTCGGTCAGCCTAAGTTTAGTCGTAATAAAGTAAGCTTGTTTGTTACTTGCATCGATATATTGCACAGCCTGTTTTAGTGCATCTATGACTTGGTTTTTGAACATGACGCTAAATCGTGCTTGTTCAGAGAAAGCTATATTGGCAGGCACGATGACATGGAATTTTAAGCCTAATAACATTGTTATTAGTTTTAACTGTTCCAGTTTCCTGAGGTAGATATGCAGTGATGGTTCGTTTAAGTCATAACTGGCCATTAACTGCTGGGCGTTTGCTCCTTCATTTACAATCTCTTGGAAAATCGTAAACAACGCCGGTTCTTTACAGAAGGCTGCGTCTTGTTCGTCTGTAAATAGTGACACCGAAGCTAATGCTTCTTCTGCTTCTGTGATAAGAGCTGATAGAGGAAGCTGAATTAATTTACATATCTTTTGTAACTTCAAAATAGAGAGTGATTGATGGCCGTTCAGCAATCGTTTAATGCCTATTTCGGAGATTCCTGTGAACTCTGAAACTTCTTTATAAGAGATACCAGCCTTTTTCAAATGGCGTTTGATTGTTGTACAAATTTCGTCGTCAAGTGTATCCATTACTCTATACCATCACTATTTCATACACTTAAGGTAGCACAAAGTGTCACTTTTATAATTCTCTTTGAAATATAAGCGATCATTTTTGATACTTCCTTTCAGTGGTAGGTGTTATTTGAGAGGTTAAAGATGGATTTAGGATTAAAGAATATCAATGTTGTTGTCACTGGAGGATCTAGTGGAATTGGAGCAAAAATAGTTGAAGGCTTTGCTAATGAAGGGGCGAATGTTTGGTTCTGTGGACGTTCTCAACATCGGATAGATAAGCTGCTTATACAACTCGGAAAGGCGGCTAAACAAGTTGTCGGTAAAGTCGTTAATGTTCACGATTTGACGCAAATGAAAACTTGGGTTGGGTCTATTCCTAATATCGATATCTTCGTTCCCAATGTAAGCACGCTTTCTGATGAGTGGGAGGATGTTCTACTGAAAGATATTGCCGCCACGCAGCAGGCCATTACGTTAGTCTTACCTAAGTTACTTGAATCGCGTTGTGCTGCAATAACTTATATTGGCTCAAAAGCGAGTGGCTATACTGTTTGTGACGCTAATGCTTATGGGGCGGGTAAGGCTGCTTTAGCCCATTACATGAAATCCTTGTCTTTGACTTACGTTCCTAAGTTGAGGGTTAATACCGTTTCCCCTGGAGACACATATATTGCTGATGGTTTGTGGGGGCGGTGTAAGTGTGAAGAACCGGACACTTTCCAGAAAGTTATTGATAGAAACCCGATGGGTCGCTTGGCAAACCCTAAAGAAGTAGCCGATGTCGTCACCTTTATTTCAAGCCCTGTTGCGAGTTTTGTCTCGGGGTCTAACTGGTATGTTGATGGAGCATCGACTAGTCATGTGCAATATTAGCCATACCGGCATAAACTATTCATGCCTAATCGAATTAAATTCTGAAATGATACGAATCTCATATTTAATAACGCTTACTTAGTAACCTCTGTTGAGTTTGATATCAAATCAAGTGGCTGATTTTATTGAACATAGGAGAAAAGTCTCACAAATTAATATTTAGGAAACTAAAGTTTTAAATTCCATATAAGCCTGGTTAAATGGAATATAGTTCTATTTGGTTGTGTGTTAGTAGATGTTTTTTAGCCATATATGTGAATTTAGGAGTGGCTTATCTTTCTGATTTGAAAGAATAATTCAATAGTTGAGATAAAAAAGTTGGCGAAAATCAGAAGCTTGGCATACACTTTCCTTGTAAATGACCTTATCTCATTGATTGAATAGGGTAAATGCTTTGGCGCTACTGGCGATGGTAGCAATGTTTAACATAGCTTTGAGGAAAGTTTTATGGCACTCACGAAGGCCGATTTGGCTGAGAACCTGTTTGAGACACTCGGATACAGCAAGCGGGATGCCAAGGAAACGGTTGAAGTGTTTTTCGAAGAAGTTCGTAAGGCACTTGAAAATGGCGAACAGGTAAAACTGTCTGGTTTTGGTAACTTTGATCTTCGCGAGAAAAACGAGCGACCTGGTCGTAACCCGAAAACTGGTGAAGACATTCCAATTTCTGCTCGACGTGTTGTTACTTTTAGACCGGGACAAAAACTAAAGGCCCGTGTCGAGAATATTAAAATCGAGAAGTAGCCAAGCAATAGACCACGCCTAGCGTGGTCTTTTTGTTTTTAGTCTGGCAATTATTGTTGTGTCTTTCTTTCAGTCTTTTATCATCTCGCATCTCGCATCTCGCATCTCGCATCTGCATCTCGCATCTCGCATCTCGCATTCGCATCTCGCATCTCGCATCTCGCATCTCGCATCTCGCATCTCGCATCTCGCATCTCGCATCTCGCATCTCGCATCTCGCATCTCGCATCTCGCATCTCAGATCTTACAGTCTATCTCGGCCCCACATATCCCCAACCCGTCTTCATATATTACCCATACATTTAAAATGGACAGCTAAGCAGTATCGATTCAGCTTATGTTATTTGTTTTTTAAATCTGTTCAGTGAAATTGAACAGAGGTTAAATCTAATTGAATTTAAATCACCCGAGTGATTTGCTGTAATGCGCTCAATAAACAGCCAGTTAATCTATTTTGTTGATCTAAATCTAAGGAGAAGCTTTGCGTAAGTCCGCTTTAGCTTTGATGTTACTCTTTTTATCGACTGTCGCTTCGGCAGCGGAGTACCAGCAACTTGCCAATATGTGCATTGCTTGTCATGGCAGTAACAACGATACCTCGTTTCCCTCTATCCCAAACCTTAAGTGGCAAAACCAAGTCTACCTTACTGAGCAATTGTCTGACTTCAAAAGTGGTAAGCGTGAGGACAAAACGATGTCCAAAGTCGCACAACTATTGTCAGAAGAAGACATCAAGAAGTTAGCCAATTACTTTTACCAACTGAATAACACAGGGTCACCGCAATGAGTTTAGATAGAAGACAGTTCCTTAAAGCCGCGCTTTCAGCAACAGCAGTATCTGCATTGCCGGTGTCGTGGGTATTTGCCGCGAATCGCCCTGAAGGTTTAGCAGCACTGGATATCAATGCATTAACGTGGGCAAAAGCAGAAGATCTACCGGATTACTACACCGTTTTAAATACCAACCCTTTGAATGCGTATCCGCCAGAAAGTATGCTTGCGCCTGCTGTGACTCCTGCAGATGTTCCCTTCGTTCGTTGGAATGGCTTGATGCCAGATTTTACGGAGATGGACCCTGATACTTGGACCTTCGAAGTGAAAGGTGAATCCGTAAAACAGAGCAAAACCTATACGATAGCCGAGCTCAAATCTAAGTTTAAGCACCATACCCAGAGCTTGGTGCTTGAGTGTGGCGGTAACAGCCGTAACAATTTTTATCCAAGTACCAAAGGTAATCAATGGAACAACGCTGGTGTCTATTGTTCACAGTGGACCGGTGTGTTGTTGAGCGATGTGCTTAAAGATTGTGGTATCAAAGATGATGCGGTTTATGTCGGTAATCATGGCTTTGATAAACACTTGAGTGGCAAAGGTGAGGCGATTTCACGAGGCGTTCCTATTGCAGCTGCGATGAACGATAACGCGTTAATTGCCTGGGAGATGAATGGTGAGCCGATCCCTTATCTCCATGGTTATCCGCTACGAACTGTATTTGGCGGCCGACCGGCTTCTGTTTCTCAGAAATGTACAACAGGCATCAGTATTCGAAACAAAATCCACGATGGACACAAGATGGCAGCACCTGCGTATCAAGTGCCTAAGAACCCAATCGCCCCGGGTGAGAAAGTGGATAACAAAGATTTCCGAATCATAGAAGAAATGATTGTGAAATCGCTGATTACTTCTCCCAAAAGCGGGACAGAGTTTGCTCTCGGTAAGAAGGTCAAGGTTAGTGGCCATGCATGGGCAGGGTTAAGAACCGTTGAGAAGCTGCAAGTGAGTTACGACTACGGTACTACTTGGCAAGATGCAAAGTTGAATAAGCCAGTAAACAAGGGCGCATGGCAACAATGGGAAGCAGATCTAGACCTTCCTATGACAGGTTATTATGAGATCTGGGCGAAGGCGACCGACAGTGAAGGTGATAGTCAGCCTGTGGTGCAACCGCAGTGGAACCCCAAAGGTTACCTGTTTAATGGTTGCCACCGTATCGCAGTAAGAGTGTCGTGATGCCTTCTATTTCCAATAAGCCTAATGATAGCAGTTCTAAACTTACCAATTTGATTGATGGCTACTCATTTCACGCAGACTCAAACCCTGTCAGTAAGCGTAGTTACCGTAAAGGCATAATGAGAGCGGCACTGGTGTGCAGCTTGTTAACGTCGATGCTCGTACAGGCCGATGAGATTCCAGAAAACCCGAAAGAGTACTATGGCGTAGATAAAGCATCGGGTCTGATTATGGCACCCGGCTGGGAGACTGTGAAAGGGCAATGTAACGCCTGTCATACCAGCTTAATCGTTGCTCAGAACAGCGGTAACAGAGAGCAATGGCGCGAAACCATTCAATGGATGGTCGACACTCAAGGTTTGTGGGATCTGTCTGATACTTGGGATCCAGTGCTAGATTACCTAAGTACCTATTATCAAGACAAAGGCATCGATATGAACAAGTATCGTCGTAAGCCTATTGATAGCGCCTTGATGCCACCTATGCCAGGAGAGAGCCAATGATCATCAATCGATTAAAGCGAACTTCTTTTGTGAGTGGAGTTGTTGCGATAGCCGTTGTTGCAGTGGTTTTGTCGTTGTCGGCGTGTACCGACGAACAGCCGAGCACTGAAGACAACGTTGCCTCACGATTCGAATCATTAGGTATAGAGTCAGAACCATCGGTGAAGCTTAAAGCGGAAGCTAAAACCGAGGTTGAAACTCTTGTTGATAACAAGGTCGCCGCCAAGGTTTACATACCTAGCTTAGTTTCTGGTGAAAAGTTGGTTCTGAATCTATGTAGCCAGTGTCATGGCGACAAAATTATTCCTTTCGTACAATCTTATCCAAACATCAAAGGTCAGAAAGCTGGGTATATTCTTAAGCAGCTGCGTGATTTTAAAAGCGATGAGCGACAAGATTTGTACATGCAGTCGGTGGTCAAACACCTTTCGGATGAAGACTTACAAGACGTAGCCGCATTCTATGGCTCGTTGAAGCCATTGGATTTATACAATCGCACTAAAGAGTATTATCACCAGTAGGTGGGGCTTTCTCGGGACACTGGTTAAGTTGGTTTCTACGAGGTTTGATAAGCAAAATAGTAGATAAAAGAAAGGGCTGCGATTATGCAGCCCTTTGTCGTTCTTGTTTATGATAAGCGCTCAGCCAGTGGTTAAGCCGCTTTAATGTGCGTTGTAATGTATGGTTGCCATGCTTGTTGGTAAAGCTCTAAAGATTGGCGTCTTAGGCTATTGATTTGCGCCGCTTCGATGTCGTTAATCGGACGTTTTTCTGCAATAGCGTGACGTTCAATGCCTTGAATGATTTCGTACAGCTCGTGTTCAGGACCACTTTTCACATCAGCGATGGCTCTCAAGTGAAGTTGCACTTCGGCGATAACATTAGTTTTAGGTAAACGAACCAAAAGGTTCAAATCACGGTAGCCAGAATCAGCAGGTGATTTGAATTTATTTTTCACTTTTACCACATCTGCTTCGCGACTTAGGGCTTCGTACACTTCGACCAAGCTTTCGACATCGTTAGCGATGATGGTTGCACGGGCTAGGTCAGTAATTCGTGTTACATCACCATCAAGCTCTAGGGCGATTTTTTCTTCTGCACGAGCTTGAGATTTAACGCCAGCAAATAGCGCCTCAGAATTAGTGAGTAGGGCAGTACTTTTACAGATAGTTTCTAGTTCAGCTTGGCCTTGATGCGCTTTGCTGTACAGAATATCGAAGTCGGTATAAGGCTGAGTCGGACGTGAGTCGAATGCTTTTATGCCATACAAGCCGCTTAGGCTATGGCGGAATACATTTGATGAAACTTGGTTTTGCGATGACGCTGTGCGCGATTGATCAGTTGAACTTGTTGAAACAGGTGCTGCTGCGAATGCAGGCGCTCGGCTCAATACTAGAAGCATTAGGGCCGTCGTACGGAGAAATACACTCATTCAAACTCCAAAATACAAGGTTACAAAAACGGGTAATCAAAAGGGGTAACCAGTAACGCATAAGAGTGAAAACAGTTTAACTACACTAACCAATCTCGCTATATATTAGATGGGGCTAGTTAAGACCGAAACCAACTCTAACGTTTAATATTGCTTTAAAATGTGAAGATATAGACAAATCATTTAAGCGTTTGTTCCCAAATTTTGAGAACTTTGAACCTCAGCAATCTTCTTTGTCAACTCGCGTCGTTTTCAAGTTTGAATCAAGCGAAGGTTGCTCTTACTTCTCTATACTGTACCCTTGCATTATGACTGTTTAACATGAACGAAAGATGAATAATCCTGAATTTTGGCACAATAAATGGGCAGCCAACCAAATTGGTTTCCACCTTGAAGATGTAAATCCGTTACTTATCGAGTTTTGGCAAAAGACCAACCCTAGTTACGACAAGAGTGTCTTCGTGCCTCTTTGTGGGAAGAGTGAAGATTTGATTTGGTTAGCGACCAAGCATGAAGAGGTTCAAGGTGTCGAATTAAGCCAGATCGCGGTTCGCGCA
Organism: Vibrio bathopelagicus; assembly: GCF_014879975.1. Lineage (NCBI taxonomy): Bacteria > Pseudomonadati > Pseudomonadota > Gammaproteobacteria > Vibrionales > Vibrionaceae > Vibrio > Vibrio bathopelagicus. The sequence goes on along the minus strand of NZ_CP062500.1, from coordinate 2,132,739 downwards.
TTTTTCTCTGAGCATTTATACACACCGACAGTGACTCAAATCAGTGGTCAACATGAGCTCTACCAATTCGATGAGCTGAGTGTTTATACCGGAGATTATTTCACTGCGCCAATTCAGCCTGTCGACACTATTTATGACCGTGCTTCTTTGGTAGCTTTGCCTGAAGAGATGCGAGTGCAGTATGTAGAGCGTTTGAAACAACTGCTGAAACCGGGCGGTAAGATCCTTCTGGTGACTCTGGATTACGACCAAAGCGAGATGGCAGGGCCTCCGTTTAGCGTACCTAAACTAGAGATCGAACAGTTGTTCTCTGGATACAAAATCACATTGTTGAATCAAGATATTGCAGACGATGAACATCCGAAGATTGCTAAGAAAGGTTTGTCTCGATTCAGTGAAGAAGTGTATTTGATTGAGTCAGACGCTTAAGTTCAGTTTGCTTAGTTAAGCCAACAGTAACACCAATAAAAAGACGGGCTCGATAGCCCGTCTTTTTATTGTTCAGATTTGAATAGCTAGTTAGTAAATCACTTTTACTTTCGAAGCGCTTTCGATGGCATCTTCGATTGCTGTCTCTGTGCTATTACGGCGAGTTAACGCCACACCAAGACGACGACGGCCATCAATGTCAGGCTTACCAAACAGACGAACTTGTGTTTGTGGTGCGTCTAGCGCTTCTGTAAGGCCTTCAAAACGGATGTTTGTCGATGTGCCTTGGCCTAAGATAACCGCAGACGCACATGGCCCGTATTGAGTAATCGACTTAATTGGCATACCTGTAAAGGCACGAACGTGCAGTGCGAATTCAGACGAATCTTGAGACATCAAAGTAACCAAACCAGTATCGTGTGGGCGAGGGGATACTTCATTGAAGATCACGTGATCGCCTTTAACGAATAGTTCAACACCGAAGATACCGTGACCACCTAGTGCGTTAACCACTTGCTCTGCCGTGTATTGAGCCGCTTTTAAAGCGTTGTCTGACATGATTTGTGGCTGCCATGATTCGCGGTAATCACCGTCTTCTTGGCGGTGGCCGATTGGTGCACAGAAATGTACACCGTCGACTGCGCGAACGGTAAGCAGTGTGATTTCGTAATCAAAATCGATGAAGCCTTCAACGATCACACGGCCCGCGCCAGTGCGGCCGCCTTCTTGTGCGTAGTCCCAAGATTTTTGGATATCTTCTTCTGTTTTGATAACGCTTTGGCCTTTGCCTGAAGAACTCATTACTGGTTTCACAACACAAGGCATACCCACGAACTCAACAGCGGCTGCGAAATCTTCAAAGGTGTCTGCAAAGCGGTAAGGAGACGTGCTCAGTTTCAACTCTTCTGCGGCTAGGCGACGAATACCTTCGCGGTTCATCGTCAGCTTGGTTGCATTTGCAGTTGGAACGACATTCAACCCTTTTGCTTCTAGCTCTACCAACTTGCTGGTGGCAATCGCTTCGATTTCCGGTACCACATAATCTGGTTTTTCTAGTTCAATAACGGCTTCTAAAGCGTCAGCGTCCAACATATCCAATACGTGACTGCGATGTGCGACTTGCATAGCTGGTGCGTCTGCATAACGGTCACAAGCAATAACTTCTAAACCTAAACGTTGGCACTCGATAGCCACTTCTTTGCCAAGTTCACCTGAACCTAATAGAAGTACACGAGTAGCATTTTCACGAGTAGCGGTACCAAACATAGAAATTCCTTCCGATCTTTTGAACGATTGATTGAAAACGGGGTGATCATACTTATTTGAATGATAAAAGCAAACGTTTGCGCAAGTTGTTGCGTTAATTACAAGCATAAAAAAAGCAGCCCCGTTAAATAGAGCTGCTTATTTAAATTTTTGTTAACTAGATGTATTTAGATTGCTAAGTAAGTCACTGGAATGTCGGGATTAATCGCTTCTAATGTAGATTGCGTATCCGCTAGGTGACTGATGCTACCATCGGCCATTTCAACCAAAGCTGCGTTTTCAATTTGTTCAAAATCGAAGCCAGCCAATTTCAGCTGAATTAGAGCCACTTGTAGAGGTGGTAGGCTAGGGTTGAACGCTGCGTTTTCAGCGTAAGCACCCGTAAAGATTTCGCCAGTTGTCAGTTGTAGTGAAACACCACTTAGGTTCTTAGTGTAAGGAGCGTGGCTGCGGTTCAATGCAGCTAAAGCGTCTACAACAACAGGGCTCGTTTCATCTGTTGTGTATTGGTGGTTCAGCTTTGTCATCAAGCCAGTTGTCACACCTAAATCAGCAGGGCCGAAAGAATCTGGCAGGTATTCTTGTAGTGACATTTCATCGCGCTGTGGAAGCTGAACTTTAAGCTCTTTTGCCGTCGTCAATTCGTTCATGAATTGGCGACAGTGACCACAAGGGCTGAAGTTGATAGTGATGTCAGAAAGGCCTTCTTCACCCTTCATCCAAGCGTGGCTGATGGCTGATTGTTCAGCATGAACTGTTTGACCTAGCTGAGCACCAGCGATCTCCAAGTTTGCACCGAAATACAAGCGACCAGATAGGCCACGTACGATGGCACCAACATAGAATTCAGAAAGAGGCGCATAAGAGTATGCCGCAGCGATTGGCAGTAAAGCTAGGCGAACTTCTTTATCAGAAAGACCGCTTGCATCCTGCAAGCTTTGCAACTGCTCTTTAGAGATAGTGGCGTCAAAGTTGTCTGCTAATACGATGTCACTCAAAAGCGCTTTCATTGATATTGGAGCACTTTCCAGCGCCAGGGTAATACGACTGTTCATGTTGAATCCTTAATTGACCTTAGGCTTTAATTTTATGCAATGCCCAGGATTTTTCTGTGATAATGATCACCATTACACTGTTGTTGTTACATTGGTTTGCATAATTAGAGTGAAGTCACAGATGAAATCGATTGCAAGGACAAAAATCATCGTTGATATCGCAAATCAACGGGTAGTTGGTACCGTTATCTCTGAATAATGGCGACGAAAAAGCCCAAACAGACGCTGAAATAACAGGGTGATGTTTGGGCTTACATGATCTTATAAAAATAATTTCAGAGTCGATTCGTTAAGAGTAGAGCCAAATCACCACTGAAAATACGCTAGGTGCAATGATTGAGGTGATAACCCCACAAAGAACCAACGCCAATGAACTGAAAGCCGCATCTTCTTGGTTCTTTTCAGCACACGTAGCGGTACCTAGAGCGTGAGATACCGTGCCCATGGTTAAACCTCTGGCGATTGGGCTCTTAATTCCAATCAGGTTATAGATAGGGTAAGCAAAGATGGCTCCGAACAGACCAACGATTAAAACCAGAATCGCTGCAATCGCTGCTTCACCGCCTAAATGGCTCGATACTTCCATTGCAATCGGTGTGGTGACCGATTTACCTAGTAGGCTAGCAATTAGGCTTAGATCTGCTTTAAAGGCGACAGCAATCAATGCTGTCGTGGTCATCGACATCACGCTGCCCAATGTACAAGCAAAGGTAATGATGCGCCAGTTAGCTCGAATTTGAGGTAACTGCTCATACAAAGGGTAAGCAAGTGCCACAACCGCAGGCTGAAGCATGTAAGTAATCCAAGTGTTGTCTGCGTAATAGGTCTCGAAAGGGACCTTGAAGAACAACAGAATAGGAATAATGATGCCAATGCTGATCAATAAAGGATTACACAGCGGTGAGTTCACTTTCTGGCTGACCCAGCGAGCAAACAGGAAGACCACGATGGTGAGTAGAATCCACATGATTATTTACCTCTCGAAAGCAAGCGGTCTAAGAACCATGATAAAGACACCAATACGATCAGCGTTCCACCAACAGCACTCGCCATAATTGGCAGTGCATTGGCGATAAGCATGTCGAAATGTTCCATCAACCCAACACTGATTGGGACGAACAATAAGATCATCAAACGAATAATCAAACTGGCACCGGGCTGCACCCAGTGTGAAGGAACGATACCAATCACCATGGCAGTAAACAGAATCAACATGCCAAAAATACTGCCTGGGATAGAGGTCTCTAGATATTGTTGTAACGCGTTG